>NZ_JBIAQQ010000030.1:0-104862 GCF_042889165.1 Streptomyces sp. NPDC002669 | reverse complement strand
TGCCCGCCGCACGCTGCAGCCGCTGAAGGCTGCGGGGATCGGCGCCGGGGACGGGGGCGGGGCGGTCACCGGCCGGACGCTCCGCCGCAGGCGCCACCGTACGCGAAACCTCCGTACGCGAGACCTCCGTACGGGCAGGGGCGGGGTCCTTCTCCGGAACCGCCCTCATCCACCCTCCCGGCCCACCCGCCCGCGCCTGTCGCCGTCCCAGGGTGTGCGCGGTGCCCGCGCGGTGCGCAGGGCATGCGGACCGAGGTCGGGGGCAGTGCCCGTCGGTACGCACAGCGCGGGGGAGTTGCCTGATCGGGCAGTGGCCGGTGCACGGGTGGGCGGCCGTGTGTCCGTTCCCGGTGATCGCCGCTGTCGCAAGAATTGCGGGCGTTCCCCGGCCAAGGAGAGACTCACATGCCGTCGTACCTGTCCCCGGGCGTCTACGTCGAAGAGATCGAGTCCGGGTCCCGGCCGATCGAAGGGGTGGGCACCTCGGTCACCGCCTTCGTCGGCTTCGCGCAGAAGGGCCCGTTCGACGAACCGACGCTGATCACGAACTGGAGCCAGTTCGCCGGCACCTTCGGCGACTTCGTGGAGGGCGCGTACCTGGCCTCCTCCGTGTACGGGTTCTTCGCCAACGGCGGCGGTGTCTGCTACGTGGTGCGCATCGACGACGGCACCGAGCACGTGGTGGACGACGGGGGCGCCCGGGTCGCGGGCAGCCTGCCCGCCGGGTCGGAGACGCAGCTCGGTCCGTACGCGGTGAAGCCCCGCCCCGGCGTGACCGGCGAGATCAGCGTCGAAGTGGCCGAGGCGGAGGGGGACGACCCGCCGTCCGACGTCTTCCGGCTGATCGTGAAGCGGGACGGCCGGCCCGCCGAGGAGTACCCGGGCGTCACGACCAAGCGCAGCAAGGAGAACGTCGCCACCCGGGTCAACTCCAGGTCCGAGCTGATCGAGATCCGCGAGACGGCCCGCGGCGCCGCACCCGCCCGGCCCGAACCGCAGAGCGTGACCCTGGCCCCCGCCGCCCCGGCGGCACCCGGCACCGGGGCGCTGACCCCCGAGCTGTACGTCGGCGACCCCGACCGCCGTACCGGGTTCGGCGGGCTCGAAGCGGTCGAGGAGATCACCACGGTCGTCGTGCCGGACCTGATGAGCGCGCACGAACGCGGGCTGCTGGACCTGGAGTCGGTCGTCGCCGTGCAGCAGGGGCTGATCAGCCACTGCGAGCTGATGGGCGACCGGGTCGCCATCCTCGACCCGCCGCCGGGGCTCAGCCCGCAGCAGATCCGGGCCTGGCGCACCGACCACGCCAACTTCGACTCCAAGTACGCCACGCTCTACTACCCCTGGATCCGGGTCGCGGACCCCTCGTCCGGGCGGGCGCGGCTCGTCCCGCCGAGCGGCCACGTCGCCGGGGTGTGGGCGCGCAACGACGAGTCGCGCGGCGTGCACAAGGCGCCCGCCAACGAGGTCGTGCGCGGGGCGGTCGCGCTCCAGACCCAACTGACCAAGGGCGAGCACGACATGCTCAACCCGATCGGACTGAACTGCATCCGGTCCTTCCCCGGACGGGGCATCCGGATCTGGGGCGCCCGCACGCTGGCCTCCGACCCGGCCTGGCGCTACCTGAATGTCCGGCGCCTCTTCAACTACCTGGAGGAGTCGATCCTCGCCGGTACGCAGTGGGTCGTCTTCGAGCCGAACGACGACGCCCTGTGGGCACGCATCCGGCGCACGGTCTCGGCGTTCCTGGTGAACGAGTGGCGCAAGGGGGCGCTGTTCGGGCTCACTCCGGAAGAGGCGTTCTACGTCAAGTGCGACCGCGAGACCAACCCGCCGGAGAGCATCGACGCGGGCCAGGTCATCTGCGAGATCGGGGTGGCACCGGTCAGGCCGGCCGAGTTCGTCGTCTTCCGCCTCTCCCAGCTGACCGGGGGGACCGGCGGCGTCGACGAATGACCGCCCCCTCCCCCGCGGGCGGCCGGGCCGGGCGGCGCGCACCTCTGAGATCCCTGTAGGCGGCAAGAGCGGTAAAGGAGTCTGTTGTGCCACTTCCCGATCTCGACAGCACCGTCGGGGCGTCGTTCGGCCTCGAATTCGACAGCGTCGTCATCAAGCAGATCACCGAGGTCAGTGGTCTGAAGATGGAGCAGGACGTCATCGAGCTGAAGCAGAACACCGCCGACGGCCGCTACGCCATCAAGAAGCTCCCCGGCCGGCCCAAGGCCGGTGAGGTGACCGTGACCCGGGGCCTGACCGAGGACAACAGCTTCGAGCGGTGGATCAAGGACTCCCGCTTCGGCCGGATGACCACGGCCCGCCGCAACGGCGCGGTCATCGTGTACGACCACGAGGGCATCGCCATCAAGCGCTACAAGCTCATCAACGCCTGGCCCAAGTCCCTGGAGATCGGCACCCTCAAGGCCGGTGACACCTCGGTCCTGACGGAGAAGCTCGCCATCACCTACGAGAGCATGGAACTCGACTGATGCGGCGTACGGCTCCGGCGGAGGCCCCCCGGCGGCCGGACGCGCACCTCCCGGAGGGCGGGAGCGCGCGGTCCGGCGGGCGGGAGCCGCTGCGCACCGAGTTCCCCTTCGAGCTGCCGCGCGGGTACGTCGACGACGCGGGCGTCGTGCACCGTACGGGCGTCATGCGGCTCGCGACCGCGCGCGACGAACTCGTGCCGCTGCGGGACGACCGGGTGCGGGAGAACTCCGCGTACCTCTCGGTCGTGCTCATCGCCCGGGTCGTGACCCGGATCGGCACGGTCGACGACATCCACCCCGGGGTCATCGAGGACCTGTTCGCCTCCGACCTGGCCTTCCTCCAGGACTTCTACCGGCGGATCAACGCCGAGGGGCACACCCGCGCCGCCGTCACCTGTCCCTCCTGCCAGGAGGAGTTCGCGGTGAATCTCGCCGGTGGCCGCCTGGGGGAATCGTGACGTACGCGGCCGACCTGCTCTACGAGGAGGTCGCGTACCTCGCCTACCACTTCCACTGGCCGCTCGATGAGCTGCTGGACCTGGAGCACCCGGAACGACTGAGGTTCGTCGCACAGATCGCTCGCCTCAACGGGCAGTAGCGGAGAGCGCGGGGAGGGCGGAAGAATCCATGGGCCTGATGTCCTGGCTGCGCGGCGACGGGCGCAAGGGTACGGACACGAGCACGAGTACGGGTACGGCTGAGGGGGCCGGAAGCGCGGCTGCCGCCCGGCCCGCCGGACCGCGCGAGCGCGCGGACCTGGCCGAACTGCCGCCCATCCAGCGGACCCTGGGCACCCAGGACCTGGTCATCGACCCCTCCGGCTTCCAGGGGTCGCTCTCCACCCGGCAGGACCCCGCCCTCGGCACCCCGCTCGGGCACCTGGTCAGCCCGGACGCGCCCACCGGGCTGGTGCACGGGGTCACCGCCCCCGCGGCCCCGGTCACCGCGGACCGTCCGTCGCCGGTGCAGCGGTCCGCGGAACGCGCGGAGGGACTGCCGGGCGGGGCCCGGTCCGTGCCCCTGCCGTCGCCGCGGCCCCTGCCTCCGTCCGTTCCCGTGCAGCGCGTCGTTCCGGGGGACGCTTCCGCGATGACGTCGGCCGGGGAGTCGGCCGTGGCGGAGCTGCCGGTGCGTCAACTGGTGGGGGAGCAGCCCCTCGTGACGGCAGCCGGATCGGCCGCTCCCGGGCCCGCGACGCCACCTCCGCCCCCGGCCCCGAATCCGTCCACGAGCCCGCACCCGCACCCGCTTCCGTCCGCGCCCCCGCCCGTGCAGCGCTCGGCGGCGGCGCCCGCTCCCGGTTCGCCCCGGCGCGTGCCGGGGCTCGGCGCGCCCATGTCCGCGCTGCCGCCGACGGCTCAGCGGCAGGCCGCCGCCGACGGGCCGGACGCGGAGTCCGGGGCGGCTCCGGCTGTCCCGGGCGCGGCGGATGCCGGGGTGCCCGCGGTGCCGCAGCCGGTGCCCGAGCCCGAATCCGGCGGGCCCACCGCGCCGTTGCTCGGTGACTCGCCCCTGCTCCCCGCCACGTCGGACCCCGCACCGCCGGCCCCCACGCCCGCGGTGCAGCGGACCCCCGCCGTGCCGTCGACGTCCCCCCTGGCGCCGCCCCCGAGCACCGATCCGGTCGCCCCGCTGCTCGCCGACCGTCCCGTACCGCTCCGGAACGGGCGGGACGAGGGTTGGGGAGCAGCGGTACAGCGTTCCGTGATGGACGGGGCGGGCGGGGGCGCACCGCTTCCGCCGGCCGGTACGGGGACGGTGCCGGGCTCCGTACCGGGTGGCGGGGCCCCGGCCGATGCGGTTCCGGTGCGCTGGAGCTCCGACGGGGGGAGCACGGCGTCGATGGTGGCGGTGACTCCGTCCGCACCGGCGGCGCTGCAACGCACCGTCGCCGCTCCGGGACGGGCGACGGGTGCGCCGCCCGCCTCCCCGCCGCTTCCCGCCGTGCAGCGCCGGGCGGCCGGGGGACCGCCGGTGCCCCGTTCGCTGGCCGCCGCCCCCGCCTCCTCCGTACCGTCCGTCCCCGCCTTCACCTCGGCGGGTTCGGTCGCCCTGGCCGCGGGGGTGGCCCAGCGGGCGGCCGACGGCAGCGTCGTCTTCGGCACCCCGCCGCCGTCGTACTCGTCGCCCGTCGTCCAGCGCGAGACGGAGGCCGAGGAACCGCCGCCCCCGGACCCACCCCGGGAACCCGGCCCCGGCCCCGAGCCGGCCCCCGGACCCGACGCCGACGACCGCGACGCACCCGGAGCCGCGGCCTCCGGCGGACCGCCCGGCCCGGGCGGCCGGGAGGGCGGCGCGCCCGTGGTCACCGACGAGCTGGTGCGCGCCCTGTACCCGCCGCTCAGCAGGCTCTTCAAGGCGGACCTGCGACTGGAACGCGAACGGGCGGGATTCCTCATCAACACCCGCCACTGAGACCGATGAGATCGAGAGGTACGCACCATGGCCACCGCCCAGGACGACGATCCCGCCGTCAGCGTCTGCTTCGTCGTCACGATCGACGACATCGAGCTCGGGTCGTTCAACACGTGCGACGGGCTGGGCTGCGAAGTGGTGCTCGAAACCCGGGAGGAGGGCGGCAACAACGGGCATCTGTGGCAGCTGCCGACCCGCCTGAAGTACTCGAACGTGAAGCTCTCCAGGCCGCTGACCAAGGAGACCGAGAAGGTGGCCCGCTGGTTCGCCACCATGACGACCGGGTTCAGCCGCAAGACGGCGCACATCGAGGCGCGGACCGGGGACGGGCGGAAGGTGGCCCAGTGGGGGCTGCTGGAGGTCGTGCCCGTCCGCTGGACCGGCCCCTCCTTCACCCCCGAATCGCCCAAGGTCGCGATGGAGACGATCGAGATCGCCCATCACGGCTATGTGATGGAGGGCTGAGCGTCGTGAGCGGTGCGGGTCCCATCGCCTTCAGCGCCGCCGGTACGGCCGGGGCGTCGGCGGCCACGAGGACGGGCCGGGGAGGTTCGGCCCGGCCCAAGCTGGAGCACGCCTACCTGGAGCTGCGGACCCCGCCGACCGGCGGCGGCCTCACCCCCGGCGGCCCGTGCGGGCGGATCGACTTCCAGTTCAACCCCAAGGAGCTGAGCCTCACCAAGGCCGCCTCCTGGAAGCGCAGCCCGGCCAAGGGCGCCAAGAGTTCCGGCCCGCCGGAGTACCAGGGCTCGCAGCCCAGCAAGCTCACCGTGGAGATGTTCTTCGACGCCAGTGACACCCAGGACACCCGGGTGGTGACCTCGGTGGAGCAGCTCTTCGCGTGCTGCGTGCCGACGAACGAGACCCGTCAGCAGCAGCGTTCCTCGCCGCCGTGGGTGGTGTTCCACTGGGGCGGCCTGACCGGGTTCCCCGGCTACGTGAGCCAAGTACAGGCGAAGTACACCCTGTTCACCACGTCGGGCGTGCCGATCCGGGCCGTCTGCCAGGTGACGATGGAGGAGATCAGCGGCGAGACGCCGGGCCAGAACCCGACCTCGGGTGCGCTCGCCGCCCGCCGGGTGCACCGGCTGGGCGCCGGGGACTCGCTGCCGTCGCTCGCCCAGCGCGAGTACGGCGACCCGGCGGCCTGGCGGGTGATCGCGGAGGCGAACGGCATCGACGACCCGCTGCGGCTGGCGCCCGGACGGCAGCTGCTGCTGCCCGCGCTCGACGAGCTGAGCCGGCTCGAAGAGGGCCGGGACGGAGGGCGGTCCTGATGGCGCCGCCGGGCGTCGCGTCGGCGCTGGTGGTGGAGTTCGGCGGCGGCCCGCTGCCGCCGAAGTTCGTGAACACGCTGGTCGAGGGGTACGTCGACGACAGCCGGACGCTGCCCGACCTGTTCCTCCTCCGGTTCCGCGACCCGGACCGGGTGCTGCTGGAACAGACCGGGCTGAAGATCGGCAGCGAGGCCAGGCTGCTGGCCCGCGCCGGTGGCGACACCGCGCCGAAACCGCTGCTGAAGGGGGTCGTCACCGCACTGGAGGTGGAGCTCGACGAGACCGGCACCTTCACCGTCGTGCGCGGGCTCGACGAGTCGCACCGGCTGTTCCGCGGGCGCCGGGTGGCCAGCTACCAGAACATGACGCTCGCCGACATCTGCGCCCAGGTCGCCCAGCGCGCCGGGCTGAAACCGGGCACGGTCGACGTGGCCGGGCCCGTGCTCGAACACATCGCCCAGCCCAACGTCACCGACTGGGAGTTCATCCGCGACCTGGCCGAGGAGGCGGGCGCCCAGGCGTACGTGCTCGACGGGCAGTTGCACATCACCCGGCCCGCGGAGGCGAGCGGCGCACCGGACGGTTCGGCGCGCGCCGACCGCAATCCGCTGGTGCTGGAGATGGGCAGCAACCTGCTGCGCTGCCGGGCCGGGGTGTCGTCCGCCGAGCAGGTCTCCGAGGTCGAGGTGCGCGGCTGGGACGTCAAGGCCAAGCAGCCGCTGGTCGGGCGGGCCCCCGCGGGGAAGTCGGCGACGCTGGAGCTCGGGGTGAGCGCGGCCGAGGTGTCCGCCCCGTTCGGCGAGGCGCGTTTCGTGGTCACGGACGCGGCGTACGGGGCGCAGGAACAGGTGGACCAGGCGGCGAAGGCCCTGGCCGAGCGGATCGCCGGGTCGTTCGCGGAGCTGGAGGCGGTGATCCGGGGGAACCCGGAGGTGCGGGCCGGCAGCACGGTGGCGCTCAACGCGGTGGGGGCACCGTTCGAGGGGCGGTACACGGTCACGTCGTCGCGGCACGTCTTCGACCCGGTGCGCGGGTACGAGACCTGGCTGACGGTGTCGGGGCAGCAGGAGCGCTCGCTGTTCGGGCTGACCGGCGGAGGGCCGGGGGCGGGTGGTTCCGGCACGGGGTCCGGCGGCGGGTCGAGGTGCGCGGGGCTGGTCAGCGCAACGGTCACGGACACCCACGACCCGGACGGTTCGGGCCGGGTCAAGGTGCGGTTCCCCTGGCTGTCGGACGAGTACGCGAGCGACTGGGCGCGCACCGCGCAGTCGGGCGGGACCAGCGGCGGCGAGGCGTTCATCCCCGAGGTCGGGGACGAGGTCCTGGTGGGGTTCGAGCACGGCCACCTGGACCGCCCGTACGTCCTGGCCGGTCTGTACAACGGGAAGGACCGGCCGTCCCAGGGAAGCGGGGGCGGTGGTTCCGGTGGTGGCGGCGGCGCGGGCGGTCCCGGCGGGGCGGCCGGGGCGGTGACCGCGGCCGTGACCGGCGGACCGTCCACCGGCGGGGCGCCCCCCGGCGGCGGCGCCCCGGAGACCGCCGCCCCGCTGGTGGACCCGACGAGCGGGGCCGTCAACCGGCGCTCGGTCGCCTCCAAGAGCGGCAACCAGCTGGAGATCCTGGACGACGCCAACGGACCGCAGGGCGTACGCCTGCTCACCGGCGACGGAAAGCTGAAGATCGACCTCGACCGCAAGGGCACCGTGATCGTGATCAACAGCGACGGCAGCGTGCACATCGAGGCCAAGCAGCAGGTGTCCATCAAGGCGGCCCGCGGGGTCGCGCTGGACGGCGGGCAGGGAACGCTCGAACTGAGCGGCGACAGCGTCACGCTGACCTCCCGCAGCGGAGTGAGCGTCGACGGCGGCAACGGCGAGGTGAAGCTCGCCACCGGTGGAACGGTGGACGTGCGGGGCGGCACGGTCGCGATCGACGGAACTCAGCGCACCGACATCAAGGGCGGCTCCTCCCTGGCCATCAACGCCCCCCTGGTGAAGATCAATTGACCGCACGGACAGGACGAAACGGACAGAGCGAGCGGACCGAACGGCGCAGACGCACCGGACGCACGAGAGCGAGAGGAACGGACTGCCATGTCAGCAGCCGCGGCGGCAGCCGCACGGGTCGGTGACCCCACCGGCCACCCCGGCACGGTCGGGCCGCCCGGCGTCCCGACCGTGCTGATCGGCGGGCTGCCCGCCGCCACGGTCGGCACCCCGCACCTGTGCGCCTCGCCGCCGCCCGCGGCGCACGCCCCGTCCGTGATCGCGCCGCCCGGCAGCGCCACGGTGCTGATCGGCGGCCGGCCGGCCGCCCGCGTCGGGGACCTCGCCGCCTGCGGCTCGCCCGTCGTGTCCGGGTGCCCGACGGTGCTGATCGGAGGCTGAGCGTCCATGGGACAGGAGTTCATCGGCGCGGGCTGGGCCTTCCCGCCGCGCACGGACGCCACCGGTTCCATCGCCCTGGTGCGCGGCGAGCACGAACTGGAGGAGTCGATCCGGCTGATCCTGGCGACGTCGCCGGGCGAACGCCCCATGCGGCCGGAGTTCGGCTGCGGCATCAACGACTACGTGTTCGCCCCGGCGGACGCGGGCACGGCCGGACAACTGGCGTACGAGGTGCGCCTCGCGCTGGACCGGTGGGAGCCCCGGATCGAGGTGACCGAGGTCGTCGTCCGGTTCGACGACGCCGACGAGGGGGTCCTGTACATCGACGTCGGCTACACCGTCCGGGGCGCCAACGACCCCCGGAACCTGGTCTTCCCGTTCTATGTGATCCCGCAGCACGAGGAGGTGGACGGCGCGTGACGCTGCCCAGCCCGCATCTGGACGACCGCCGCTTCCAGGGCCTGGTCGACGAGGCGAAGCGCCTCGTCCAGCAGCGCTGCCCCGAGTGGACCGACCACAACGTGTCCGACCCGGGCGTGACCCTCATCGAAGCCTTCGCGACCATGGTCGACCAGCTCGTCTACCGGGTGAACCGGGTGCCGGAGAAGAGCTATCTGACCTTCCTCGACCTGATCGGGGTCCGGCTGCACCCGCCCACCGCCGCCCGCACCGACGTGACGTTCCGGCTCTCCGCGCCCCGGCCCGAACCGGTACGGGTCCGGGCCGGCACGGAGGTCGCCACCGTGCGCACGGAGACCGAGGAGGCGGTGGTCTTCACCACGGTCGGTGAACTGTCCATCGTCCCCTGCGAGTTCGCCCACCTCGCCACCTGGCCGACGTCCGGCGACGCCGCCGACCGCACCGAGGAGCTGACGCTCGGCCGGGCCGTGCCCTGCTTCGGCGCCACGCCCGCCCCCGGCGACGCCCTCTACGTGGGCCTGTCCGCCGCCGTGCCGTCGGGAGTCGTCGTGCTGCGGCTGGACTGCGCGGTCGAGGGCGTCGGCGTGGACCCGCTGCGCCCGCCGCTGCTCTGGGAGGCGTGGGACGGCAGCGCCTGGACGGCCTGCGAGGTCGAGAAGGACGACACCGGCGGCTTCAACCGGTCCGGCGAACTGATCCTGCACCTCCCCCGGGGGCACGCCCCGGCCGTCGTCGTGCGCCGCACCGGCGGCTGGCTGCGCTGCCGCCTGGTGGCGGCCGAACCCGGGCAGCCCACCTACATGGCGCCGCCGGTGGTGCGCCGGATCACCGCGTTCACGATCGGCGCGACCGTCGGGGCCGTGCACGCCGAGACCGTGACCGACGAGGTGCTCGGCCCGGCCGAGGGCGTACCCGGACAGACCTTCACGGTGAGCCGCCCGCCCGTCGTCCCCGGCGAGTTCGTCGTCGAGGTCGCCGACCCCTCGGCGGGACCGGGGGGCACGGAGTGGACCCGGGTCGACGACTTCGCGCACTCCGGACCCGAGGACCGGCACGTCACGCTCGACCCCAACTCGGGGCGGGTCGAGTTCGGCCCCGCGGTACGGGAACGGGACGGCTCCGTCCGCCACTACGGGAAGGTGCCGCCGAAGGGCGCCACCGTGCGGGTGCGCTCGTACCGCACCGGCGGGGGCCTGCGCGGCAACGTGGCCCGCTCCACCCTCCGGGTGCTGCGCAGCGCCATCCCGTACGTGGCCCGGGTGGAGAACCGCCGCCCGGCGCTCGGCGGGGTCGACGGCGAGACGGTGGAGAGCGCGCGGGTGCGCGGCCCGATGACGCTGCGGACGCTGCACCGGGCCGTGGTGCCGCACGACTACGAACTGCTGGCCCGCGAGGTCGCGCCCGACGCGTCCCGGGTGCAGTGCATCCCGGCCGGCGGGGACTCGGACGTCGAGGCGGGCGGGGTGCGGCTGCTCGTCGTACCGGCCGGGCGCAGCGACGAACAGGGCCGCATCCAGTTCGACGAACTCGTCCCGCCGCAGCACACCCTGGCCCTGATCGCGGGCCACCTGGACGAACGGCGGCCGATCGGGGCCCGGTTGGTGGTCGAGCGGCCCTTCTACCAGGGGGTCACGGTGGTCGCCACGGTCCAGGCCCGCAGGGGCGCCGTGCTGGAGCGCGTGCGCGAGGAGGCACTGACCGCCCTCTACAGCTACTTCAACCCGCTGAGCGGCGGACCGGGCCGCGACGGCTGGCCGTTCGGCCGGCCGATCCAGTCGGGCGAGGCATTCGCCGTACTGCAACAGGTGGCGGGCGTGGACCTGGTGGAGGACGTACGCCTCTTCCCCGCCGACCCCGTGAACGGGCAGCGCGGCGAACCCACCACCAAGATCGCGCTGGACCGGCACGCGCTGGTCTTCAGCTACGAGCACCAGCTCCGGGTACGGGAGGCCTGACCGCCATGCGCACAGCCGTGACCGGCCTGCCGACCCCGCACCCGCTGATCGAACAGCTCCCGGCGGTCTACCTGGAGCAGGACTTCCTCCAGCGGTTCCTCGCGGCGCTCGACGACGTACTCGCCCCGGTCCTGCTCTCCATCGACAACCTGCCCGCCCACCTCGACCCGCGCAGCGCGCCCGAGGACTTCCTCGCCTGGCTGGCCCAGTGGGTGGCCGTCGACACCCGCTCGGACCAGCCGGTCGAGCAGCGGCGCGCGACGGTGCGCGGCGCGGTCGAGCGGCACAGCCGGCGGGGCACCCGGCGCGGTCTCTCGGAGGCGGTGTTCCTGGAGACCGGGATCGAGCCGGAGATCGTGGAGAGCGGTGGCACGGCGTGGTCGACGACGCCGGACACCCGGTTCCCGGGCAGCCCGCGGCCGTGGGTGACGGTCCGGGTCCGGGCCGCCCAGCCGTACCAGGTCGACCGGGTGCGGCTGGAGGAGCTGATCCGTACGGAGATCCCGGCACATGTGGGCTTCGATCTGGAGGTCCTGTGATCTGCGAGACGTGCGGGCAGAACAACGCACCGGGGACGCAGTTCTGCACGTCGTGCCAGGCGTACCTGGAGTGGGAGGAGCCGGAGAGCGGGACCCCGGCGCCCTCCACCACCCGGCCGCCCCGGGCGCACTGGAATCTCCGCGTTCCCCCGGCCGCCCCCGCGCCCCCGCCGCGGCCCGAGCCCGAACCCTCCCCGCAGCCTCCCGTCCCCGCGACCGCCGCCCCGCGTCGCCCCGGCGACGGGGCGAGCGAGCCGGTTCCGGGGCCCGAGGCGCTGCCCGACGCACCCCCGGCTGCCGCGCCCGCGCCCCCGGGGCCGCCGCCCGCCGCGCCCGTCCGCTGCCCCAACTGCCGTACGGAGAACGCCCCCGACCGCACCCTGTGCGTGCGGTGCGCGCTGCTCCTGGACCCGGGGCCGCCGCCCGGCGTCCGGCCCCCCTGGTGGCGCCGGATCCTCCGGCGGCGACCGCGGCAGGCGCCCGTCGCGGGCACCCGGCCGCGGCACCGGCTGTGGCGCCGCCCCGGTCTGGCGCTGCCGATCGTGCTGGTCCTGCTGGCCTGCGGGGTGTGGTTCGCCCTGCCGCACCTGTCCGGGTGGCTCGGCCTCGCCAAGGACGAGACCGGGACGCCGGAGGCGGTGCCGCCCACCCGGTTCCGGGCCTCCAGCACGGCCCCGGGCCATCCGGCGGGCGCGGCGTTCGACGGCTTCAACAACCGTTACTGGGCACCCGCGGAGGCGGGACCCGACACCGGGGTGGGCCAGTACCTGGAGTGCGACTTCGAGCAGCCGGTACGGGTGCTGAAGGTGGTCCTCTTCCCGGGTGTGTCGGCCAGGAAGGACGAGTTCCTCGACCAGGCCCGCCCGGCGCGGATCACCGTCCGGCTGACCTCCGCCGACGGCACGTCGGTCGAGCGGAGGCTGAGGCTCAAGGACCAGCCGGGCCCGCAGACCTTCGACCTGCGCGGTTCGGAGATCGTCCGGGCCCGGCTCACCACCGGGGCCGCGTACGGGGCGGGCCGCGACCGCCGACTCGCCCTCGCCGAGGTCGAGTTCTTCGGCCGCAGGCCCTGAGCCGTACGCCGGAGGCCCCGGTCCGGTGCCCTGGGGGCCGTACGCCGGGAAGCCTTTGGGCCGGTGCCCTTCGGGCCGTACGCCGAAAAGCCCGCCGGCTTCACCCGGCGCGCAGCTCCACCAGGGCGTCCACCTGCGCGAGCCCGCTCTCCTCGACCACCTCGCGCACGCTCTGCGCCGCGCGCACCGGCGCGAAGCGCACCTGCCCGTCGGCGCCCGTGCGATAGCCGTACACGGCGGGCCGGGGCAGCGAGTTGTACGAGAAGTGCGAGGAGAAGTAGTACGCCCCGGTGTCGTACAGCGCCACCACGTCACCGGGCTCGACGGCGGGCAGTTCGCGCCCGGTCGCCGTGAGGTCACCGGCGAAGCAGCAGGGGCCGGCGATGTCGACGACCTGGACCGGGCCCTGCTTGGGGCGGCCCGAGGCGTCGAATATCCCGACGCGCAGCGGCCAGGCGTCGGGCATGAACACGGTACGGGTGGCGACCTGGGCCCCCGCGTGGGTGACCGCGATCCGCCGTCCGCCCGCGGACTTCGTGTACTCGACCAGGGTCGCGACGGTTCCGCTCTTGGCGAGCAGCGACCGCCCGAACTCGGTGACGAGGGCGTAGCGGCCGTCGAGGAGCCCGGGGGCCGCGGCGCGCAGTTCGGCGACGTAGTCCGCGTACGTGGGGCGGTCGTCCTCGTCGTCGAAGTTGACGGGCAGGCCGCCGCCGATGTCGAGTGCGACGATCTGGGCGCGGCCGAGCCGTTCGTTGATCTGCTCGGCCAGGTCGTGGGCGGCCCGGACGCCCTGGGCGATGAGCGGCAGCGGGCAGCCCTGGGAACCGACGTGCGCGTGCAGCCGGTTGAGCCAGGGCCGGGCCGCGAATGCCTCCGTCACCGCCTCGACGGCCCCCGGGTCGCGCAGCGCGACGCCGAACTTCGAGGTCGCCGTCGCGGTGCTCATCGCCCCGATGGCACCCGCCCCCACCTGGGGGTTGACCCGCAGCCCGATCGGCCCGGCGGGCTCCCGCCCGGCGAGCAGGCGGTCCACCCGGGCCAGTTCCTGGAAGTTGTCGAGGTTGATCGCGATGCCGTGCGCGAGGGCGAACTCCAGCTCCTCGACGGTCTTCGCCGGGCTGTCGAAGACGATCCGGTCGTACGGGAAACCGGCGGCGAGGGCCTGTTCCAGCTCCCCGGGCGAGGCCACCTCGCAGCCCATCCCGGCGTCCGCGAGCAGCCGGAGCACCGGCACGAGGCCGCACGCCTTGGCCGCGAAGGTGTGCTGCACGGTGGCCGGGCCCGCGAACGCCTCGTTCAGCGCGGCCACCGCGTCCAGCACGCCGTCGACGTCGAGCAGACCGATCAGGGGCGACCGGGGGCCGAGCAGCCCCTCCCGGACCGCGTGTGCCAGCGCCGCGTCACGGGCGTCACCACGCCGTTGGGCCGAACCGGAAGTCACCTGAACCACACTCCGTAGGTCGGTGGTGCACCGTGCCCACCGGGACGGGGCGGGCCGTCCGCACATCATCGCCGCCCGCCCCGGCCCGGGACAGATGTCCGGACCGACCTGCCTCCGGTCAGGTGCCCAGTGCGTCGAAGGCGACCTCCAGGTGCCGGGGCCCGCGCAGCACGGCGTTCTGACGGTACGGGGGCGGGTCCGCCACCAGCCGGGGGTTGTCGAGCCTGCGGGCCAGTTCGGTCAGGGCGATCTGCGCCTCCAGCCGGGCGAGGGGCGCGCCGAAGCAGTTGTGGATGCCGCTGCCGAAGCCGAGGTGCTGGTTGTCCCGGCGGCCGGGGTCGAAGCGGTCGGGGTCGGCGAACCGTTTCGGGTCCCGGTTGCCGGAGGCCAGGACGAGCCAGACGGAGGCGCCCCGGGGGATGGTGGTGCCGCCGATGTCGATGTCCGCGACGGTGGTGCGCTGCGGGAGCAGCTGCACGGGCGGTTCGAAGCGCAGGAGTTCCTCCACGAGCGGGGCGGCCAGCGCGGGGTCGGTGCGCAGCCGTTCGAGGACGTCGGGGTTGCGCAGCAGGGTGAGCATCCCGTTGGTGATGAGGTTGACCGTGGTCTCGTGACCGGCGATCAGCAGCAGGGCGGCGGTGCTGAGCACCTCCATCCGGGTCATCCGCCCGTCGGCGCCGTGCTGGGTGACCAGGGCGGAGAGCATGTCGTCACCGGGAGCCCCGCCGCGTTCGTCGATGAGCCCGGCCAGGTACCGGCCCAGGTCGGTGCGGGCCTGCCGGGTGGCGCGGCGGTTCTCGCCGGGGTCCTGGCCGGGGGCCGGGTCGAGACCGGCGGCGATGGTGTCGGCCCAGGAGTGGAAGCGCGCCTCGTCCTCGCGCGGAACCCCCAGCAGCCGGCAGATCACGGTCACCGGGAACGGGTACGAGAAGTCGTCGACCAGGTCCACCTGCTTCCGGTCCCCGAAGTCGTCGATGAGGCCGGAGACGATGCGGGTCAGTTCGCCGCGCATGTCGTGCACGCGCCGGGGCGTTTCCGGCGGCCCGAACGGACGCATCGTCATCCGGCGCAGCCGGTCGTGCTCGGGCGGGTCCAGCCGCAGGAAGGCGGGCGGCAGCGGCGAGTCCTCCTCCTCCTGGAGCAGGGTGCCGGCGGCGCCGGGGGAGAGGTTGCGGGCGTCCGAACTGATCCGCGGATCGTGCAGCAGGCCCTTGATCTCCCAGTACGTGCTGACGACGAACAGGTCGTCCCCGTCCCGGAGCACCGGGGTTTTGCGGAGTTCGGCGTACAGCGGATAGGGGTCGGCGCGGGCGGAGGGGTCGAGGATCCGCCGCAGGAGCGTGTCGTGCGTCATGGTGGTCGGTCCTTGCCGGCGTCGGGGCGGGCGGCGCGTCGCGCGGCCGTGCCCAAAGAGGGAGGGGGAGGTCAGGCCCGGGCGGGGGTGAACGTGATCCGCTGCTCGGTCGGCGAGTAGCCGCTGACGGTGACGGTCGGCCCGTGCGTGGGCAGCGAGGGGTCCGGGAACTCGGCCGGGACCGGCCGCAGGCCCTCGGGGCGGCTGTCCACCACGGAGTGCTCCGGCGGGAACACCGCGGCCGACTCGATCTGCCGCTGGTAGAACTCCAGCCACTTCGTGCCGTCGAAGGAGACGGCGGCGATGACCCGCCCCTGGTACCCGTACGCGCAGACGAAGCGGCGTTCCGCGAGCGAGCCCTGGGCCACGACGAGTTCCTCGCCCAGGGACGGGACGCCGACCGACTTGATGTTGACCCCGAACTGGGCGGACCAGAAGGCCGGGACCCACAGGTGCGGGCGGCGCTCCGAACTGCTGCTGATCATGTTGTGCGCCGCCGTCTCGGCCTGCGCGACGGCGTTGCCCCAGTGTTCGAGGGACAGGAACTGGTACCCGAAGAGCGCGTGCGGGGACCGGGCCACGTCACCGGCGACGAAGACGTCGTCGGTCACGATGCCGCGGAAGTCGAAGGCCCGGCAGCCGGCGTCGCAGGCGATCCCGCGCGGCCCGGCACCGAGCCCGGAACCGGCCAGCCACCCGGTGTTCCGCTGCGCGCCGAGCGAGACGACGGCGACGTCCGCGTCGAGGGTGGTGCCGTCCGACAGATGGGCGCGCCGCAGCCGTCCCGCCGAGTCGCCCTCCAGCGCGGTGACCATGATCCCGCAGCGCAGGTCCACGCCGTGCTCGCGCTGGAGCTCCGCGGCCACCCGGCCGATCACCCCGCCGAGGGCGCCCACGAGGGGGGTCGCCCCGCGTTCGGCGACGGTCACCGCGAGGCCGCGCTCGCGGCAGGCGGACGCGATCTCGGAGCCGGTGAAACCCGCGCCGATGACCAGCACCCGGCGGGGCGATGCCGCCAGCCGCCGCTGCAACCGGGCCGCGTCCTCCCGCGTGCGCAGCGTGAAGACTCCGTCCAGCGCGGCCTCGGCCTCGTGCGGCCACGGCCGGGCGTGGACGCCGGTGGCGATCAGCAGCCGGTCGTACGCCACCTCGTCGCCGTCGGCCAGCCGGACCTTCCTGGCCGCCATGTCCAGCCCGGTGGCGGCGACCCCCAGCCGCCAGTGCGCGTCGAGCGCCGCCCGCCGGGGCAGCGCGGTGCGGTCGGCGGCCGCGTGGCCCAGCAGGACCTGCTTGGAGAGCGGGGGCCGGTCGTACGGTTCGTGGGGCTCGTCGCCGATCAGCGTGAGCGAACCGGTGAAGCCCTCCTTGCGCAGGGTCTCCGCGGCCCGGAGCCCGGCGAGGGAGGCCCCGACGATCACGATCCGCCCCTTGCGCCTCAGCCGTTCCAGGGCATCGTCACCGGACATCGGACGGCCCCTCGTTCTCCGGGGCGTCCGGCTCATCCACCAGGATCGCCTGTACGGGGCACGCGGTGACGGCGCGCAGCACCTGCTCCCGATGGGCCCCGTCGGCGTGCGGGTTGTACAGCAGCGACTCCTCGCCGTGCATGACGAAGACGTCGGGGGCCAGGAAGGCGCACTGCGCGTATCCCTGACACCGGTTGAGATCGACGACAAGCCTCATCAAGGGGCCGTCCCTTCCAGTAGTGCTCCCGCCCAGGCTGCGAGGGCGGTACTGGATGCGCGACCACGGGCGGACCAGTGGGGTCATCACCCGATCACGCCCGGTCGGTCGCCGTCACGCCCGGACGGCCTCGGCGCGCCGGGCCGGTGGCGGCCCGTACGGCCTCAGCGCGCGAGGTCGGCCAGGTCGCGCAGCCCCTGGAGTACCTCGGCGGCGGAGGGCGCGGACTCCGGGTCGCCGAGGCACTGGATCATCACGCCCGACATCAGCGCCATCTGGACGCTGCCGATGGTGCGCACGGAGTCCTCCGGCACCTCGTCCTCGGGGACGCTCCGCAGGAGGGCCGCCATGCCGCGGCGGCCCTCCGCGAGGCCCGCGGCGAGCGGGGCGCGCAGCTCGGGCCGGCGCCGGGCCTGCATGAACAGCTCCACCGAGGCCAGCCACAGATCGGGGTGGGCGGTGAAGTCCGCGACGAGGGACTCCCACATCCGCTCGAAGTGCCGCTTCGCGGACCCGTCGG
This sequence comes from Streptomyces sp. NPDC002669, assembly GCF_042889165.1. Lineage (NCBI taxonomy): Bacteria > Bacillati > Actinomycetota > Actinomycetes > Kitasatosporales > Streptomycetaceae > Streptomyces > Streptomyces sp. NPDC002669. Next base: position 87,309 of record NZ_JBIAQQ010000030.1, on the reverse strand, counting down.
CGTCGGGGACGAGGGCCCGCCCCATGGAGTCGCCCCACTCGTCGAGGATCTCGAACAGGGCCTGGTTGAGCAGCGCTTCCCGGGAGCCGTAGTGGTAGCCGATGGCGGCCATGCTCACGCCCGCCGCGGTGGCGATGTCGCGGACGGTGCTGCGGTCGTACCCCTTTTCCCGCAGGCACTCCTTGGCGCCGACGAGCAGGGCTTCACGGTTCCCCATGCGCGGCAGGTTACCACCACCTGGATCGAACGCATCAGGCGATCGATCCAGACATCTGTATTGCGCGATCGCCCAAATCTGTCTAACGTGCTGCCGCATGAGACACACCAGGAACGTTTCCCAGTGGTTCGTCACCGCGTTGGCGCTCGGGGGGCTGGCATGGGGCCTGGCCGCACCCGAACCCGCGGCGGCCCGGACACCGGCCCCGGCCGGCGCCTCGAAGACGCGGGACGTCGGCACCGTCGTCGACACGACGGCGGGCAAGGTGCGCGGCACCGCGAACGGGCGGCTGCGCAGTTTCCGGGGCATCCCCTACGCGGCCCCGCCGACCGGCGAGCTGCGCTGGACCCCGCCCCGGCCCGCCGCGCCCTGGACCGGGGTGCGCGACGCGACCGCCCCCGGATCACCGTGCGCCCAACCGGCGGGACTCCCGATCGGCACGCCCGGTGAGAACGAGGACTGCCTCCACCTGAACGTCACCGCGCCCGCCCGCACCGACGGCAGGCTCCCGGTGATCGTCTGGATCCACGGCGGCAGCCTGATGTACGGCAGCGGGGACATGTACGGGCCCGACCGGCTGGCCGCCGGGGGCGCGGTCGTCGTCTCGGTGAACTACCGGCTGGGGGTGATGGGATTCCTGAGCGGCACCACCGTCGAGGGGGCCGACGGCCTCGGCCTGGAGGACCAGCAGGCGGCGCTGCGCTGGGTCCGCGCCAACGCCGCCGCCTTCGGCGGTGACGCGCGCAACGTCACGATCATGGGGGAGTCGGGCGGCGGCTACAGCGTCTGCGACCACCTCGCCTCGCCCCGCTCGGCCGGACTCTTCGACCGGGCCGTCGTGCAGAGCGCACCGTGCGCCACCGGCGGCACCCGGACCCGGGCCGAGGCGGAGGCCGACGCCCGACGGATCGTCAAGGCGCTCGGCTGCGACAGGAACGAGGACGGCGGCAATGGCGAGCACACGGAGTCCTGCCTGCGCCGGGCGTCCGCGGCCGACCTGCTGAAGGCGTACGGCCCGTTCAACGAGCCCCGTCCGGTGGCCGGTACGGAACTGATGCCGCTGTCCCCCGCGGAGGCGCTGCGCACCGGCCGGTTCAACCGGGTGCCCGTGCTCGTGGGCGTCAACCACGACGAGGAACGCGGCAGCGTGCTCGGCCGGGAACTGGCACCGGGCGGCGCGCCCATGAGGCCGGAGGAGTACGAACCCGCCGTCCGGCAGGCGTTCGGCGACCGGGCCGACGACGTACTGGGCCGCTACCCGCTCTCCCGCTTCGCCTCGGCCGGTGAGGCCCTCGCCACGGCCATGACCGACGCGTCGTGGTCGGCACCGACACTGGACACCGCCCGGCTGCTGTCGCGCTGGACCCCGACCCGGATGTACGAGTTCGGCGAACGCGACACCCCCTGGTTCAAGGGGTATCCGGCGCCGAGCTTCGAGCAGCGGGCCCAGCACATGTCCGAACTGGCCTACCTCTTCGACCTGGACCTGTTCCAGGCCGTGAAGCCGGAACAGGCCGGGTTCCGCGACCGGATGATCCGTACCTGGGTGGAGTTCGCGGCCTCGGGCCGTACGGACTGGCCCGCCTTCCGGGGCGCGGACGGACACGTGCAGACGCTGTCCTCCTACGCCTGGGGCCGCACGGACTTCACGCGCGACCACCACTACCGGTTCTGGAAGCGGCACGGCTGACCGGGAAGCCGGAGAAGGAGCGCGGACGGGCCGGCCGCCGCACGGCTCAGCCGGCCCACCGACCGGAGAGGAAGGTGACGGCGACGACCGCCATCAGGGGGGCCACGACGGCGAGATAGGCGGTCCTGACGCGCGGGCTGCGCAGACTCCAGGCGGCGAGCCCGGTCCACAGGGGCCACCACAGCAGGGTCGCGCGGGGCAGGGAGGTGTACCAGTAGGACGTGCCCAGCGCCCACAGGCTGACCGCGATGTACGCCGCCTCCGCCCAGCGCCGCCGCCGCAGCAGCACCCCGCACAGCACCAGGCCGATGACCATGGTGAGGAGTTCGGCCTGGGACATCAGGGCGTAGCCGGTGGGCTGGGAGTGGCCGAAGGCGGCGTGCCAGGTGTTCTTCCACGCCTCCCAGGGGGCGTGGAAGTCGCGGTACCAGCCGCGCTCCTCGGCGTGCTTCCAGGCCATCCAGTCACCGGTGTGCACCTGGAGGTACCAGCTGTGGAGCAGGGGCGGCAGGGCGGGCAGCGCCAGCCAGGGCAGCCGGCGCCAGTGGGCGGGGGTGCGGACGGTCACCAGGAAGTGGACCGCCAGGGCCCCGGCGAGGAAGAGCCCGCTGACCCGGACCGTGGTGGCCAGGCAGGTGAGGACGGCCGCCAGCGGCCAGTTGAGGCGCTGGGCGGCCAGCCAGGCGGGCAGGGCGAACGCGAGGAAGAGCGCCTCGGTGTAGCCGGCGGCCAGGAAGACCGCGCACGGGGACAGCAGGAAGAACAGCGCCGCTCGCGGTCCCGCCCCCTCCTGCGGCAGGTGCAGCCGGGCGATCCGGGCCAGGGCCAGTACGGCGACGCCCCCGGCGACGAACGAGATCAGCGCACCGGCGGCCGGCCAGCTCGGGACGACGGTGTGGACGGCCCGCAGCAGGAACGGGAAGCCGGGGAAGAACGCCTCCCTGTTGTCCCAGTCGGGCGTCCAGGGACCGGTCCCGTCCGGGAAGTACCCGGACTGGGCTATGTGCAGGTAGTGCCACCAGTCCCACCGCTGCCACGAGGAGAAGAACGAATCCGCGTGGCGGGCCTTCCCGTCGTCGGGGAACAGCCACCGGGTGCAGTACGCGAGGGTCCAGACGCCCACCCGGGTCAGCAGGTACAGCCACAGCACCTCGCGATCGGCGGCCCCGATCCGCGCCACCGGCAACCGCGACCACAACCGTGACCGTGGCGGCAACGGTACGGACGACGGACGCTCACGCCGCCGTTGCGGGGTCAGAAGGCTCACTGCACATCTCCTGGGTCGTTCTCGCGCGTGCCGAACAGCTCGGACGGCCCCGGCGGACCGTCCGGCAAGGACTCGGGATCAGGGCGGCGGCAGGGTGGCGCTCCGGGTGGGGGAGGCCGGCGTTTCCGACAGGGTCCGGGTGGGCGCGCTCGGCGCGTTCGACGGGTTCCCGCCGGAGGAGGGCGTGTACGACGGCGGCAGGGTGGTCTGCGGCGAGGTGGGCGAGGACGTCGAGGGCGAGGGCTTGGTGGGGGAGGGCGAGGGCGAGGGAACGGGGGACGGGGTGGTGGCCGGCACGGTGGTACCCGGACTGTCGGGCAGCAGCGAGGCCACGGCCGCACCCGCACCGGAGAAGACCAGACAGGCCCCCACGGCCAGCGCGACCATCCGGCGCCGGTGGGCACGCGCGCCGCGCTCGGTGATGTACGACGGCGGAGCGGAACGGGCACGGGCCTGCCCGGTGGCCGCGGCCTCCTTGAACAAGGACCCCAGCGGGTCGTGGGACTCAGGCACGGGGCCCCTCCTCGGTGCGCGGATCCTGCAGACGGTGCGAGAGCGTGGCCCGGCCCCGGGCCAGATGCGTCTTGACGGTGCTGGCCGACAGACCGGTCTCGGCGGCGATCTGCTCGACGGTCAGATCGCAGACGTAGTGCAGGGCCAACGTGCGGCGCTGCTTGGGCGGCAGCTCCCGCAACGCCTCCACCAGGGCCAACGACTCCGTGCCGGGCGCCTCCGAGTGGGGCGGCACACCACTGCGCCGCCAGGCGTCCGCGGCCCGCCGCCGCCCCCGCCACCGGCTCACCGCCAGCCGCCACGCGACCGTGCGGATCCACGCCTCGGGCTGCCCGTCACGATCGAGCTGGCGCCGCCGGCTCCACCCCTTGACGAACGCCTCCTGCACCACGTCCTGCGCCTCGTGCTGGTCGCCGAGCATCACAAACAACTGCCCGGTCAGCCGGGCCGCCGTCTGCGCGTAGAACTCTTCGAACTCCTCGACGGTCAACAAACAACTCCTGGCTCTCCTCGGTCTCACCCGGCATACGCCCGGCACCCCTCATCCGGACGACACGAAACCCGAAGAACCCACAGTGACCCCGCTCACACCCCCCACCGGGCCCGGCACACCCCACCCCCTCCACATCCCGACCACCCGGCCGAACCCCCCACGGGCCCGGCGGTCCCGGCGGTCCGGGAGGGCCCCGGTCGAACCGGCTGGAGAACGCATCGCGGTCCAGGCGTCCTGGATGTACACCGGTGCTGTTCGCGCCTCGGCGTCGCGCCCGCCGCTGCCCCGATCCACCGGCGACGGCCGAGGTCATAGGGGGTATCGGGCGCGGCCCGAGTCTCGCCGCATCGTTCGGCGAGAGGTAATGGCGAAGAGGGTGAGATTTGAACTTCTGGCTGAAATTAAATGATTCACCTCTCGCCCGTGGAATGTGCCACGGGCGAGAGAGAGGGCAGGGGACTGCTGTCGTGAGGAAGAGGAAACAGGAAACTTCCCCGTATCCGGGTGACGTGGAGTGTCGCCGTGCAAGACTCTTCGTCACAAGCAGTCAGGGAATTGGCTGCACAGGGAGAAGCTCGAGGAAGGCGGAGGCATGGAAGTCCCTTTACGCTTTGGTGCGGAGTTGCGTCGTCTGCGTCAGGACGCGGGTATGACGCTGCAAGAACTGGCCGATGCCATGAGCTACAGCAAAGGTCACCTCTGCAAGATCGAGAGAGGCGATAAAACCCCGGCGATGGATTTTGTGCAGCGGTGCGACGCGTTCTTCGCAGCGGATGGGAAGCTGCGGCGAACAGTCGAATCCGATGCGGTTACCGCAGAGGGGCGGCCGACAATGGCGCGCCGCCAGGTGATCGCCACGGGCGTCGGCTCGCTGCTTGCCGTCGCACTGCCGGAAGGTGCCAGGGAGGAGCGTGCCGATGCCACGGCGTTGCCCCCGGACGCGCTGTTCCACGACCAGTTGCATCAGATGAGGCGGTTGGGCCAGAGCACCGCCCCCTCCGTCCTGTTGCCCGTCCTGCAGGCCCAAGCTGTGACGGTGACCACGCTCGCCTCCCAGGCGGCGGGTTCCACCCGGTCCGGCCTGCTCATTGCCGCGTCCCGTTTCGCCGAGTACATCGGGTGGATCGCTCAGGAAGCCGGTGATGAGGCCGACGCCCTGAAGTGGACGGCCCAGGCGGTGGAGCTGGCGCGGGCCGGGGGCGACGGTCACCTGGCGGATTACGCGTTGGTGCGTCGTGCGCTCGTCACCTTCTACAACGGGCAGGCGTCGGAGACGATCGCTCTTGCGCAGCAGGCCCAGAAGGGCAGTGTGCCGCCCCGGATCCGTGGACTGGCCGCCCAGCGAGAAGCGCAGGGGCACGCGCTCGCCGGCGACGAGAGGGCCTGCGGGAAGGCGCTGGAACGGGCACGCACACTCCTTGCCGCAGGGGCGGAGCCGACGGGAGCCCCTGTGCTGGGCACGACGCAGTTGGCCGACCCGGTTTCCATGGTGACCGGTTGGTGTCTCTACGACCTGGGACGGCCCAAGGAAGCGGCTGCGGTACTGGGCCGGGAATGCCGGCGCATCGCCCCCCACGCCCTGACCACCCGCATGCGGTACGGACTCCGCAGCGCTCTCGCCGAAGCTGCTTCGGGCGAGATCGAACGCTCATGCGAAACAGCCCGCGAACTGCTGGCCTTCGCGAAGATCATTCCCTCTGCCACGGTCCGTGCGGACGTGCGCCGACTCGACCGTGAGTGGTCCCGATTCCGGGGGCATCCCACCGTACGGGCTCTCCGTCCGTCGCTGGTGAACGTTCTCGACCCCAGCTGACCGTTCCTTTCGCCACGAGGTCGGCGGAAAGACCTCCCGCGCGCCCGGTCGTCGAATTGGGTTTGGCTTGAATTACTGCTTACGGTCCGGCATGCCCCCCGGTGCAGGGAAACTCTCTGAACCTTCCCGGGATGGTATGGGGATGATCTGCGCAGGTGTGTTCGCGCATCCGAAAATGAACTCACGGAATGGGATTTCGCATGCCTCTGATCTTTGTGAATTACCGCACCAATGACGAGGAAGCCACGGCAACCCTCGTGGACAGGGAGCTCTCAAGGGTATTCGGCAACGAGAACGTCTTCCGTGCGAGCAAGTCCATCGGCCCGGGCAGCCGGTACCCCAAGGAACTGCTCACCGCGGTGCGGCGCAGTGGTGTTCTGCTGGCGGTGATCGGCCCGCAGTGGCTGGAAGCCGGAGGCTCCGACGGCCGGAGCTCCTTGCACGACGAGGATGACTGGACCAGGCGGGAGATCCTGGAGGCTCTCGAAACCGGGGCTTTCGTCATCCCCCTCCTGGTGGGCGGGGCGAAGCGACTCGGACGGGAGGACCTTCCGGCGGAGTTGGAAGAGCTTGCCGATTGTCAGTACCGCCGGTTCAACCACCGCAACGCGGAAGCCGATCTGTCACGGCTGGTGGATGACCTGGTGAGGCTGTTGCCGGAGCTCGAGACCGCCGCGCGGAACCACGGTTACGAGGGTCGTCCGGAGAAGCCGGACGGCGGCGGGCACGAGGGCGGAGACGAGTCCGGGGCCGCTCGGGTGAGGGCCGGAGTGATCAAGCACCGTCAGCGCGGTGGCATCGGCAACCTCAACGGTGATTTCTCCGGAACGTTCGTCAGTGAACCCAAAGGCCCGGTGCATACGGGGAGCGGGCATCTCTACCAGGCCCGTGAGCAGTCCTTCGGGCCGCGCGTCTCCGGTGACGGGGGCGTCGTCAACTACGTGGCCGAGAACCACGGCACGGTCCGGCAGCGCTCGAACCGGAGCGAACGCCCTGTGGACGGGGATCGTTGACCGGCAGGGGGAGCACCACGCGGATCAGCAACCCGCGGGCAGCCGTTCACAGCGGCAGTGGGGACCAGTACAACGTCACCTGGGTGATCGGTGCGAACGAGGGCCTGGTCAGAACCGGAGTCGCGCGACTGGAGATCGTACGCGAGCACCGTCGGCGGCTTGCCAAGTGCTTCGTGTATCCGCGTGGCTACGGCCAAGCCGCCGACCGGCTGACACTTCCCGGCGCGGTGGTTCTCCTGGACGGTCCTCCCGGGACGGGACGGCGTTCGGCGGCAACCATGTTGCTGGAGAAGGCGTCGGTTGCCGGGGGCAGGGTCGAGGAACTGCCGTCGAGTTGGGAAGAAGGCAATCCCGACACGTCAGCGGACGACCGTTACCTGCTGGACCTGTCCGGTGTGACCGACGCGGACTATCCCGCCGCCCAGCGCACACTCATGCGTTATCGATCACTCGTCGAGCAATGCGGTGCGCGCATGGTCGCCGTTCTTCCCACAGGGCTGGGATGGCTGATCGACCCGGATCTTTCCCCGCTGGTGGTGCCCCTCGAACGGCCGCGTGGGCGTGCGGTCTTCAGCCGGTACCTGCGGGTACGTGGCTTGGCGTTCGATCCCGATCAGCTGGCCACCGACGAACTGACCCACATGTTCACCACAGCTCCCATGCGGGAGCTGTCCCGACTGGGAGAACTGGTCGTCCAGGCGCGGGACAGCAATCGATACGGCTCCCGTTTCGTGAACTGGCGGGACGAGGCCGTGGCCGCCGCGACCAACTGGTCCGACGAGGTGTCCAGGCACCTGCGGCAGCATCGGAGCGTTCCGGAGCGGGCCCTCCTGCTCACGGCGGCCATGACCAGCGGCGCGTCGGCGGAGACGGTGCTGGCCTCTGCGCACGTCCTGCTGGACGTGCTCCGCCACCAGCCGGACGAGACCCCCCGGCTGGCCCAGGCCGACTTGGGTGAGCAACTGGAAGTGCTGTCCCTCGAACGGGAGGGGGACGGAAGGGTGCGGTTCAGAAGACTTGCCTACGACAGCGCGGTCAGAAAGCACTTCTGGGAGAACTTCCCCGACCTCCGTCCGAGCTTTCGGGACTGGGTGGGCCGGTGCATGGAGCTTCCCGGGCTCAGGACGGAGGAACGCGCGCACCTGGTTGCCCGATTCGCGGAACAGGCGCTTTCCACCGGTCGTCCAGATGATCTGCGCGTACTCGTCGAGAAGTGGACGCGTTCCTCGGCGGGCGGGCGACTGCGTGCCGAAGCCGCGGCGGCACTGGAGTTCGGACTCAGCCATGACGAGTACGGCTCGCGCTTCAGGGCGCAGGTGTACGGCTGGGCGACGGCAGCGCGTATTTCCCCGGATCTGGCACGTGTACTCATTGATGTCTGCCAGCAGGTGATGGCCGTGACCCATCCCGAACAGGCCATGGTCAGACTTCGGCACCTCGCTCTGCGCCAGGAGACGACAGCGGGCGACGCCGCGGCTGCCCGTTCGGCCCTGCTGGAACTGGCCCGGGCAAATCGGCGGCTGTACAGGCGACTGGTCCAACGGTTGCTGAGTACGGGGACAACAGGTCTGGGCACGAACATGGTCCTGGAATTGCTGGACCCTGCCGAACTGCGCATCGTGCCGCCCTGGCAGGAGTTCACTCTGGCCTGGCGGGCGACCATGACCGCGAAGCCGGCAGCTGTCTGGACTTCCCTCGTGCGGCACTGGCTCACGGCTCTGATCGAGCACCGCGCCGAGGACAAGGTCCTGAGCGCTTTGCTGCTTGCGGCCTCGGGCGATCGCGAGCTGCTGAATCTCCTCTACGTGACCGTGTGCGACTGGGCCGCCCGGGCCCCCGCCGCCACATCGACGGACACACGAGCACAACGCGACGACCGGTCTCGGATCGCTGACCGGTTCTGCCGAGAGATCGACCTGGTGCAGGGGGTCGGCGGAGCACGTTCCGGTTCCGGCACACGAAAGGCAAGGGAGAATTCATGAAGCTTCACCACATGACACGCCTCATGTCTGCCGGCTTGGTTGCCGGTGCCCTGGCGCTGGGCGCCGCCCTCGACTGGCCGATCTGGATCTGGTTCCTCCTGCCCGCTCTCGCAGCCGGTGCGATTCTGGCCGACATGCGTGTGTCGAGCGCTGTGGAAGGCGGCTCGTCCCCGTTTCCGGAGGAGGACGAGGAAAGCACTGCAGAGCCTCCGCCCGAAGCTCCCTACTCGGATACTTCCGTGGTGGTGGTACCGGTACAGAGCGCCTTGGAGGACTGCCCGTTCCTTTTCTCGGCGACCATCTGGTGGCGGGAGGCCGAAGGGGCGATCTCCCTGCCGCACGGAAATCCGGCTGCTCTGGCAGCAACGTCCATTCTGCAGCGCGTGCAGCACGTGACCATGGCGGAACATCCTGTCCGCTGCACTTTTCTGGGGCACTGGTTGGAGGGTGTGCTCGGCACTCCGACGACTGATGATTCCGGAACGGTGACCTCTTACGCCACCGATGTCCGCCTCGTCCTGAGGCAGGGGGACCAGGAACACCTGGACGAGCTGGATGGCCTGCGCAAGGCCATGGGCACTTGGGAGAGCCGTCGACAACATGAACGCAATCTCCGCGCCTACCTGGGTGAGGAAGTGCTGCAGAGCCCCGGCAGTGCGGTGGTCTGGTGGATGGCGCGTCACGATGACGAGATCGAGCGCGCGGTGGAGATGATCGCGCCCTTGACCGTTCTTTCCGCCGCTGCCAACGACCAGGAGATTCCGGACAAGTTCTTCGACCTGTTCGTGTCTCGTGACGATTCGACCGGCAGCGAGCCCGCGGGCGGGTTCGGCCACCCGGAACCGCTCGACGATGAAATTCCTCCGAGGGAGGAGCCACGCACACGCTCGGAGGGGTACTCGGCGCCGCCCGGTGAACGTGCCTCCGCCCTTTTGGACGAGATGGGATTCCCCCAGGGATCGGCCGAGCGGGCTGCGTTCGTTCACCGCCTCGCCCGGATGTCGGATGAGGCGGGTCGGTCGGATGCGGCGGAAAGCATCCGCAGGGTACTGCGCCGGGAAGAGAATCTCGCCGCCGGATCCCATGAGGAATGGGTGGGGGGAAGCACGCCGGTGTCTGATGCCGGTCCGCCGCCTCCGAGTGAGGACGAGGCGTCAGCGGCAGGCGGCGATGCCGTGCATCGAGCCGACACGGTAGGGGAGTCCCGGCCCGGCGGCTGGCAGGTCACACCGACAGGGGAGGTCTCGGAAGCGGAGACTCCTGATCGATCCGGTTCCTGCGACTCGGTGCAGAACCGTCCTGAAGACGGAGACCAAGGGGTGGAGCGTTGACCTTTCCACCGTCAGGTGATGCCTTCACCCGTATCTGCAGATGGGTGGAGACCCGGTACGCCGATACGCATCTCTGCGCGTTTCCGGAAACCACTGCCACGCCTTTCTGCGATAAGGCTGTATCGCTGGACGGTTTGCGTTCCGATATCGGCCGACAAGACTCCGATGACCGCGCACGTGCTGATGCCTGGTGCCACATCGCACACCACATTCGCGAAGAGGCGGAGACCGGGCGGGCGGACCGATGGGTGCTGATCGCCCTCTGGTTGCTCGCCCCCCGCCTGCGAGGAGCGGCACGAGCGATTGCCCGCCGCACGGGGGCGGAACGGGACGACGTGTGCTCTGCGCTGCTGGAAGGAGTGCTGGCGAGCACACGGACCTTCGGTGAGACGGATGCCATGGGGGTGGAGCAGTACCTGGTTGATTCGGCGTTCGCCGCCGGATGGCGGACCGGTCGGCGGAACGCTCACGAAACCCTGTCGGGAGAGTGGGACACGAGCCAGGGCCCGGCGTGCGACGGGTGTGAGACGCCGTCGCCGGTCGGCGACCTGGTGAGGGTCGACGGGATGTCCGCAGCACTTGTCCGGAGGGCGCAGGGCGAGCGACTGGGATCTCTGGCGCACAGGTTGGGGCTCTTGACGCATGTGCGCCAGGTGCGCCGACTCCGTCGTGCAAGGTCACGCCCGGGGCGTGACGGCGCACACCGTGCATCGGCGGGGCAGCAATGTCTGTTCGAGATGGAGGAGTACACAGATGACGCGCCGTGACGAGTCGGTTCCTTTCTCGGAGCTCTTCGGGCTCCCCCTGGAGGTGGGTCTGAGGACAGCGGCGAAGGCGCTGAATCTGAGCCCGAGCACCGCGTACAGGCGGGCAGCCCATGGAGGCTTCCCATGCCCCCTCCGGAGGAAGGGGCGAACCTACGTCGTGCGTCTGCCCGACCTGATGCGAGGGCTCGGTATCCAGGACGTGCGAGTGCTCTACGACGATGTCGAGGCCGGGGCGAGGTTCGCCGGAGAGAAGGCCGACTCCTAGCCACGCTGCCGTCGGCACTCGGGACCGGCGAACGCCAGAGGGCCGGACCGCAAAAGCGGTCCGGCCCTCTGGGCTGGCGGAGGATACGAGATTCGAACTCGTGAGGGGTTGCCCCCAACACGCTTTCCAAGCGTGCGCCCTAGGCCACTAGGCGAATCCTCCGCCGCAAACAATACAAGACGTTGAGGGGTGCTTGCGAACCTGTTCGCCTCAAGATCGTTCCGGGGGTCCTCCGAAGGGCTTTCGGAGGGGCGGGGAGGGCGGGGAGGTGGACCGGTGGGGGTGGGGATCGGTTAAGGTGGGCGTCAGCCCCTCACGTGGCGCTATCTGACTGAACTCCCCCAGGGCCGGAAGGCAGCAAGGGTAGGTCGGCTCTGGCGGGTGCGTGGGGGGCCCTTGTGTTTTCCGGGGGCGGTGTTCCCGGGGGCCGGGGCACGGGGCGGGCTTCGGCCGGGCCGGGGTCGGTTGTCAGTCGGCCCGGATAACCTCGTATGTGTGTCGTCCCTTGCGCTGTACCGCCGCTATCGCCCCGAGTCGTTCGCCGAGGTCATCGGGCAGGAGCATGTCACCGACCCGCTGCAGCAGGCCCTGCGGAACAACCGGGTCAATCACGCGTACCTGTTCAGCGGTCCGCGCGGGTGCGGCAAGACGACCAGTGCGCGCATCCTGGCCCGCTGTCTGAACTGCGAGCAGGGGCCGACGCCCACGCCGTGCGGGGAGTGCCAGTCCTGCCGGGACCTCTCGCGCAACGGGCCGGGATCGATCGACGTCATCGAGATCGACGCCGCGTCGCACGGTGGCGTGGACGACGCCCGTGATCTGCGGGAGAAGGCGTTCTTCGGGCCCGCCTCCAGCCGTTACAAGATCTACATCATCGACGAGGCGCACATGGTCACCTCGGCGGGGTTCAACGCCCTGCTGAAGGTGGTCGAGGAGCCGCCGGAGCACCTCAAGTTCATCTTCGCGACCACCGAGCCCGAGAAGGTCATCGGCACCATCCGGTCGCGTACGCACCACTACCCCTTCCGGCTCGTCCCGCCGGGGACGCTGCGCGAGTACCTCGCCGAGGTCTGCGGCAGGGAGAACAGCCCCGTCGAGGACGGCGTGCTGCCGCTGGTCGTGCGGGCCGGTGCCGGGTCCGTGCGTGACTCGATGTCGGTGATGGACCAGTTGCTCGCCGGCGCCGGCGACGACGGTGTGACATATGCCATGGCGACCTCGCTGCTCGGTTACACCGACGGCTCGTTGCTCGACTCGATCGTGGACGCCTTCGCGGCGGGCGACGGGGCCGCGGCGTTTGAGGTCGTGGACCGGGTGATCGAGGGCGGCAACGATCCGCGCCGCTTCGTGGCCGATCTCCTGGAGCGGCTGCGCGACCTGGTGATCCTGGCCGCCGTGCCGGACGCGGGGGAGAAGGGGCTGATCGACGCCCCCGCCGATGTCGTCGAGCGGATGCAGGCCCAGGCGTCCGTCTTCGGCGCCGCGGAGCTGAGCCGCGCCGCCGACCTGGTCAACACGGGGCTCACGGAGATGCGCGGGGCGACCTCGCCGCGGCTCCAGGTCGAGCTGATCTGCGCCCGGGTGCTGCTTCCCGCCGCCTTCGACGACGAGCGTTCGCTCCAGGCCCGGCTCGACCGGCTGGAGCGCGGCGCCTCCTTCGCGACGGCGGGCCCGGGCCCCGCCATGGGGTACGTACCCGGGCCCGAGGCCCTGGCCCACGCGCCGGTGCCCGCCGCCCCGCCCGTGCCGCCCGGCGGTGGGCCCGCCGCAGCGCGTGCCGCGGTACGGGGCGAGGCGCCCGCGCCCGCACCTGCCCCCGAGCCCGCCCCGGCTCCGGTGACGCCGCCCGTCGCACCCGCCGCACCCGCGCAGCCCATGGCCCCGGTCGCCCAGCAGCCGTCGGGCGGGGCCCCGGCCCCCGCGGGCGGCCAGCGCCCCGGGGCCTGGCCCACCGCGGCCGCGCCGGAGTCGGGACGCCGCCCCGGCGGCTGGCCGACCGCCTCCGCCCCCGGCCGGTCGCCCGCCCCGCAGGCCGCGTCGGTCCCGGCCGCCGCGCCCGCGCCACCGGCGCACGCCGCCGCCGAGCCGAGCCCGGGCATGGCCCAGGGCGCCGCCCAGGTGCGGAACATGTGGCCGGACATCCTGGAGGCCGTGAAGAACCGCCGCCGGTTCACCTGGATCCTGCTCAGCCAGAACGCCCAGGTCACCGGCTTCGACGGCACCACCCTGCAGATCGGCTTCCTCAACGCGGGCGCGCGCGACAACTTCTCGGGCAGCGGCAGCGAGGACGTGCTGAAGCAGGCACTTGCCGAACGGTTCAACGCGCAGTGGAAGATCGAGGCGATCGTCGACCCGTCGGGAGGCGCGGGCGCCCCGCCGCAGGTCGGCGGGGGACGTCCCTCCGCCGCTCCGCCGATGGCGCAGCGCCCGGCTCCCGCACCTCAGCAGAGCTACGAGCCCCGGCCGGCCCCGGCGCCCGCCCCCGCCTCGACGGCCCCGGCCGCCGCGCAGTCCGCGCCCCAGCCGTACTCCGCCCCCGAGGCGCCGCGCGCGGTCGCCCCCGAGGACGACATCCCCGAGGCCGACGACCCGGATCTCGTCGACTCGGCGCTCTCCGGGCACGAGCTGATCGTCCGTGAACTGGGGGCCACGGTCGTCGAGGAGTACACCAACGAGTAGAGCGGGCAGGGGCCGGAAGGACGGGAAGGCCCCGGAGGACGGGCAGGGACCCGGAGGACGGGAAGGGCGCGGGGGCGTGGTCCGCGACCGACGTTCGTGACCCGCGGTCGACGACTCACAGCCGGTGACCTGCGGCTCGCGACCCGTGGTACGGCTCGGGCTCGGGCGGGTGACCGGGCCGCCGGGCGCGGGTGAGCGGTCGGATCGTCCGGGTGTCCGCGGGGCGGCGCGCGTCGAGGGGGCCGCGCCCCGGCGGTTAGGCTGCACCCCGTGAAGGTCCTCGTCATCGGCGGCGGCGCCCGCGAACACGCCCTGTGCCGCTCTCTGTCCCTCGACCCCGACGTCACCGCTCTGTACTGCGCTCCCGGCAACGCCGGCATCGCGGAGGTGGCCGAACTGCACCCGGTCGACGCCCTCGACGGCGACGCCGTCGCGCGCCTCGCCACCGACCTGGGCGCCGGACTGGTGGTCGTCGGCCCGGAGGCGCCGCTCGTCGCCGGGGTCGCCGACGCCGTGCGCGCCGCGGGCATCCCCTGCTTCGGTCCTTCCCGGGAAGCGGCCCGGCTGGAGGGTTCCAAGGCGTTCGCCAAGGACGTGATGGCCGGGGCGGGCGTCCCGACCGCCCGCAGCTACGTCTGCACCACCCCGGCGGAGATCGACACCGCCCTCGACGCCTTCGGCGCCCCGTACGTCGTCAAGGACGACGGACTCGCCGCGGGCAAGGGCGTCGTCGTCACCGACGACGTCGAGGCGGCCCGCGCCCACGCCCTGGCCTGCGACCGCGTGGTCATCGAGGAGTTCCTCGACGGCCCCGAGGTGAGCCTCTTCGCGATCACGGACGGCACCACCGTGCTGCCGCTCCAGCCCGCGCAGGACTTCAAGCGCGCCCTGGACGGCGACGAGGGCCCGAACACCGGCGGCATGGGCGCGTACTCCCCCCTTCCGTGGGCCGACCCCAAGCTGGTCGACGAGGTCATGGAGACGGTGCTCCAGCCGACCGTCGACGAGCTCCGCCGCCGCGGCACCCCGTTCTCCGGACTGCTGTACGCGGGCCTCGCGATCACCTCGCGCGGTGTCCGGGTGATCGAGTTCAACGCCCGTTTCGGCGACCCCGAGACCCAGGTGGTCCTGGCCCGTCTGCAGACCCCGCTGGCCGGTGTCCTGCTGGGCTCCGCCAACGGCACCCTCGACGAGCTGCCCCCGCTCACGTGGCGCGACGAGGCCGCCGTCACCGTGGTCATCGCCTCGCACAACTACCCGGGCACGCCGCGCACGGGGGACCCCATCGAGGGACTCGACGACGTGGCGGCACAGGATGCCCCGCACGCGTACGTCCTGCACGCCGGTACGAAGAAGGACGGCGACACGATCGTCAGCGCGGGCGGCCGGGTGCTGTCCGTGACCGCGACCGGCAAGGACCTCGCCGAGGCCCGTGAGCGCGCCTACACGGCCGCGGGCCGGATCCGGCTCGACGGTTCGCAGCTCCGCACCGACATCGCCCGCAAGGCCGCGGGAGGCTGAGACCGGCCGCCCGGCGGGCGGCGGGATCCCGACGCGGGGCAGGCCGACCGGCCTGCCCCGCGTCGCGTCGCCCCGCCCGCCGGCTCACCGGCTCTTCGGCCGCCCCTCATCGGCACATCTCATCGACGCACACGCGCGCGCCACGCCCCTGCGCGCACAGTGCGCCGCACCGTGCCGCATGGCACAGCGCCGCACAGCGCACCGCACCTCCGCCCCGCGCGCAGCGCCATGTGCCGCGCCGTTCCGTGCCGGAACGCGCCGATGCCCCAAGGGCGGCAGCGCGTCAGCACCTTTGCCCAAAGCCATTCCATCGAGTGACGACTGCGCCATCCGGATGACGCCTGCCGAGGCCCCAACTAGGGTGCGGCGCAAGCATTCCGGCACTTGGCCCACTGACATTGCGATGTCAGTGACGGGTGTCACAGTGGGGGAGTGAAGAACACCGCCGCGGGGACAGAGGGGGTGACATCCGGCCATGTCCGGTATCGGTACGAATGAGGAGCGGGGTGCGCCGGGTGCGCGCGCACGAGCTCTTGCCCTGCTGAGGATCCGCGGCTGGGCGACGGCCGCGGCGATCCTGCCGGCGGCGGTGGCCGTGGTCCTGTTCGTGGCGGGTGCCCAGGGCCATGCCGTGGGCGACGGTTGGGACACGGCCCGCTGGGTCGTGACGGCCTGCGCGGTCGTCGTGCTCCTGCTCGCCGCCGCCGTCGGGACGGCGATCGTACGGGCGAAGCCGGCGGTCAGCCCGACCGTTCCGCTCGCCGAGGAGGCCGCCCCCGACCTCTACCGCCTGGTCAGGGACCTCGCGGACCGGCTCGGGGTGCCCGCGCCCTCCGCGATAGCCCTGACGCCCGACTGCGACAGCTGGTTGGAGGACCGTACGCACCCCTCGGCGCAGTCGGCCGAGGCCCCTGTCGCGAGCCCCTCCGCACCGACCTCCCCGACCGCCCTCGCATCCGTGTCCGCATCCGCATCCGCGTCGCCCCGTGCAGTCGTCCCGCCCGGTACGGCCCCGGCGGGGCGTCCCGGCCGCAGCCGTCGGGTCCAGGCGGCTCCGGTGCTGGTCATCGGCTCGCCGTTCCTGTGGTGGATGAGGGTCGGGGAGCTGCGGGCGGTGCTCGCCCCGGTCGTCGCGGGCACGGGCCCCTCCGCGCATCCCGACATAGCCGCTGCCCGCCGTTTCGTACGGGGGCTGGACGGCGCGATCGCCGACGCGGCCGTGCCCGTGCCGGGGCCGCTGGCCGCGGTGCGCAGGGTGCCCCGCGTCTTCGCCGGCCGGATCGCCCGGCTGCTGCTGCGCGGTTGTCGCCATCACGCGGCGGAGATGGAGCGGAGCGTCGCCGCCGCCGCGTCGATCCGCGCCCAGGACGTGGACCACGGGCTGCGGATCGTCGCCCAGGAGCAGGTCGGCCTCGCCTACGCGGGCTGGGACCGGCTGCTCACCCGTGTCGCGCTGCCCGCCTGGCGGATGGGCCGCTGGCCCTCCCGGCTGGACGCCGGTGTGGTCTCCGCCCTGACCGAGCTCTCCCGGCGCGACCGGCTCGCCGACGGCTTCGCCGCGCGGCTCGGCGAACGCCCGGCCTGCGACCTGCTGGAGGAGCCGGGCGCCGCCGACGAGGCCGCGTCGCTGCTGGCGGCCCGGCTGTTCCACGGCGGGCCCGTACGCCCCGGGGCGGACTGGTCACCGGTCGACTGGCAGCAGTACCCGGAAGAGGTGGTGGACCGGAAGTGGCGCACCGAGGCCGCCCGCCTGCACCGGGTCCTCGACTCGATGGGCACGCCGGACGCCGCCCTCGCCCCCGCTCCCGCGCCCACCGGTACGGCCGCCCCCGGTTCCGTCGCTCCCGGCGCCGGTGGCCGGCCGCTCCGTACCGCCTGCTCCGTCGACGCGGGGGTGCCCACGCTGGCCCGGGTGGTCGACCACCTGGCGGGCCGGGCCGGGGGCGGTGAGGCGCTCGCCGCCGGGATCAGCGCCGCGCTGGCCCGGGAGGAGGCCGCGGCGGCCCGGCAGACCCCGTCCGGCAATGCGCCGGGCGCCTCCGGAGCGACCGGTGCGACCGGCCCCGCGCCGGACCCCTGGGGCCCCGACCCCCTCCCGTTCCTTCCGCTCCAGCCGCCCCGTACGGGCGCGGAGTTGCTCGCCGACCACGTCGTGGCGATGGTCTGCTGCGCCGCGGTGGACACGGCGGGCGCGGCGCCCGGCCTCGACTGGCTCGACGGCCCCGCCCTGCTCGTCGACGGCGAGCGCCGGGCGGACCTGGGCGGCCCCGTGCTCAGCCTGGTCGAGGACGGGGACGCGGAACCGCTGCGGTCCTGGCTCGCCTCGATCGGCGTACGCACCGACAAGCCCGTACGCCTCGTCTGACACACGGACCCGTTCCGTCACACCTCAACACCCGGAAGAGTGCGTTCCGTTCACGTCAATTCGCGACGAACGGTGACGGAGTGCGTGCGTTATGTGATGTGCTGGGGATCGACGCTGACATTCGCCACAGCGCTGTCGGCGCGTTGATGACGCATGGCCGCGGGTGGCTCGACTGTTGTTGCGGGGGAGCTGAGGGAGGGGACGGGTATGGGGGCGGAGCAGATTCGACGTTGGGAGTCGGGTGCCCTCGCGCACGCCGTCTCCGATCCCTTCGGCCAGGGCCCCCTGCCCTGGTTGCGCGGCAGCGAGAACTACTTCGACGACACCGGGCACGTCGTTCCCTGGTACGCCGATCCGGCCCTGACGCGCGGGTCCACCGACGGCGGCACCCGTACCGCCGACGACGTGCACCGGCAGATCAAGGGGTTCATCTCCACGGGCGCCGCCGCCCCCGGCGAGGCGGTCGACTTCCACATCACCGTGGACCCGCCCCGGCAGTTCTCCGTGGACATCTACCGCATCGGTCACTACGGCGGCGACGGCGCCGCCAAGATCACCACGAGTCCCCGGATCTCCGGCATCGTGCAGCCCGCCCCGCTCGCCGCCGACCGCACGGTCTCCTGCCACCACTGGTGGCAGTCCTGGCGTCTGCAGATCCCGAGCTACTGGTCGATCGGCGCGTACGTGGCCGTGCTCACCACGGTCGACGGGTACCGCTCCCACATCCCGTTCACGGTCCGCGACCAGCACCCGGCCGACCTGCTGCTGGTGCTGCCGGACATCACCTGGCAGGCGTACAACCTCTACCCGGAGGACGGCCGCACCGGCGCGAGCCTCTACCACGCCTGGGACGAGCAGGGCCGTCTCCTGGGCGAGGAGGACGCCGCGGTCACGGTCTCCTTCGACCGCCCCTACGCGGGCGCCGGACTGCCGCTGCACGTCGGGCACGCCTACGACTTCATCCGCTGGGCGGAGCGGTACGGCTACGACATCGCGTACGCGGACACCCGCGATCTGCACGCCGGCCGCGTCGACCCGAGCCGCTACCGGGGCCTGGTCTTCCCCGGCCACGACGAGTACTGGTCGGTGCCCATGCGCCGTACCGTCGAGAGCGCCCGCGACGGCGGCACCTCACTGGTGTTCCTCTCCGCGAACACCATGTACTGGCAGGTCAGCCTCTCCCCGTCGCCGTCCGGCGTCCCGGACCGCCTGCTGACCTGCCGAAAACGCCGCGGTCCGGGAAAGCCCGCGCTCTGGCGCGAGATCGACCGCCCCGAGCAGCAGGTCCTGGGCATCCAGTACGCGGGCCGGGTGCCCGATCCGCACCCCATGGTCGTGCGGAACGCCGAGCACTGGCTGTGGGAGGCGACGGGCGCCCGCGAGGGCGACGAACTCGCCGGGCTGGTCGCGGGCGAGGCCGATCGCTACTTCCCGCGCACCGCGCTCCCCGAGCACGAGAGCCGCATCCTGCTCGCCCACTCCCCGTACCTGGACAGCGAGGGCGTCAGACGCCACCAGGAGACGTCCGTGTACCGCGCCCCGTCCGGCGCCATCGTCTTCGCCTCGGGCACCTTCGCCTGGTCCCCGGCCCTGGACCGCCCCGGCCACGTGGACCCCCGTATCCAGCGGGCCACGGCCAACCTCCTCGACCGCATCTGCAAGCGCGACTGAAAGGCCCCGCGGCCGCGAGACCGGCGTGACCTGTGAGGTGTGTGAGGTGTACGTGACCTGCGTGCCCCGTACGACCCGTGAGGCGCGCGAGACGCACAGGGCCCATGAGGCGCCCGAGACCCGCATGACCCATGAGACGCACGAGACACCAGTGCCCCGTAATTGCCTCCAGGGACACGGCCGTCGGCGTCGTGGATGCCCCCGTTCCATGCCACCGCACCCGATACGGGAGAATCGGCACGACTCCTGGATCAACCTACGCGGAGGCAGCGTGTCCGGATTTGTAGAAAAGCCCGAACCAGTGCAGGTCCCGGGCCTCACCCACCTGCACACGGGCAAGGTGCGCGACCTGTACCGGAACGAGGCGGGCGACCTCGTCATGGTCGCCAGCGACCGCATGTCCGCGTACGACTGGGTCCTGCCGACCGAGATCCCGGACAAGGGCCGGGTGCTCACCCGTCTCTCGCTGTGGTGGTTCGACCAGCTCGCCGACCTGGTGCCGAACCACGTCCTGTCCACGGAGCTCCCCGCCGGGGCCCCCGCCGACTGGGCCGGCCGCACCCTGATCTGCAAGTCGCTGCGGATGGTCCCGGTCGAGTGCGTCGCCCGCGGCTACCTCACCGGCTCCGGCCTCGTCGAGTACCGGGAGTCCCGCACGGTCTGCGGCCTCCCGCTGCCCGAGGGCCTCGTCGACGGCTCCGAACTCCCGGAGCCGATCTTCACCCCCGCCACCAAGGCGGCCGTCGGCGACCACGACGAGAACGTGAGCTACGAGGAGGTGGCCCGTCAGGTCGGCGAGGAGACCGCCGACCGGCTGCGCCGCACCACGCTGGACGTGTACGGCAGGGCCCGTGACATCGCGCGCGAGCGCGGGATCATCCTCGCGGACACGAAGTTCGAGTTCGGCTTCGCGCCCGCGGCCGACGGCACCGAGGAACTGATCATCGCGGACGAGGTGCTGACCCCCGACTCCTCGCGCTTCTGGCCGGTGTCCGGCTGGGAGCCGGGCCGGGCCCAGCCCAGCTACGACAAGCAGTTCGTGCGCGACTGGCTGACCTCGCCGGCCTCCGGCTGGGACCGCGGGAGCGAGCAGCCGCCCCCGGCCCTGCCCCAGGAGATCGTGGACGCGACCCGGGCGAAGTACCTGGAGGCGTACGAACTCCTCACCGGCACGCCCTGGCAGTAGGACGGACCGAGGAACACGAAGAAGCCCCCGACCGGAAGGCCGGGGGCTTCTTGCTGAACCGAGCGGACGACCAGGTTCGAACTGGCGACCTCAACCTTGGCAAGGTTGCGCTCTACCAACTGAGCTACGTCCGCAAGCGCCGAAGCGCGAGACCCACTATACCCATCCCCGCTCCCGTGCGAGACGCACTGCGGCATGCCGGTTCTCCACCCCGAGCTTCGAGACGGCCGCCGACAGGTAGTTCCGGACGGTTCCCTGCGACAGCGAGGCCCGCTCCGCGATCTCCGCGACGGGCGCCCCGTCCGCCGCGAGTTCCAGCACCTCGGCCTCCCGGGCGGTCAGCGGAGAGTTCCCCGAGGAGATCGCGTCGGCCGCCAACTCCGGGTCCACGTAACGGTTTCCGGCATGCACGGTGCGGATGATCCCGGCGAGCTGACGGGCGCTGGCGGTCTTCGGGACGAAGGCCCGCACGCCCGCAGCCAGGGCCCGTTTGAGGTGTCCGGGCCGACCGTGACTCGTCACGATCATCGTCCGGCAGTCGGGCAGTTCGGTCCGCAGCGATGTGGCGACACTCACACCGTCGGCGCCGGGCATCTCCAGGTCGAGGACCGCCACATCGGGCCGGTGGGCCCGTGCCATGGCCAGCGCCTCCGGCCCGCTCGCCGCCTCCGCGACCACCACGAGGTCGTCCTCCAGGGCCAGCAGCGCGGCCAGCGCGCCCCGGATCAGGTGTTCGTCGTCGGCGAGCAGTACCCGCACGGCCGTCATCGTCGTTCCTCCCGGAGGGTGGTGGGCGCCGCGGGCCCCGGAACCACCCGTGCTTCTTCCGACGCCGCCCCCGCCGCCGTTTCCGTGTCCTCTGCTCCCGCCCCCGGCTTCGTGCGGGGCGGTGTCCGGGTCCGCGTGCCGGACAGCGGGATCGTCGCGGTGAGCCGGAACAGGCCGTTGCCGGCCGGGCCCGCGTCCAGCGAACCCTCCAGCGCGCGGAGCCGCTCCCGCAGCCCGGCCAGTCCGGAACCCCCGGAGCCGTCGGCCGCCCCGTCCGCCGCCGCCCCGTCGTTCTCCACCTGGAGCACCACCTCGTCCGCCGAGGCCCCCAGCCGGATCGTGCAGCGGCGCGGATCGCCGTGCCGCAGCACATTGGTCGCCGCTTCCCGCACGACCCAGCCGAGCGCCGCCTGCACGGGCGCGGGCAGCTCCCCGCCGGTGGCCCCCCGCACCTCGCACTCGATCCCGGCCGCGCTCAACACCCCGCGGGCCCCGGCCAGTTCCGTACTCAGATCGGCCTCCCGGTAGCCCCGTACGACATCGCGCACCTCCTGCTGCGAGGTACGGGCGATCCGCTGCACCTCGACCATCTGGTCCACCGCCTCCGGCCTGCCGCGCTGGGCCAGTTCCGCGGCCAGTTCGCTCTTCAGCGCGATCACGGCGAGATTGCGGCCCAGCACGTCGTGCATGTCCCGGCCGAACCGCAGCCGCTCCTCGGCGACCGCGAGCCGGGCCTGCAGGTCCCGGGCCTCCTCGGCCTGCCACATCACGCTCAGGCTCCAGGCACTTGGCCGTACGGAGACCAGGATGAGCGCGCAGCCGAAGAACGCCGTCAGCGCCACCCCGCCCAGCAGCCCGTTGCGCGCCCCGGCAGCGGCGAGGGCGCCGACGCTCAGCGCGGCGAAGGCGAGCGACTGGAGCAGGAAGGCGCGGACCGGGACCAGCAGGGCCTGCGTCGTCGCGAACGCCATCGGCGTGTTGATGAGCATGAGGAGCAGTCCCGCGTCGCTCACCCCGTCCACCCCGGCCAGCACCGACAGCAGCCCCAGGCTCACCAGGACCAGCGTCAGGGGCGGCAGCCGCCGGCGCCGGGGGAAGACGGACGCACCGAGGTAGTGCTCGAACGACGGGCGCACGTTGCGGTTGCTCAGCACGCACTGCACGATGCTCACGATCAGCAGGGTCAGGCCCAGGGCCAGCGGGAGCGGTTCGTGGTGGATGTCCGACTTGAAGGGGGCCACCTGCCACGCCAGGACGAAGAACCAGGGCATCGCCGAAATGGTCATCCGCGAGTACAGGTCGATCCGTTCCAGCTTGCTGCGCTGCTGCCAGGCGTGGCGCCAGCCCCGTACGAGCACCGACACGGCACGTCCCTTCTCAGCGGCGCGGTTCCCAGCGGAACCAACGCTGCACAGCAAACACGGCGAACGCGGTCCAGGCCAGCCCCGTCAGCGCGGCCACGAGCAGGTCGGAGCCCTCGGCCCCGCCCAGCCAGCCCGCCCGGACGAGCGTCATCGTCCCGGTCACCGGCAGGATCTCGCACACGGCCGCCACCCGTTCGGGCATGACCTCCAGCGGTACGAAGAGTCCCGAGCCCATCATCGAGACGAGGAACAGCGGGAGGGTGGTGAGCTGCGAGGTCTGCACGGTACGGGTGATCGCCGAGGTGGCCCCGGCCAGCGCCGTCAGCATCACCACGCCCAGCAGCAGCCCCGCCAGGAGCAGGTCGGGCCGCTTCGGCGCGTCGAGGTCGAAGAAGACCGTCCCGGCCACGACGATCACCACGATCTGGGCCAGCGCCAGCGCGGCCGACGGCAGCGCGGTCCCGACGAGGATCTCCCGGTCGGTGACCTCGCCGGTGCGCAGCCGCTTGAGGACCAGGTCCTCGCGCCGGGCCACGTACGACGAGACCATGTTCATGTAGACGGCCTGGATCAGCACGATGCCGATGCCGCCGGTGAGCGCCGCCCCGGCGACGCTCAGCCCGCTCCCGTCGAGGAGGGACGGCTTGAGCGTCGACTTCATCGCCAGGACCATGGCGGCGGGCATCAGCAGCGCCACGAAGACGGCCGTCCGGTTGCGGGCCAGCAGGGTGACCTCGGCGCGTCCGAGGGCGGTCAGCCGGTCCCGGACCGTGGTGGTGGTCGTCGCCCGCCCCGCCGGGGCGCCCGCCGCGACGGTGGTGCCGGTCTTCGTCCCGGTGGTGTCGCCGGTCGTCGTGGTCGTCATCGCACGGCCGCCTTTCCGTTCTCCGTCGCGCTCCGCGCGATGTCGAGGAATGCTTCTTCGAGGGAGGCCGACCGGGCGTCGAGGCCGATCAGCCGGACGTCCGACTGCCTCGCCCAGGTCAGCAGTTCGTCCAGGGACTCCTGGAGCCGGTGGGTGCGGATCTCGACCCGGCCGCCCTCGGCCGCGGCCCGCAGCGTCAGCGGAATCCGGGCCGCCGGGACCCCCTCGGGCAGGGTGAACCGGATGTGGGAGGGGCGGGAGGCCGTCACGTCGGCGGTGGTGCCCGCCGTCACGATCCGCCCCCGGTGCATGATCGCCAGCCGGTCGGCGAGCGTCTCGGCCTCCTCCAGGTAGTGCGTGGTGAGCAGGACGGTGGTGCCGCCCTCGCGCAGCTCGCGCACCAGCTTCCAGGTCTCGCGCCGCCCCTCGGCGTCGAGTCCGGTGGTCGGCTCGTCCAGGAACAGCACCTCGGGCCGGCCGAGCAGGGCCAGCGCCAGGTCGAGGCGGCGCCGCTCGCCGCCGGAGAGCTGCTTGACCCGCACCCGGGCCCGGTGGGAGAGCCCGACCAGCTCCAGCACCTCACCGGTCGGCCGGGCCCCGCTGGTGCACCCCGCCCACATCCGTACGGTCTCGGCGACCGTCAGGTCGGAGGGGAAGCCGCCCTCCTGGAGCATCACCCCGATCCGCGGCCGGACGAGGGCGCGCTCGCGGAACGGGTCGTGGCCCAGTACTCGGATCGCGCCGGAGTCGGGCGCGGCCAGGCCCTCCAGCAGTTCGACGGTGGAGGTCTTGCCGGCACCGTTCGTGCCGAGCAGGGCGAAGAGCTCGCCGCGCCCCACGGAGAAGGAGACACCGGCCACGGCCTCGAAGCCACCCGTGTAGCTGCGGTGCACGCCGTCGACCTCGATGACGGGATCGGCCACGGGAGCGGCGGGGGAGCCGGCCGCGGGACCGGTTGTGGAATCGGTCACGGGATCGGCTGCGGTGCCGCCCGCGCGGTCGCTGGGAATCTCGTCGCTGGTCATGTCCCCAGACTCCCGCCGGATCGGCGCCGCGCTCAGTGCGGGCTGTCACCACTGCTCATGACAAACGTCATGGACCGGTCCTCGGCGGTGAGGGGAGGGGAATACGGCGAAGGCCCCGGTCGAAATCGACCAGGGCCTTCAACAATCCGATCAAGAGCGGACGACGAGATTCGAACTCGCGACCCTCACCTTGGCAAGGTGATGCTCTACCAACTGAGCCACGTCCGCATTGCTGCCGCTCATTGTACTCCCGGAAGGAGTTCTCCGTGCGGTGCGAGCAACACTCTACCCGATCCACCGAAGTGGTCGTTGGAGCGATGCAGAGCGGGTGACAGGAATTGCACACTGCGCCTTCCCCCTGGAAGGGGGATGTTCTACTACTGAACTACACCCGCACGCTGCGTGGGGTTCGGCTTTTCGGCCTTGCCCCTCGGCGTGCTCCAGACTTTAGCCGACCTGCGGGGGTGTAGCGCAAGTCGGTGCCCGAGCGGTGTCGTCGCGGGGTGCTCCGGACGGCTCCGGGAAGGCGTTCCGGCCGGTCCGGCCGGGTGGTGCGGCCGGGCGGGCGAGGGTCGCCCGCCGCCCGGTCCGGGACGCGGCGTTCCGGCCGGGGCGGCGGGCGCCCCGGCTCAACTCGCTTCGCGGAACGCCTCGTAGACCCTCTTCGGGATGCGGCCGCGGGCCGGCACGTCCATCCGGTGGGAGCGGGCCCAGGCCCGTACGGCCGCCGGGTCGGGGGCGAGCGAGGTGTGCCGGTACGCCACGGGCTTCTTGCCGTGTCTGCCGCCGACGGTCTGCTTCCGGCCGGCCGCCATGTACGGCGCGAGGGCCTTGCGCAGTTTCTTGGCATTGGACGGATTGAGGTCGATCTCGTACGACTTCCCGTCCAGGGCGAACGTGACCGTTTCCGCCGCTGCTCCCCCGTCGATGTCGTCGAAGAGCGTGACCACTACGCGTTGAGCCACGGATATCGGTCCTTTCCTGCGGCACCGGAGCTTCTGATGCGAACCGATGCCGGCCTACTGGCTGCCAGGTCCTGTGCGGCGGATACGGGGCCGACGGTTGTCGGCCGTTTAAGGGCAATGCTGCATTCCCCGGTAATCATTTGTACAGCGGGGGGTGCCGCATTGTGAAGCCCACCCAATTACATCCGCGTGTCAGCCTTCTATGTGTGCTGATGGTGAGGATCTTTTTTGCAGGACTTTCCCCATCCGTTGTCGTCGATATCTCGACGTGATCCGGGAGCTGTGATATCTACTCGCGTAGAATTTCCGGCCAGGTACGCTGAGGGGACCTGCGGGGGTCTGGGGAGCCCCCCGGAGAAACAGCCGCACCACACCAAACCGGGAGTGCCAGTGGCACGCGTCGTAGTCGACGTCATGCTCAAGCCCGAGATCCTCGACCCGCAGGGACAGGCGGTGCAGCGCGCACTGCCCCGTCTCGGCTTCGAGGGAATCGCGGACGTACGTCAGGGAAAGCGTTTCGAGCTGGAGGTCGAGGGGCCGGTCGACGAAGCCGCCCTCGCCCGCATTCACGAGATGGCCGAGACTTTCCTCGCCAACACCGTGATCGAGGACTTCACCGTGAAGGTGGAGAAGGCCGAGGAGTCGAAGTGACTGCTCGTATCGGAGTCGTCACCTTTCCCGGCACCCTCGACGACCAGGACAGCCTGAGGGCCGTACGGGTCGCGGGCGCCGAACCCGTATCGCTGTGGCACCGCGACAAGGACCTGCACCAGGTCGACGCGGTCATTCTGGCGGGCGGCTTCTCCTACGGCGACTATCTGCGGGCCGGTGCCATCTCCCGCTTCTCGCCGGTCATGGAGACCGTCATCGATCAGGCGAAGGCGGGGATGCCGGTCCTCGGCATCTGCAACGGCTTCCAGATCCTGACCGAGGCGCACCTGCTGCCCGGCGCGATGCTGCGCAACAACCACCTGCACTTCATCTGCCGCGACCAGAAGCTGCGCGTCGAGAACGCGGGGACGGCCTGGACCTCGGACTACTCCGCGGGCCAGGAGATCTCCGTACCGCTCAAGAACATGGACGGGCGTTACGTCGCCGACGAGCGGGTGCTCGACGAGCTGGAGGCGGAGGGCCGGGTCGCCTTCCGCTACCTGGACGTGAACCCCAACGGCTCGCTGCGCGACATCGCCGGCATCACCAACGCCGCGGGCAATGTCGTCGGCCTGATGCCGCACCCGGAGCACGCCGTCGAGCCGCTGATCGGAACCGGTCGCACCGACGGACTCGGTTTCTTCACCTCGATCATCAAGAAGCTGGTCAACGCATGAGCCTGGACACGGTCAAGCACGCGGCCGAAACCCCGGACACCGCGCAGCCCTGGAAGGAGCTCGGCCTCAAGGAGGACGAGTACGCCCGGATCCGCGAGATCCTGGGCCGCCGTCCCACCGGCGCCGAGCTCGCCATGTACTCCGTGATGTGGTCCGAGCACTGCTCGTACAAGAGCAGCAAGGTCCACCTCAAGCAGTTCGGCGAGAAGGTCCCCGCCAACGACGCGATGCTCGTCGGCATCGGCGAGAACGCCGGTGTGGTCGACGTCGGCCAGGGGTACGCGGTCACCTTCAAGGTCGAGTCGCACAACCACCCCTCGTACATCGAGCCCTACCAGGGCGCGGCCACCGGCGTCGGCGGCATCGTCCGCGACATCCTCGCCATGGGTGCCCGCCCGGTCGCCGTCGTCGACCCGCTGCGCTTCGGCGCGGCCGACCACCCCGACACCAAGCGCGTCCTGCCGGGCGTCGTCGCGGGCATCGGCGGCTACGGCAACTGCCTGGGCCTGCCGAACATCGGCGGCGAGGTCGTCTTCGACGCCTGCTACCAGGGCAACCCGCTGGTCAACGCCGGCTGCATCGGCGTGATGAAGCACGAGGACATCCACCTGGCCAAGGCGTCCGGCCCCGGCAACAAGGTGATCCTCTACGGCGCCCGCACCGGTGGCGACGGCATCGGCGGCGTCTCCGTGCTGGCCTCGGAGACCTTCGAGTCGACCGGCCCGGCCAAGCGCCCGGCCGTCCAGGTCGGCGACCCGTTCCAGGAGAAGCTCCTCATCGAGTGCACCCTGGAGATCTTCAAGGAGAAGCTCGTCGCGGGCATCCAGGACCTCGGCGGCGCCGGGCTCTCCTGCGCCACGTCCGAGCTGGCCTCCGCCGGTTCCGGCGGCATGCGCGTCGAGCTGGACACCGTGCCGCTGCGCGACTCCTCCCTCTCGCCCGAGGAAATCCTCATGAGCGAGTCGCAGGAGCGCATGTGCGCGATCGTCGAGCCGCAGCACGTGGACCGCTTCCTGGAGATCTGCGAGAAGTGGGACGTCATCGCCACCGTCATCGGTGAGGTGACCGAGGGCTCGCAGCTGGAGATCTTCTGGCACGGCGAGCAGATCGTGGACGTCCCGCCGCGGTCCGTCGCCCACGAGGGCCCGACGTACCACCGCCCGTTCGCCCGCCCGTCCTGGCAGGACGCGCTCCAGGCCGACGACGCCGGCAAGCTGGCCCGTCCGGCGAACGGCGCCGAGCTGCGCGAGCAGGTCCTCAGGCTGGTCTCCTCGCCGAACCAGGCGTCGAAGTCCTGGATCACGGACCAGTACGACCGGTTCGTGCAGGGCAACACCGTGCTCGCGATGCCCGAGGACGCCGGCATGGTCCGGATCGACGAGAAGTCGAACCTGGGCGTGGCCATGGCGACCGACGGCAACGGCCGGTACGCCAAGCTCGACCCGTACACCGGCGCGCAGCTCGCGCTGGCGGAGTCGTACCGCAACGTCGCCGCCTCCGGTGCCAAGCCGCTCGCGATCTCGGACTGCCTGAACTTCGGTTCGCCCGAGGATCCGGACGTCATGTGGCAGTTCGCCGAGGCCACCCGCGGCCTGGCGGACGGCTGCCTGGAGCTGGGCACCCCGGTCACCGGCGGCAACGTCTCGCTGTACAACCAGACCGGTGAGACGGCGATCCACCCGACGCCGGTCGTGGCCGTGCTCGGCGTGATCGACGACGTCACCCGGCGCACGCCGGTCGCCTTCGCGGAAGAGGGCCAGCTCCTCTACCTGCTGGGCGACACGCACGAGGAGTTCGGCGGCTCGGCCTGGTCCGAGGTCGTCCACGGCCACCTGGGCGGCATGCCGCCGAAGGTGGACCTGGGCCGCGAGAAGCTGCTCGCCGAGATCCTGATCTCGGCCTCTCGCGACGGCATGATCGACGCGGCGCACGACCTCTCCGACGGCGGTCTGATCCAGGCGGTCACCGAGTCCTGCCTGCGCGGCGGGAAGGGTGCCCGGCTGGTCGTGCCGGACGGACTGGACGCGTTCACCTTCCTCTTCTCGGAGTCGGCGGGGCGCGCGGTCGTCTCCGTCCCCCGGAGCGAGGAGCTCCGCTTCAACGACATGTGCGGTGCCCGGGGTCTGCCCGTCGCCCGGATCGGTGTCGTGGACGGCGAGGAGATCGAGGTCCAGGGCGAGTTCGGCATTCCGCTGAGCGAGCTGCGCACCGCGCACGAGGAGACCATCCCGGGTCTGCTCGCCTGACGACGCCGACCCGTCCGTGACGACGGTCCGTTCGTGACGGGGACGGTTTCTCCGTGACGGGGACGGCCCCGCCCATTCGTGGGCGGGTCCGTCCCCGTCCGCGTGTGCGCGGGGGCGTACGCGTCAGGCGGCCGTCGGCGCGGCCTGTCGTTCGCCGTCCGCCTCCACCGCGCCCGCACCGTCCGTCGGGCCCGGTTCCCGGCGGGCCGGGATCCGGAACGCCAGGACGGTCGCCAGGAACATCAGCCCGGTCGCGGCCCAGAAGACCACGTTCATCGACGAGACGAAGGCGTCCACCGCCTGTTGGTGGGCGGGTCCGGTCAGCCCGCCGATGGTGCTGGTCGTGCCGCCGGGGCCGCGGGCCGCGTACACCCGGCTGAGCACGGTGCCGAAGACGGCCGCGCCCAGGGCGCCGCCGAGGGTCTGGAAGAACCGGACACCGGTGGTGGCCACGCCCAGCTGACCGGCCGGCGCGGTGTCCTGGACCAGCTGGATCAGCTGGCCGACGAGCTGCCCGAAGCCGACGCCCATCAGCAGCATCATGGCGCGGACCGCCCAGAGTCCGGTGTCCGCGGTGAGCGTGGCGAGCAGGGCCAGGGCGGCACAGGCACAGGCGCTTCCGCTGATGACGAAGGTCCGCTGCGACCAGCCGGCCGAGGCGAGCCTGCCGGAGAACAGTCCGACGACGGTCATGCCGATCGCCATCGGGATCAGGAAGAGCCCGGCGGAGGAGGCGTCGATGTCCCGCACCACCTGGAGGTAGATCATCACGTAGATCAGCGAGCCCATCATGGCGGCGCCGACCAGGCCCTGGACGGCGAAGCCGTACCGGAGCTCGCGGATCTTGAACATGGTGAGCGGGAGCACCGGTTCGGCCGCGGTGACCTGGCGGCGCAGGAAGAGGACGAGCAGGACGGCGCCACCGGTGATCAGCCCCACGATCTGCGGGGACGACCAGGCGTAGTCCTTGCCGCCCCACTGGGTGACCAGCAGCAGCGCGGTGGAGAAGGCGGCCGCGAGGCCGGCGCCCAGGAAGTCGATCGTGCGGCGGGCGGTGCGCGCGGGCAGCCTGAGCACGCAGACCGCGGCGACCAGCACGGCGAGGCCGACGGGGAGGTTGATGTAGAAGATCCACCGCCAGTCGGCGTGGTCGGCGAGCAGTCCGCCGAGCCACGGCCCGAGCGCCATCCCGGTGCCCCCGACGAGCCCGCCGACGCCGCCGCCCTTGCCGCCGTCGCCCTCCTCGGGGCCCTTGAGCTCGCGCAGCACGACCATGGTGACGCTCATCAGACCGCCGCCGCCGATGCCCTGGAGCGCGCGGGCGGCGATCAGCTCGCCCATGGACCCGGCCATTCCGCACAGCACCGAGCCGGTGAGGAAGGCGGCGACGGCCCCGATGAAGACCTTCTTGGCGCCGAGTACGTCGCAGAGCTTCCCGTAGAGCGGCAGGGCCGCGGTCGCGGCGAGCTGGTACGCGGCGATCAGCCAGGGGATCTTGTCGACGCCGTGCGCCGGATCGAGGTCGCGGACGATCGGCACCGTCGCCGACGAAACGATGTTCGTGTCGAGCACGGCCAGCAGGATCGTGGCGATGCAGAGCAGGAAGCCGATCAGACGCTGACGGTCGGTCATGGCTGCGGGCATGGCGGATTTCCCCTCCCTGGCGGCCGGACGCCGCCGTGGTCCGGCACCACCATGACCCATGAAAATGTATCCGGTCAAGAATTAATCCGGGCTCAACTTTCATCCTGGTACAGTGATGCCATGACCGAGGGGATGAGCCTGCGCGAGCGCAAGAAGCTCCAGACGCGCCACCGCCTGCTGGCCGCGGCCACCGAACTCTTCGCCGGGCGCGGCTTCGATCAGGTCTCGGTCGCCGAGATCGCCGAGGCCGCCGAGGTCTCGAAGATGACGGTCTTCAACTACTTCGCGAGCAAGGAGGACCTGGTCCTCTCGCCGATGGAGGAGCACGTCGGCGACGTCGCGCGGGTGGTGCGGGACCGGGCGCCCGGCGAGTCCGCGCTGGCCGCGGTGCGCGCCCAGTTCCTGGACGCGCTGGAGCGCCGGGACCCCTCGGTCGGGATGAGTGATCTGCCGATGGTGCTGGAGGTGCGCCGGCTGATCCAGGAGACCCCGGCGCTGCTGATCAGGGCCCACTCGTTCTCCATGCGCTCCTTCGATCTGCTCGCCGAGGTCCTGGTCGAGGAGGGGCAGGAGCCGCCGATCGCCCGGATCGCGGCGGCCCAGCTGATCGGCACCCGCAACTCGCTGATACAGGCGAACCAGCTGCGGCTGCTGGCGGGCGACCGGGCCGACACGATCGCCCCGGACGCCGCCGAACTCGCCGAACGCGGCTTCGGGCTCCTGGCCGGCGGACTGGGCGACTTCGCGATCCGGAACTGAGCCGGCGGCCGACGACCGACGGCTCGCGGCCGACCGACGACAATCGTCCACCTGCCGCCAACCGCCGACCGGGGCGCCGGGCAGGCCGTAGGCTCCCGGTCATGCCGCCGTCCCGGAAACGCTCCCGCCACTACGACCCGGCCCGGACCCGCAGCGCGGTCCTGGCGCAGTTCGCCCACGTCCGCGGGGCCGTCCGCACCCTGACGCCCGAGCAGCTCGCACGGCCGACCCGGCTCGGCGACTGGACCGTGCGCGAACTGGCCGTGCACCTGACCATGGGGCTCTCGCACCTCACCCGGAACCTGGAGCTGCCGCCGCCCGCCGCGGCCGGCCCCGATCTGGAACTCCTCGACTGGCCGTTCTCGACCGCGGACCGGGCCGCCCCCATCGCCGACGGCACCAGGGAGCTCGCCGCCGCGACCCCGGACCTGGACGCGCTGTACGAGGAGGTCACCGGGCGGTTCGAGGAGCTGGTGCCCGAGGTCCCCGACGACCGGCTGCTGTCGGTCCCGGCGGGAACGATGCGGCTGGCCGACTTCCTCGTCACCCGCACCGTCGAGCTCGTCGTGCACACCGACGACCTGAACGAGGCGACCGGCCTCGACGTCCCGTACGACCGCCAGGCGCTCGCCGCCTGCACCCGGCTGCTCGCCGACGCCCTCGCGGAGAAGGCGCCGGGCGGCTCGGTCGAGGTGCGCGTCCCGCCGTTCGCCGTGGTCCAGTGCGTGCAGGGTCCCAAGCACACCCGCGGTACGCCGCCCAACGTCGTCGAGACCGACCCGCTCACCTGGATCGGACTCGCCACCGGCCGTACGCGGTGGGCGCGGGCCCTCGACGACGCCAAGGTCTCCGCGAGCGGCGAACGGGCCGACCTCGACGCCCTCCTGCCCCTGATGGGCTGAGCGGCCCCGTACCGACGAGACCGGTCCGGGACGCTCCGGGAACCCCGCCGACGGACCGCGGCCGACAAAACCACGGGCAGCAGCCGGTAGGACCGTATGACGCACGGTTCCGGCGGCGCGGCCCGCGGATCCGGCGACACGATCCGCGAACCGGCGAGTAGGGCCGAGTTCGATGTGAGGCTCGCCACGAAACGCACGTTCGGCCGGGTTCCGTGACCGCCCGTCGACCGGTTCACCGAGCGCCACCATCGGACTCGGCACACCCCTGCACCGAATGGCCGGAACTCGACGGTCCCAGGGGCGCTGATCCGCGCAGCCGCCGCCCTGTGGCCGGTCCGCGCCCCGTCTCCCGCGCCCGTCGGCCCCCGCGGGTGGTCACTCCGAGTGATCACCCGGAAGGGGTTCCGCACCCCTCCCGGGAGCGCTTCCCCGGTGGTCCTGCACGGTGTCCCGAATTCGGACCAGTGGTCGACCTCGCCTACACTCGGTGGCGTGCCTCGTGGTGATGGACGACTCAACCACGACCTGCTCCCCGGAGAGAAGGGCCCCCAGGACGCTTGCGGCGTCTTCGGTGTCTGGGCTCCGGGCGAAGAGGTCGCCAAGCTCACCTATTTCGGACTGTATGCCCTGCAGCACCGTGGACAGGAGTCCGCGGGCATCGCAGTGAGCAACGGGTCCCAGATCCTGGTCTTCAAGGACATGGGACTGGTCTCGCAGGTCTTCGACGAAACGTCTCTGGGATCCCTCCAGGGCCATATCGCGGTCGGTCATGCCCGCTACTCCACCACCGGTGCCTCGGTGTGGGAGAACGCGCAGCCGACGTTCCGTGCCACCGCGCACGGCTCGATCGCCCTGGGTCACAACGGCAACCTGGTCAACACGGCCCAGCTCGCCGAGATGGTCGCCGACCTTCCCCGCAAGGACGGCCGCGCCACCCAGGTCGCCGCGACGAACGACACCGACCTGGTGACCGCCCTGCTCGCCGGCCAGACCGACGACGACGGCAAGCCGCTCACCATCGAGGAGGCCGCCGCGAAGGTGCTTCCCGAGGTGAAGGGCGCCTTCTCCCTCGTCTTCATGGACGAGCACACCCTCTACGCGGCCCGCGACCCGCAGGGCATCCGCCCGCTGGTCCTCGGCCGGCTGGAACGCGGCTGGGTGGTGGCCTCCGAGTCCGCCGCCCTCGACATCTGCGGCGCCAGCTTCGTCCGCGAGATCGAGCCGGGCGAGCTCGTCGCCATCGACGAGAACGGCCTGCGCACCTCCCGCTTCGCGGAAGCGAAGCCCAAGGGCTGTGTCTTCGAGTACGTCTACCTGGCCCGCCCCGACACCGACATCGCCGGGCGCAACGTCTACCTCTCCCGGGTGGAGATGGGCCGCAGGCTGGCCGCCGAGGCGCCGGTCGAGGCCGACCTCGTCATAGCGACGCCGGAGTCCGGCACCCCCGCCGCGATCGGTTACGCCGAGGCCAGCGGCATCCCGTTCGGCGCCGGACTGGTGAAGAACGCCTACGTCGGCCGGACCTTCATCCAGCCCTCCCAGACCATCCGCCAGCTCGGCATCCGGCTCAAGCTGAACCCGCTCAAGGAAGTCATCAAGGGCAAGCGCCTGGTGGTCGTCGACGACTCGATCGTCCGCGGCAACACCCAGCGCGCACTGGTCCGGATGCTCCGCGAGGCCGGCGCCGCCGAGATCCACATCCGGATCTCGTCCCCGCCGGTCAAGTGGCCGTGCTTCTTCGGCATCGACTTCGCCACCCGCGCCGAGCTGATCGCCAACGGCATGTCGGTCGAGGAGATCGGCACGTCGATGGGGGCGGACTCGCTCGCCTACATCTCGCTCGACGCGATGATCGAGGCGACCACGATCGCCAAGCCCAACCTGTGCCGCGCCTGCTTCGACGGCGAGTACCCCATGGAGCTCCCGGACCCGGAGCTGCTCGGCAAGCAGCTGCTGGAGACCGAGCTGGCGGCAGGCCCGGCGGCGACCGCCGCGACCGACGCGCTGCGCCGCCCGTGACGGCCCGGCCGTCCACCCCCGGCCACCAGCCCCGTATCTCCACACGAAAGATCCCAGGCAATGTCTGAGACAACAGGTGCTTCCTACGCGGCAGCGGGCGTCGACATCGAGGCCGGCGACCGCGCCGTCGAGCTGATGAAGGAGTGGGTGAAGAAGACGCAGCGCCCCGAGGTCGCGGGCCTCGGCGGCCTCGGCGGCTTCGCCGGCCTCTTCGACGCCTCGGCCCTCAAGCGCTACGAGCGTCCGTTGCTGGCCTCCGCGACCGACGGCGTCGGCACGAAGGTCGACCTCGCCCGCAAGATGGGCGTGTACGACACCATCGGCCACGACCTCGTCGGCATGGTCGTCGACGACCTGGTCGTCTGTGGTGCCGAGCCGCTGTTCATGACCGACTACATCTGCGTCGGCAAGGTCCACCCCGAGCGGGTCGCGTCCATCGTGAAGGGCATCGCCGAGGGCTGCGTCCTGGCGGGCTGTGCCCTGGTCGGCGGCGAGACGGCCGAGCACCCCGGCCTCCTCGGCCCGGACGACTTCGACGTCGCCGGCGCCGGTACGGGCGTGGTCGAGGCCGACCGGCTGCTGGGCCCGGACCGCATCCGCGAGGGCGACGTGGTGATCGCCATGGCGTCGTCCGGTCTTCACTCCAACGGGTACTCGCTCGTCCGCCACGTCGTCTTCGACCGGGCCGGCTGGTCGCTGGACCGCCAGGTCGAGGAGTTCGGCCGGACCCTCGGCGAGGAGCTCCTGGAGCCCACCCGGATCTACTCGCTGGACTGCCTGGCCCTCACCCGTACGACCGAGGTCCACGGCTTCAGCCACGTCACCGGCGGCGGCCTGGCCAACAACCTGGCCCGGGTCATCCCGGACGGACTGCACGCCAGGGTCGACCGTTCCACCTGGACTCCCGGCGCGGTCTTCGACGTGGTCGGCCGGACGGGACAGGTCGAGCGGCTGGAGCTGGAGAAGACGCTGAACATGGGCGTCGGCATGATCGCGATCGTTCCGGCCGAGTCCGTGGACGCGGCACTGACGACGCTGGCCGATCGCGGGGTCGACTCCTGGGTCGCGGGCGAGATCATCGGACGCGGGGCGCACACCTCGGGTGCGGAGCTCGTCGGCGAGTACGCCCGCTAGGCATCGATGGGACACCGGGCCGACCTGGTGCGACATGGACGAGCCGGACGTGCACACCGGGACCGCCCGGTGTGCACGGAGCCCCCGACATCCCCGACCGCCGGAATCCCGGCAGGTCAGGGAGGCGGGAGCACATCATGGACACCGGTTTTCGTGCACGGGGTGTGCGGGGAGGAACCGGGCCGGGGCAGCACAGAACCCGGCCCGGGGCAGGCCCGGACCGGGTTGATGTGTCAGCGCGAGGTCAAGCGCCGCGGCGCTGTGACGACGGACCGGACTTTTCGTCCTCGTCCTCGTCCTCGTCGTCGTTGTACAGATCCGCGTACTGTGCGTACGGGTCATCCTCCTCGTCGTCCTCGAACGGCTCCGCGTTCGGTGGCTGACTCGAAGGCGATGCGCCCAGCTCATTGGCCAGACGCGACAGGTCAGTCCCGCCGGTGCTGTACTTCAGCTGGCGGGCGACCTTGGTCTGCTTGGCCTTTGCCCGGCCGCGCCCCATGGCTCGACCCCCTCGGTGACGGGGCTCGACGGCCCCAGAGTCTTGACACGCGTTCATGTTTCAGGACGGACTCTCGCATGGAGAGACCGTGCCCGTAGGGCTTCAACGGTACCTGCTTCCGCGGCCATACGGTACGCCGCCCGCATCACGCACCTCGGAAGGAGACCTGTGAGGAGCCCCGTCCTCGCTGGTCAACTGCGATTTTAACCTCTTCTGGGCAGGCGACCCGCCGACCGGCGTGAGTCTCGTCTCGTCGGTCGGCGGGTCGTCCGCCCCGACCCGCCGCCATGCGCGCAGGGCGACGGATCGGCGACGTTCAGTTACCGCGCGCTTCGGCCATCCGCTGCTCGGCGATCCGGTCGGCCGCCGCGGCCGGCGGGATGCCGTCGGCCTTCGCACGTGCGAATATGGCCAGCGTCGTGTCGAAGATCTTGGTCGCCTTCGCCTTGCACCGGTCGAAGTCGAAGCCGTGCAGCTCGTCGGCGACCTGGATGACACCGCCCGCGTTCACCACGTAGTCGGGTGCGTACAGGATGGCGCGGTCCGACAGGTCCTTCTCGACGCCGGGGTGCGCGAGCTGGTTGTTGGCCGCACCGCACACGACCTTGGCGGTGAGCACCGGGACGGTCTCGTCGTTCAGGGCGCCGCCGAGCGCGCACGGGGCGTAGATGTCGAGGCCCTCGGTGCGGATCAGCGCGTCGGTGTCCGCCGCGACGGAGACCTCGGGGTGCCGCTCGGTGATCCGGCGCACGGATTCCTCCCGGACGTCCGTGATCACGACCTCCGCCCCGTCCGAGAGCAGGTGCTCGACCAGGTGGTGGCCGACCTTGCCGACTCCGGCGACCCCCACTTTTCGGCCACGCAGCGTCGGGTCGCCCCAGAGGTGCTGGGCCGAGGCCCGCATGCCCTGGAAGACGCCGAAGGAGGTGAGCACCGAGGAGTCGCCGGCGCCGCCGTTCTCGGGGGAGCGGCCGGTGGTCCAGCGGCACTCGCGGGCGACGACGTCCATGTCGGTGACGTAGGTGCCGACGTCGCAGGCGGTCACGTAGCGCCCGCCGAGCGAGGCCACGAACCGGCCGTAGGCCAGCAGCAGCTCCTCCGTCTTGATCTTCTCCGGGTCGCCGATGATGACGGCCTTGCCGCCGCCGTGGTCGAGACCGGCCATGGCGTTCTTGTACGACATGCCGCGCGCGAGGTTCAGCGCGTCCGCGACGGCCTCCCCCTCGGAGGCGTACGGATAGAAGCGGGTGCCGCCGAGGGCCGGGCCCAGGGCGGTGGAGTGGATGGCGATGACGGCCTTGAGGCCGGTGGCGCGATCCTGGCAGAGCACGACTTGCTCGTGGCCCCCCTGCTCCGAGCGGAACAGGGTGTGCAGTACATCAGCAGGCGCGCCGGTCACATCGGTCACTGTGGTGACTCCCAAGTACGAAGCGGCGGAGGACCCTCCTGAAGGTGGGGAGGGCCGCGGACCGGCCGACGTGGCAGGTCCGACTGGGCAAGAGCGTAAGTCCTACGCGCACGTAGATCTGTTCCGGTGCCGGGATCACCCCCCGGCGGAGTACGGGCATGACACGATCTGCTGCATGTCGGTGGTGTCTTCGGTGCTCGTTCCCTACGCGTCCTACCTCCGGGTGTACGAGCCGCTGGCCGCCTTCCCGGAGCCCGAACGGAGCCACTGGGCCCGGTACGCGGAGCGCTCCGGGCGCCCCACGGCCCAGGACGAACTGCGCCGCTCGCTGGCCGACTTGGCGGCCACGCCGCCGGTCGGGATGCCCGCGCACGAGAGCGGGGACGCGTTCGTCGTCGAGACGGACGGGGTGGTGTGCGTCTGCCCGTGGCGGACCAGGCTGCGCGGCTGGCTGGCCCTGGAGGAGCTGGCGGAGATGTTCCCCGCCCCGGTGCTCGACGCGGTCCTGCCGCCGGTGGTGCGCGGGCAGGCGGTCGCGGACCACGAGCGGTGGGCGGAGCGGAATCCGGACGCCAGGCCGTGGATCCGCACCTCGGTGTGGCAGGTGCCGGTGCGCTGGTTCGTGCTCTTCTCCGACGAGGAGCGGGAGTACGCGGCGGGGGGCGACGGCGCGGCGCCCGTGCTGCGGTATCGGACGCCCATGGTGCAGGCCCGGCGCCGGCTGGCACGGGCGCTGCGGACGATGCGGGAGGCGGTGGAGGAGGGCCCGCTGATCGAGGGGCTCGTGGACGTGGGGCGCTGGCTGGAGGAGTTCCATCCGCGTGCGCTGGTCGAGCTGGACTACGCGGGCCTGGTGCACGCCCTGCCGGCGGGGCAGCTCGCCGGGGACCGGTCGGCCGCCGACGTGACCGAGGGCATCGAGGCGCTGCGGGCCGGTGACACCGAGGGGGCGAGCGCGGCGTACGGGCGGCTGGCGGAACGCTGGCGAGCGGTGAAGGACCGTCAGTTCGCGAACTGACCGGGCGCGCTCCGTGCCCGGTTCCCGTTCCGGCGCGATGTGAATCCGATCCGGGGTGAACCGGTGACCCGTGCGGCACGTGGGGACGTGGAGGCGGAAGTTTGTCCGGGACCTACGTCCCGAACCGGGCCTTTGCCTCAAGCGTGATGGATAGCACTAACTGGGCCCTTGCGCCGTTCCCTACTCCTCGTGCCAAAATAGGACAAGGAGTCCGGGGAGGGCTCCTTCCGCCCAACTAAGGGCGGATTGCTCTGCATTGCACGCTATGGGGGGTCTGGCGACTCCTGATCGCTCTGTGACTGATCGTCACGGCTGTGTGACTGTCCGCTATGGCATGGTCCATCGGCTTCCGTCGCTGATGAACACCTGGGAGGGCAATTCCATCGGTTTGGCCGACGTGGCTGGACGGATGGTGTAGTTGTAGTGCCGAGGACAAGCCGTTCGTCCTATAACCGACTCGGCCCGCGTCCGCCATTTCGGGCAACGCGGGTCAAGGTGCAGAATTTAGAGGAAAGAACCGAGATGGTTCGGTTCTCCCGAGGAGGCCGCTCATGACTGCTCGCACCCCTGATGCCGAGCCGCTGCTGACCCCGGCTGAGGTTGCCACGATGTTCCGCGTGGACCCGAAGACGGTTACCCGCTGGGCAAAGGCCGGCAAGCTCACGTCCATCCGTACGCTCGGTGGACACCGCCGGTACCGCGAGGCAGAGGTCCGCGCACTGCTTGCGGGTATTCCGCAGCAGCGCAGCGAGGCCTGACACACCCCCTGCGTCGCGCAACAACCGGGCTTCCGGGTCCCCCAACCCGTACGGCCCATCCCATAGCTCCAAATGACGGGCGCCCGCCCCAACGGGCGCCATACCTGTGAAATGCGGGTGCGTCATTCGATCGCGCTGGACTCCGCCGGGTCCAGCGCGATCTTTTTGTGCCCGTACGCGCCCGCGCGTCCCTGTGCGAGCCCGTACGCGCCCGCGCGTTGCCGGGCCTGTTCCGCGGTGGGGCCGCGCACGACCGGGCCGGGTCGTCCGAGGAGGCCGGGGCGGGGCGGGCCCGGATGGTCCCACGGGACTCTCGTCCAGGTGGTGCAATTGCACATATTAAATTCGGCAGTTGTAGGGCAGGTGTAAGGTCACCCCTTCTCAAAACTCCTTGAGTGACTCCCGTCACACCCCAGGGGTGCCGCTGCTGACGAGCCTGCCACCGCCGGGAAGCGGAACGTCTCGCCATTGGTCGCCCGGTGGGGGGACTTTCGTCCCGGCTTCCCCGTGCGCGGGGATTTTCACCCCGACTCTTCCGGGTGCCTCCAGGGCCTCGGTGGGGGCGCGGGCGGTCCGGGGAGGGGAACGGGCCCGAAAGGCCGTCAGGGACCCCCTGGCGGGCCGTGTGAGCCCGCCCACGGAGCGGGTGGGGCCGGTCGTCGGATCGGTGGCGGCGCGGGGCGGTCGACCGGAAGGTCGGGCGGGTGCGGACGGGCGCCGGGGAAGGTCGGTCCGAGTGGTGACTCGAAGGCGGTCCGGTACGGACCCGGGGGCGGGTGGTGGCCCGGTACGGACGGGAGGGCGGGGCCGGGTGACAGGGGTGCGGGGGAGGCGGGCGGGCGTACGGGCGCGCGTCGTCATGTGGACCACCCCCCGGTGGATCGCCGCCCGCACCGAGGAAGGGGCGGCTCCTGACGCCTGACTACTCGTCGGCGACCAGTGGAGTCAAGACGCGCGAAAGCCCGGATCCGAGGGATCCGGGCTTTCTTCACTGCGGTCCTGACGGGATTTGAACCCGCGGCCTCCACCTTGACAGGGTGGCGAGCACTCCAAACTGCTCCACAGGACCAGGTTTTCGCTGCCTTCCTTGCGGCTGGCTGCGAAGACAGACTGTACAGCAGGTCAGAGGGTCAGGTCGAACTCACCGATGGTGGCGGCTCCGTCACGGCGGAAGGGGCCCCTGTGGACGGGTCCGCTCACGGCGCCGCCGCGTCGATCGCCTTCACGATGCGCTTGTCGGAGATCGGGTAGGCGGTCCCCAGCGCATGGGCGAAATAGCTGACCCGGAGTTCCTCGATCATCCAGCGGATCTCCAGGACCTCCTGCGGGACGGGCCTGCCCTGCGGCAGCTGTTCCAGCAGCCAGGCGTACTCGTCCTGCATCTCGTGGATCTTCTCCATGCGCGTGGTGTCGCGCTGGGCGGCCGTCGGCATCTGCTGGAGCCTGCGGTCGGCGGCGACCAGGTAGCGCATCAGGTCGGGCAGCCTGCGCAGCCCGGTCCTCGTGACGAAGCCCGGCGGCACGAGGGCAGCGAGCTGGTCGCGGACGTCGGTGACGTTGTCGACCAGGACCAGGCTGTTGGTCGCCTTCAGGCGCCGTTCGCAGGACTGCCAGGCGGCCAGCACCTGCTGGACCTGCTTGACCGCGTGCTCGGTCAGCGCCACCAGATCCGTGCGCACCTTGTCGTACAGCTTCCGGAACGACTCCTCGTCCCAGGCCGGGCCGCCGTGCGCCTCGATCAGCCGGTCGGCGGCGGCCGTCGCGCAGTCCTCGAAGAGCGCCTGGACGGAGCCGTGCGGATTGCGGGCCAGGGCCAGCTTCTGCTGGTTCGTCAGCTGGTCCGAGGCGAACTTCGCCGGGTTCACCGGCACGTTCAGCATGATCAGCTTCCGGGTGCCGAGCCGCATCGCCCGCTGCTGCTCGGCCTCGGTGTCGAAGAGCCGTACGGCGACCGTGTCGCCCTGGTCCACCAGGGCCGGGTACGCCTTCACCGGCTGGCCGGCCCGGCGGGTCTCGAAGACCTTGTTCAGCGTGCCGATCGTCCAGTCGGTGAGGCCCGAGCGCTCGACGGACTCGCCCGAGGGCCCCGCGCTGGCCGCGGCGGCCTTGGAGAGGGCCTGGCGGGCCTTGGGGCGCAGCCGGAGCCGCAGCGCCTCCAGGTCCTTGTCCTCGGCCACCTTGCGGCGCCGTTCGTCGACGATCCGGAAAGTGATCTTCAGGTGGTCCGGGACCCGGCCCAGATCGAAGTCGTCGGCCGTGACCGGGACGCCGACCATCTGCTGGAGCTCACGGGCGAGCGTGACCGTCAGCGGCTCCTGCAGGGGCACGGCCCGGTCGAGGAACCTGCCCGCGTAGTTCGGCGCGGGGACGTAGTGCCGGCGGATCGGCTTGGGCAGGGAACGGATCAGCTCGGTGACCACTTCCTCGCGCAGGCCGGGGATCTGCCAGTCGAAGCCCTCGGAGGTGACCTGGTTGAGCACCTGGAGCGGGACGTGGACGGTCACGCCGTCGGCGTCCGCACCCGGCTCGAACTGGTACGTGACCTTGAACTTGAGCTTTCCCTGCCGCCAGGAGTCCGGGTAGTCGTCCTTGGTGACGGCCCCGGCCTTCTCGTTGATGAGCATCGAACGCTCGAAGTCCAGCGCGTCCGGCTCGTCCCGGCGCTTGTGCTTCCACCAGGAGTCGAAGTGCGCCCCGGAGACCACATGGGCGGGGATCCGCTGGTCGTAGAAGTCGAAGAGAGTCTCGTCGTCGACCAGGATGTCGCGGCGCCGGGCGCGGTGCTCCAGCTCCTCGACCTCGCCGAGCAGCTTGCGGTTGTCGTGGAAGAACTGGTGGTGGGTCCGCCAGTCGCCCTCGACCAGGGCGTTGCGGATGAACAGGTCGCGCGAGGTCTCGGCGTCGATCCGGCCGAAATTGATCTTGCGCTGGGCGACGATCGGCACCCCGTAGAGCGTGACCCGCTCGTACGCCATCACCGCCGCCTGGTCCTTCTCCCAGTGCGGTTCGCTGTAGGTGCGCTTGAGCAGGTGCTGGGCCAGCGGTTCGATCCACTCCGGCTCGACCCGGGCGTTGACCCGGGCCCACAGCCGGGACGTCTCGACGAGTTCGGCCGACATCACGAACCGCGGCTGCTTCTTGAAGAGCGCCGAACCGGGGAAGATCGCGAACTTGGCGCTGCGGGCGCCCAGGTACTCGTTCTTCTCGGTGTCCTTCAGCCCGATGTGCGACAGCAACCCGGCCAGCAGCGAGGTGTGCACCGACTGCTCCGGCGCGTCCTCCTCGTTGAGGTGGATGCCCATCTGCTTGGCGACCGTGCGCAGCTGCGTGTAGATGTCCTGCCATTCGCGGATGCGCAGGAAGTTCAGGTACTCCTGCTTGCACATCCGGCGGAAGCTGGAGGAGCCGCGTTCCTTCTGCTGCTCGCGGACGTACCGCCACAGGTTGAGGAAGGCCAGGAAGTCGGAGGTCTCGTCCTTGAACCGGGCGTGCTGCTGGTCGGCCTGGGTCTGCTTCTCCGCGGGCCGTTCGCGCGGGTCCTGGATGGAGAGCGCCGCCGCGATCACCATGACCTCGCGGGTGCAGCCGTTGCGCTCGGCCTCGATCACCATGCGGGCCAGCCGCGGGTCGACGGGCAGCTGCGAGAGCTTCCGGCCGAGCTGGGTGAGCCGCTTCTTCGGATCCTTCTCGTCCGGATCCAGCGCGCCCAGTTCCTGGAGCAGCTGGATGCCGTCGCGGATGTTGCGGTGGTCCGGCGGGTCGATGAAGGGGAACTTCTCGATGTCGCCGAGGCCGGCCGCGGTCATCTGGAGGATGACGGAGGCGAGGTTGGTGCGCAGGATCTCGGGGTCGGTGAACTCGGGACGGGTCAGGAAGTCGTCCTCGGAGTACAGCCGGATGCAGATGCCGTCCGACGTACGGCCGCAGCGGCCCTTGCGCTGGTTGGCGCTGGCCTGCGAGATCCGCTCGATCGGCAGCCGCTGGACCTTGGTGCGGTGGCTGTAGCGCGAGATCCGGGCGTTGCCCGGGTCGATCACGTACTTGATGCCGGGCACGGTCAGCGAGGTCTCGGCGACGTTGGTCGCGAGCACGATGCGGCGGCCCGTGTGGCGCTGGAACACGCGGTGCTGCTCGGCGTGCGAGAGCCGGGCGTAGAGGGGGAGCACCTCGGTGTGGCGGAGGTTGCGCTTGTTCAGCGCGTCCGCGGTGTCGCGGATCTCCCGCTCCCCGGAGAGGAAGACCAGGATGTCGCCGGGGCCCTCGGTCTGGAGCTCGTCGACGGCGTCGCAGATCGCGGTGATCTGGTCGCGGTCGGAGTCGTCCCCCTCCTCCTCGAGGAGGGGGCGGTAGCGCACCTCGACCGGGTACGTGCGCCCGCTGACCTCGACGATCGGGGCCTTGCCGAAGTGGCGTGCGAACCGTTCGGGGTCGATCGTCGCGGAGGTGATGACGACCTTCAGGTCCGGGCGCCTGGGCAGCAGCCTGGCCAGGTAGCCGAGCAGGAAGTCGATGTTCAGCGACCGCTCGTGGGCCTCGTCGATGATGATCGTGTCGTAGGCGCGCAGCTCGCGGTCCGTCTGGATCTCGGCGAGCAGGATGCCGTCCGTCATCAGCTTCACGAACGTCGCGTCGGGGTTCACCTGGTCGGTGAAGCGGACCTTCCAGCCGACCGCCTCGCCCAGCGGCGTCCTCAGCTCCTCGGCGACGCGCTCGGCGACCGTGCGGGCCGCGATCCGGCGCGGCTGGGTGTGCCCGATCATGCCCCGGACGCCGCGCCCCAGCTCCATG
The DNA here is from genome assembly GCF_042889165.1 of Streptomyces sp. NPDC002669. Classification (NCBI taxonomy): domain Bacteria; kingdom Bacillati; phylum Actinomycetota; class Actinomycetes; order Kitasatosporales; family Streptomycetaceae; genus Streptomyces; species Streptomyces sp. NPDC002669. The sequence continues at coordinate 43,046 of NZ_JBIAQQ010000030.1, read as the reverse complement.
CAGATCTTGGGGATCTGCGTGGTCTTGCCGGAGCCGGTCTCCCCGGCGACGATCACGACCTGGTGGTCGCGTATCGCCTCCAGGATCTCGTCCTTCTTCTGGCTGACCGGGAGCTGGTCCGGGTAGGACACGGCGGGTACCCGGGCGGCACGCAGCGAGAGCCGCTCGGCCGCCTTGGCGGCCTCGGCGGCGATCTCGTCCAGCACGGACTGCCGGGCCTCGGGCTTGCGGATGCGGCGGGCACCTTCGAGACGGCGGCCGAGCCGGTGCGCGTCGCGGAGCGAGATCTCTCCGAGCTGGGACTGGAGATCGGCGAAGGAAGTAGACATACGGAGTCCAGGATCTCACCCGGGCCCGATGAACGGCGAACGCATTTCGTGCGGCCCCGGTCACCGTGCCGCCGCGTCACCGCATCGGCACATCGACGCGCCCGCACACCGATGTGCCGACGTGCCGGCGCGCCCGCGGGTCCGAGGCAGGGCGGGGAGGCGCGGAAAGGCAGCACGTACCATTTCGGGCAGCCGAGTACGTAGCTCCGTGTCCCCTCGCTCCCGCCCGGAAAGGCCGGTCGCCGTGTCCCGTACGCAGTGGTGCTGCCTGATGGCGGTGGTCGCGGTGGTGCTGGGGTTGTTCTGCGGGCCGGTCGCGACCGGCCCGGGCGGCTTCGGCGGCGGTACGTCCGTGACCGCGGCGGTGCCGACGGTCACACAGGCCGAGCTCGGGCCCGGCTCCGGTCCGGCGGTGGTGGCGGCCGACGAGCGGCAGCAGGTGCCCGGATGCGGCAGGGGCAAGAAGCGCGACGGCAACGGGCCCTCCCTCCCGGGCCGGGCCCGCGCCTCGTACGACCAGGCCCCCGGTCTCGCCGAGTGGGGCCTGCCCGCGGCGATCGGTCCGGAGCCCGTCCGTCCGCCCGCGTGGATCGGGCTGCGCGGACCGGAGCCCGCCGCCCCCACTCCCGTCGAACTCTCCGTGCTGAGGGTGTAGAGGACCGGCCCGCCCGGCGGTCCCTTCTCTCCTCTTCCCTCTTCCACTCGTCCAGCACGGAGTTCCGCATGTCTAAGCCCACGTCCACGCCCTCCCGCCCGCCCGCCCGCGCCTCGCGGTCCAGGAAGCCGGTGCTCTACGGCGCCGGGGTCGTCCTGGCCGCCGCGCTGCTCGGCTACGCCTCCTACCGGGCCACCGCCCCCGATTCCACGGGTTCCACCGCCTCCTCCCCGGCCGCCGACGTCACTGCCGAGCCGGACGCCGGCGTCTACCCGGAGCTGGCGAAGCTGGCCCGGCGCGACGCCGGCGACAAGCTCGCGCAGGGCCGGGCGGACGCCCCCGTGGTCCTCATCGAGTACGCCGACTTCAAGTGCGGCTACTGCGGCAAGTTCGCCCGCGACACCGAACCCGCCCTGGTGAAGAAGTACGTCGAGAACGGCACCCTGCGCATCGAGTGGCGCAACTTCCCGATCTTCGGCGCCGAGTCCGAGGCCGCCGCGCGCGCCGCGTGGGCCGCCGGTCAGCAGGGCCGCTTCTGGCAGTTCCACGCCGCCGCGTACGCGGAGGGGGCCAAGGAGAAGGGCTTCGGCGAGGACCGGCTGAAGGGGCTCGCCCGGCAGGCCGGCGTCGCGGACCTCGCCCGGTTCGCGCGCGACGTGGACAGCTCCGCCGCCTCGGCCGCGGTGGGCAAGGACCAGGAGCAGGGGTACGGGATCGGCGCGACCTCCACCCCCTCGTTCCTGATCAACGGCCGCCCGATCGCCGGGGCCCAGCCCCTGGAGACCTTCACCGAGGTCATCGAGGCGGCGGCGAAGCAGGCCCGCGGGACCGAGGACGCCAAGGGCGGCAAGGACGGCGGGGACGGCAAGGCCGGCAAGGAAGCCGGGAGCGGCGAGGACGGCGCGGAGCGCGCGAAGTGACGGCCGACATCGGCTACTTCGCCGCCTTCCTCGGCGGGCTGCTCGCCCTGGTCAGCCCGTGCAGCGCCCTCCTGCTGCCCGCCTTCTTCGCGTACTCCGTCGACTCGGCCTCGCGGCTCCTGGCCCGCACCGGCATCTTCTACGCCGGCCTGGCCACCACCCTGGTCCCGCTCGGCGCCGCGGGCTCGTACGCCGGACGGCTCTTCTACGGCCACCGTGACGCGCTCGTCCTGGGCGCGGGCTGGCTGATCATCGCGCTCGGTGTCGCGCAGATCGTGGGCCTGGGCTTCGCCTCGCGCCGGATCGCCGCCCTCAGCGGCCGGATCCGCCCCACCACCGCCCTGTCCGTCTACGCGCTGGGCGCCGTCTACGGGCTGGCCGGATTCTGCGCGGGCCCGATCCTCGGCAGCGTCCTCACCGTGGCGGCGGTCAGCGGCAGCCCGGTCTACGGCGGACTGCTGCTCGCCGTGTACGCCCTGGGCATGGCGGTCCCGCTCTTCCTGCTCGCCCTGCTCTGGGAACGCTTCGACCTGGGGCGCCGCGCCTGGCTGCGCGGCCGCGCCTTCCGGATCGGCCGTTTCGAGGCGCACACCACGAGCCTGCTGTCCGGGCTGTTCTTCATCGGCCTGGGCGCGTTGTTCCTGGTCTTCGACGGCACGACGGCGCTGCCCGGACTGCTGGACGTGGACGATTCGTTCGCCGTCGAGCAGTGGGCCCAGCGGATGGGCGGGCGCGTGCCGGACGCCATGGCCCTGGTCGCCGTGGTCGCGGTGGTGCTGCTGTTCCTGGCGGTACGGGCGTGGCGCGGCCGTACCGGTGTGAACCAGGCCGAGCGGGAAGAGGCCTGACACGACGAAGGCCCCGTCCATCGGACGGGGCCTTCGAATGGTGGCTGGGGCCGGGATCGAACCGGCGACCTATCGCTTTTCAGGCGATCGCTCGTACCAACTGAGCTACCCAGCCACGCAGCTCAACAGGGCTGCAGCGGTCCTGACGGGATTTGAACCCGCGGCCTCCACCTTGACAGGGTGGCGAGCACTCCAAACTGCTCCACAGGACCAAGCTGTTGTGCGACTAAGTGTCGCACAAGGTTGTGCGTGCCCCCAACGGGATTCGAACCCGTGCTACCGCCTTGAAAGGGCGGCGTCCTGGGCCACTAGACGATGAGGGCAGAACTGTTTCTCCTTCAACCCGGAGGTTTCGGGACGGTCGAGTTCTGACCGGCGCCCTTGGGCACGTCGGAGACTGTACTACGGCGTTTCGGGGTCAGCCAAACCGAATAGGTGACGGGGGTGCGCCGGGCGGGTGCTCCACCGGCGGACGGGGGCTGACCTCGGCCGTCGCCGTCCGGGACGGCCGGGGCCGCGCCCGCGCCGGGCCGGCGCCCGGCGGGCGGGTGGAGCCGCTCCGGGCCGGGGCGCACGGGCGGGGCGTACGGGACAATGGCCGGGTGCTGGAGATGACGCGCGAAGAGTTCGAGGAACTGGTCGCCGAGGCGCTGGACCTGATCCCGCCGGAGCTGGCGCGGCTGATGGACAACGTCGCGGTGTTCGTCGAGGACGAACCGGACCCGAGCGATCCGGAGCTGCTCGGGCTGTACGAGGGCACCCCGCTGACCGAGCGCGGCGAGTGGTACGCCGGGGTGCTGCCGGACCGGATCACCATCTACCGCGGGCCGACGCTCCGGATGTGCGAGTCCCGCGACGACGTCGTCGCCGAGACCGAGATCACCGTCGTGCACGAGATCGCCCACCACTTCGGCATCGACGACGAGAGGCTGCACGCGCTCGGCTACGGGTGAGCCGGACCGGCCCCGTACGGGGGCGCGTACGGGCTCCCGGCGGGGCGGTCGCGCACGGCCCCGCACGCACGGTTTGTCCGGGAACCCGCGTGTTTTCGGACACGGGGCGGAGTGCGGGCCGGGAAGCGGGCGTGTCCCCGGCGGGGGAAGGGGAGTTGGGCACGGAAGCCCGTCCGCTCCTTCCGTACCGCTCCGTCCCCTTCGTGCTCCCGGAGGTGCCTCCCGTGCGCCAGTTCCCCGCCCCCGTCCGATGGGCGACCGTCATCGCAGCGACGGTCGCCGCGTCCGCAGGCTGTATGAGCGTCGGTGACGACGAGGGGAGCGGCACGAAGCCCGCGCCCTCGCCGTCGCGGTCCTCCGGGACGGAGGGGAGCGCGGCGCAGCCGGACGGCGGCACCGTGGCGGGCACCGGCCGCGTCCGGGCCGGGGGAGGGCGGGCCGAGGCGCACTCCGACTCCGAGCGGGAGGCCGCCGGGTCGCCGGAGCCCAGCGCCTCCACCGCGTCCCCGGCCGCTCCCGGCGGCGGGCGTCCCGGAGCGGGGCCGGGCGGTCCGGAGCCGACGCGGGGCGGCGGGGCGCCGACGCCCCCGGCCTCGTCCCCCGGTCCCGGGGCGCCGCAGCCCCCGGGCTCCCCCACGCCGTCCGCGCCCGCGACCACCGGGCCGTCGGCCCCCGTCGAGCCGCAGCCCTCCGAGCCGCCCCCGTCGTCGCCGCCGTCCGCCTCACCGGCCGCCCGGTTCCGCGGCGAGGCGATGGCCGCGCCGTACGGCCCGGCGGTGCTGCGCACCCCGGAGGCATCGCCGCAGGTGAGGCCGGTGTAGCGGGGGGCCGGAGGAGGTCGGTTTGCGCAATGTGGGTGGGAGTGCGTATGGTAGTAGATCGTTTGATCCCATTGCCCGGCGCCGAAACAGAAGCGCGCCGTGTGGCGCGTACTCTCCCTTGCCGTGGCTGGACCGCATTGAGGCGGTCGAAATTGCGAATCACGGAGTTACGGGCGCGTGCCGAGACTCCGGAAGGTTTCGCATTTCGCATGTCAATTTCCAGTTCTGACCGCACCGTCATGCCCGAGAGCATCGAGAACGACGAGCTCGTCGAGGCCGCCGAGGCCGTCGTCGCCGAGACCGCCGACTCCATCGAGGCGGACGTCCCCCGGGCCGAGCAGGCCGACACCGACGCCGCCGCCGACGAGGCGGACGCCGAGCCGACCATCACCTTCGCCGACCTGGGCCTGCCCGAGGGCATCGTCCGCAAGCTCGCGCAGAACGGTGTGACGGAGCCCTTCCCGATCCAGGCCGCGACCATCCCGGACGCCCTGGCCGGCAAGGACATCCTGGGCCGCGGCCGCACCGGCTCCGGCAAGACCCTCTCCTTCGGTCTGCCGACCCTGGCCGCGCTGGCCGGCGGTCACACCGAGAAGAAGAAGCCCCGCGCGGTCATCCTGACCCCGACCCGCGAGCTCGCGATGCAGGTCGCGGACGCCCTCCAGCCGTACGGCGACGTGCTCGGCCTGAAGATGAAGGTCGTCTGCGGCGGTACGTCGATGGGCAACCAGATCTACGCCCTGGAGCGCGGCGTCGACATCCTCGTCGCCACCCCGGGCCGGCTGCGCGACATCATCAACCGGGGCGCCTGCTCCCTGGAGAACGTCCAGGTCGCCGTCCTCGACGAGGCCGACCAGATGTCCGACCTGGGCTTCCTGCCCGAGGTCACCGAGCTGCTCGACCAGGTTCCGGCCGGCGGCCAGCGGATGCTCTTCTCCGCCACGATGGAGAACGAGATCGGCACGCTGGTCAAGCGCTACCTGGACAACCCGGTGAGCCACGAGGTCGACAGCGCCCAGGGCAACGTCACGACCATGACGCACCACGTCCTCGTCGTGAAGCCGAAGGACAAGGCGCCGGTCACCTCCGCCATCGCCGCCCGCAAGGGCCGCACCATCATCTTCGTCCGCACCCAGCTGGGCGCCGACCGCATCGCCGAGCAGCTCGTCGAGGCGGGCGTCAAGGCGGACGCGCTGCACGGCGGCATGACGCAGGGCGCCCGCACCCGGGTGCTCGCCGACTTCAAGGACGGCTACGTCAACGCGCTCGTCGCGACCGACGTCGCCGCCCGCGGCATCCACGTCGACGGCATCGACCTGGTCCTGAACGTGGACCCGGCCGGTGACCACAAGGACTACCTGCACCGCTCGGGCCGTACCGCGCGGGCCGGCAAGTCCGGTGTCGTCGTGTCGCTGGCGCTGCCGCACCAGCGCCGCCAGATCTTCCGCCTGATGGAGGACGCGGGCGTCGACGCCTCGCGCCACATCGTCGGCGGCGCCGGCGCCTTCGACCCGGAGGTCGCCGAGATCACCGGCGCCCGTTCGCTGACCGAGGTGCAGGCCGACTCCGCGAGCAACGCTGCCAAGCAGGCCGAGCGCGAGGTCGCCGAGCTGACCAAGCAGCTGGAGCGCGTCCAGCGCCGCGCCGGTGAGCTGCGCGAGGAGGCCGACCGCCTCGTCGCCCGTGCCGCGCGCGAGCGGGGCGAGGACCCCGAGGCCGCAGTGGCCGAGGCCACCGCCGAGGCGGAGGCCGCCGTCGAGGCCGCCGTCTCCGTGCCGGAGCAGCCCGCCCGTGACGACCGTCGTGACGAGCGCGGCAACTTCGAGCGCCGGGACAACCGCGGGCACGACCGCCGTGACAACGACCGTCCGTCGTTCAACCGGGACCGTCGTGACGACCGCGGTGGCGACCGGGGCTTCCAGCGCCGTGACGACCGCCCGTCGTTCAACCGCGACCGCCGTGACAACGACCGTCCCTCGTTCAACCGGGACCGTCGTGACGACCGCGGTGGCGACCGGGGCTTCCAGCGCCGTGACGACCGCCCGTCGTTCAACCGCGACCGCCGTGACAACGACCGTCCCTCGTTCAACCGGGACCGTCGTGACGACCGTCCGTCGGGCGGCTTCCGCTCCTACGACCGCCGGGACGACCGCGGTGGCCGCTCCTTCGACCGTCGCGACAACGACCGTCCGTCGTTCAACCGCGACCGTCGCGACGACCGCCCCTCGGGTGGCTTCCGCTCCGGCGGCAGCGACCGTCCGTTCAACCGCGACCGTCGCGACGACCGCCCCTCGGGTGGCTTCCGCTCCGGCGGCGGCGACCGTCCGACCGGCCGTCGTGACGACCACCGCGGCGGCGGCACCGGCTCCTTCGGCCGCCGCGACGACAAGCCGCGCTGGAAGCGCAACGGCTGACACACCGTGAGGACCCCTGGGGGTCCGCCCGACGGTCTGCGGAAAGCGGGCCCGCTCTTCACGAGCGGGCCCGCTTTCCTTTTCACTTCCCTCACACAACTGGCCGCTGCTGGCATCCGGCGACTTGCACGGGGGCGGGACCGGGGGACTCTGCGAGCTCTGCGCAATTCCTTTGCTGCGGGCCGCCGTTGATCACCCGTGCCCTTCGTGTCTTCGTGTCTTCATGCCCTCGGGCATTTCGGGGAGGACTGACCCTTTTGACTCGCCCTGCTTCTCCACGCGCCCGTGGCGCCCGGCGCCGTATCGCGACACTGGCCGCCCTCACCGCGGCCGCGGCCGGTCTCGGCACGATGCCGGGTGCCGTTGCAGCGGACGCGTCGGCGCCCATCGCGACGAGCGGCGTCTGGGGCATCGACTTCGCCGGCGGAGTACTGAACACGGTGGAACTCGCCCCGAGCGGAGCGCAGTTCGCGTACGCCCGCCAGGTCTCCCCGGGCGGGGCGACGGTGGGCGCCCCCACCTCGATGGGATACGTGGACGCCTACGCGACCGGCGCGCACACGAAGCGCGTGCCGTGCGACGCGGGTTCCTGCGTGCCCCTGTACGCCACCGGCAACGGCCACCTGGGCCGCTTCTTCGTCGACGGCGGCAAGGAACGCGCCCAGGTCTGGACGACGGCGGACACGTACCACGGCTCCGAGGAACCCGCGGTGACCGGTGGCCGGTTCGTGGACGCGACCGGACGCTACTTCGTCCACGAGGCGGCGTCGACCGGCAAGCAGTACATCGACGCCGTCGGGGTCCGCTGGTCGGACGTGCGGACGACGCGGCCCATCACCGCCGCCTCGATCTGGGGGTCGGCGCTGTGGACGGCCGCCCCCACCGCCGGGGTGGTCACCGCGACCGACCTCGAACAGAAGAAGGTCGTCCAGACCGTCGCCACCGGCGCCCCGTGCGTGATCGGGGAACTCCGGACCGTCGGCCGCTGGATCTACTGGAACTGCGGCCCGGACGGCGCCGCCGGGGTGTACGACCGCACGGCGAAGAAGAGCGTCACCGTGCCGTCCGGCGCCGCGCTCGTCGGCGACGGCTACCTCGTCCGGCACGACCGCACCGCCGGAAAGCTGCTGCTCACCGACTTCCACACCGGAACGGTCGCACCGCCCAGGGAGATCGCGGACCTGCCCGCGGGCGACACCGTCGACCAGCGACGGCTGACCTGGGCCGTGGACAAGTTCGGCGGCGACATCGCGTACGTCGGCCCGGACAGGGCGATCCGGATCGTGCCGAGCGGGGTGCCCACGCAGCCGCTCGCGAAGATCGAGTCGGACGTCGACGACGGGTACATCGACCTCAAGAACACCTCGGGTGGCCGGCGCTGGGAGAGCAGCTGGCAGCTCAACGCGCCCGCGACCTGGACCTTCGTGGCGAAGGACCTGCGAGGACGCACCGTCCGCACCATTTCCGGCGGCCCCGGCGCCGAGATCGAGGTCAACTGGAACGGCCGGATGGACAAGGGCACCCACGCCTTCAACGAGCTCCACACCTGGACGCTGACCGCCAGGGCCGTCAAGGGCGGCGGCACGTACACCACCAGCGGGAAGATCTCGGTCGGCGGCGGCCTCCAGGGCCACCACGACCAGGGCGGCCAGGACTTCGGCGAACTGGTCACGCTCAACTCCGTCGGCGGACCGACCCTGCACTACACCGAGGGCAGGGGGAAGTTCGACTGGAAGCGCTCCGGTGCCGGCCGGCCCAAGGGCACGGTCGCGGTTCCGTTCGGGGACATGGGCGGCGACCGGTGCGCCGAGATGCTCGTACGGATCCCGAACGGGGAACTGCGCCGGTACAACGGCAAGTGCGGCAACTCGTACACGCCGGGCAGCGGCCACACCTCGCTGGGCACCGGCTGGAACGCGTACAACGTCCTGACCGTGCCCGGCGACCTGACCGGTGACGGACGCCCCGACCTGCTCGCGCGCAAGGCGTCGACCGGCGACATCCACCTCTTCGCCGACGACGGGCACGGCAGGCTGAAGCCCGGGGTGAAGATCCGCTCGGCCTGGAACGGCTACTCGAAGGTCGTGGGCGCCGGAGACCTCAATGGCGACGGGTACGGAGACGTGCTCGCCCACGACAAGAAGGACGGCACGCTCCACCGCTACGACGGCACCGCGAGCGGCCGGCTGAAGGAGCGGGTGAAGGTCTTCGCCGCGTGGGGGAGGTCGTACGACGTCATCGTCGGGGTCGGGGACATCACCGGCGACGGGAGGGCCGACATCGTCGAGCGGGACGGCTCGGGCAACCTCTTCCGCAACAACGGCAACGGCAAGGGATCGTTCGGCTCGCGCACGAAGATCGCCACCGGATGGCAGGGCTACAAGGGGATCTTCTGACGCGAGGGGCTCCCGGCGCCCGGCGGCCGTGCCCCGTGCCCCGGGAGCCCCTTCGGAGCATCAGGTTTCCGCCATGACGGGGCCCGGTAACCGATACCCGATCGGCGGCCGGGTTCCGGCGGGCTATGCTCAGGGGTGATGCGCCGAGGGCCGTTAGCTCAATTGGCAGAGCAGCGGACTTTTAATCCGTTGGTTGTGGGTTCGAGTCCCACACGGCCTACCGACGGCGGGGGGAGCGGTTCGTCCCTCCCACCCGTACTCCGACGCCCCGACCGGTTCCGCCCGGTCGGGGCGTTCGTCGTGTGCGGTCCCGTCGTCTCATCGCGGGCCGGTGCCGAGCAGGGCGAGGCCCACCGGGGTGAGACTGTGGCGCACGGAGTTGCGCAGCCGGTTGCTGGAGACCAGGCCGGCGTTCCGCAGCACGGTGGTGTGCTCGCTGGCGGAGGAGAGGGAGATCCCGACGCGCCGGGCCAGTTCGCTCGTGGTGCACTCGCCGCCGAGGGTCTCCAGGACCGCGGCCCTGGTGTGGCCCAGGAGCCGGGCGAGGTGCGGACCCGCCGGTTCGGCCGGGGGCGTCGTCGCCGGGGCCACGGGCCGCGCGGGATAGACGAGGGTCGGCGGCAGGGCGGGGTCGGCCAGGGCGACCGGCGCCCGGTGGCAGAAGTACGACGGGATCAGGAGCAGCCCCCGGCCGTCCAGGCAGATGTCCGCCTCGACCGGGTAGTCGGCCTCCAGGACCGGCGGGCGCCAGCGCAGGGCGGGGCCGAACGTGCGCAGCATCGCGTCGGTGCCTCCGAGGAACTGGGTGCGCGTCCGCCAGGCGCGGTCGGCCTCGACCCGGTCGCGGATGTGCTGCCACATCCCGCCGAGGGCGTGGTGCCGGTAGGAGCGCAGTGCCTCGCCGAGGCGGTGGAGCGCCGGCGAGCCGCCCTCCGCGACCGCCCGGAGCCAGGGGTCGGGCGGCTTGTCCTTCGCCAACCGGGTGAGCTGGAGGTGCAGTTGGGGCCGTGGTGTCGACAGCAGGGCGTCGAGTCCCGCCTCGAACCCCTCGGCGCTCTCGACCGGGGTGAGGAAGTCCGGGAAGTAGCCACGGGCCGGGACCAGGGGCAGCAGCAGGCGCAGCGGGCTCCGGCCGTTTCTGATGACGTGTTTCTGCCAGTGGAGCATGGCGGGGTCCGACTGCCGTTCCCGCAACTGGTGCAGGCTCAGTACGGATTCCCAGAGCGGGTCGGGATGGTCGGCGACACGGGTACGGGTCAGGTCCCCGGCCGAGAAGTGGATGCGCAGCATGTGTTTCCCCGGTGCGAGACGCGTTCACCGCTCCCCCCGAGCGGCGCCGGCGTCGCCACGTTCTGGTGACGTCGGTGTTGTGACCTTGTGACAGCGGTGTGTGCTGAGGCAAGAAGGAACGGGGAAGGTGGGACAACGGGACGCCCGAGGGGGCCTCAGCTGCGGTTCTCGGGCCGAATGGGACGGCGTGGGACGCGTCCCGTCTTCCCCGGGGAGGGGAGGACCGGAACAACAGGAGGGCGATGACGTCCAACAGGAAAGTGGTGGGACCGGCCGAACTGGCCGATTTGCTGGAGGAACTGAAACGGCGCAGCGGGCGCAGCTACACGGCGCTGGCCCACCGCACCGGCCTCAGCCGGTCCACGCTCCACCGCTACTGCCGGGGCACGACCGTCCCCGGCAGCTTCGGGGCGGTGGAACGGGTGGCACGGGTCTGCGGGGCGAGTCCGGCGGAGCTGGACCGGCTGTACCGGGTCTGGTCGCGGACGACCGCCGCGCAGGACCGGGCCGACGACGTGGTGGTTCCGGCCGGTGACATGAGGGTTCCGGGGGATGACGTGGCAGGTCCGGGCGGCGCGGGAGGACGCCCGGACGAGCACGGCGCGCACGGTGGGCCCCCGGACGCCGGGGCGGGCCAAAGGCCCGCGGCGGCAGCGGTGGTGGGACGGGGCGGGGAGCCGGGGGAGGCACGGCCGTCGCCGTGGCGGGGGCTCCTCCCGCTGCGCGTGATGGCCCTGGTCCTCGTCCTCCTCCTCGTCCCGGCCGCCAGCACGCAGCTGCCCGGCGGCGACGGGCCCGGCAGCGGCGGCCCGCCCGCCGGCCCGGGCACCGGACGGGAGGGCACCACCACCGCCGTCCAGCGGTTCGACGGACCGCTCTGGTCCGTCGCGCCGCGCCGGGTGCCGCCGGAGTTCTTCGGCCTGACGATGAACACCGACACGGGAGAGATGCCCGGGTTCCGCACCGGGGCCGTGCGGCTGTGGGACAGCGGGACCCGCTGGGGCGCCATCGAGCCCCGGCGCGACCGGTACGACTGGTCGGTCCTGGAACGGTCGGTCGACGCCGCCGAACGGCGCGGGCTGCCGGTCCTGCTCACCCTCTCCGGCACGCCCCTGTGGGCGGCGCCGGACGGACGCAGATCCGCCTACGCCGATTCGCGCCCCGTGCCCCCGGCCGACCTGGCGGACTGGGACCGCTTCGTGGAGAAGGTGGCCACGCGCTACCGCGGCCGCATCGAGGCGTACGAGCTCTGGGACTACCCCAGCCATCCGCTGCACTACGCCGGAAGCGTCGCCGTCCTCGCGGAGATGGTCGGGCGGGCGGCCCGGATCATCCGCCGCGTCGATTCCGGGGCGCTGGTGGCCTGCCCGTCCTTCGGGGGGCTGTGGGAGGAGCGGGGCCGTGAGCTGCTGCGCCGGTTCGCGCGTACCGGCGCGTACGGGAACTGCCACGCGGCGGCGCTGAAACTGCCGCCGCGCAGGGCCGATTCGCCGCCGGAGGAGATCATCGACCTCGCCCGGAACGTGCGCGACGTCCTGTACGAGGAGGGCGTGGGGCAGATCCCGGTGTGGAACACCGGGCCGGACCGGGACGTCGCGGTCACCCCGCCGCTGGACGCCCGCCGGGCCCGCGACTACGCGGTGCGCTTCTATCTGGCGGGGCTCTACAGCCGGCACTACGGGGTGAGGCGGATGTACTTCTACTCCTGGGGGAGCACCGGTGTGCCGCTCGTGGTGCAGCCCGTCGGCGGGCGGCCCACGGAGGCCGGGCTGCGCATGGGGCGGCTGCGGCAGTGGCTGGACGGCGCCCGGATCTCCGCGTGCGGGCAGGGCGGGCAACTGGGCCTGCCCGAGGGCGCGTACACCTGCCGCTTCGAACGGGGCGGCACTCCCTTCCTCGTCCGCTGGACGACGAAGGGGCGTGTCGACGTGCCCGTGGCCGAGGGGGAGCGCCTGCTGCGCCGCATGGACGGCCGGACCGTTCCGCTCCGGGCCGGTGACCGGATCGGTTTCGGCGAGGAGCCGGTGCTGGTCGAGTACCGCGAGAGCTGAGACCGGGGCCGGAGCGCACGGCTCTCCCGGCCGGGGCATCCGCCCGGGAGAGCCGTGCGCGGAGGGACCGGCGACACCCGTACGGGGGAAGCGGGTGCCGCCGGAGTTCGGGGAGCCGTTACCGGCCGAGGGCGGCCACGCCGGCCCGGGCGAACTTCTCGTCCAGGTCGCCGGAGGGGGCGCCGGCGACGCCGATGCCCGCGATCGGGGCGCCCTTGGCGGTGACGGGGGCGCCGCCGCCGAGGAAGAGGGTGCCGGGGATGTCCTTCAGCGTGGGGGCGTTCTGCAGGCGCTTGACCAGCTCGGAGGTGGGGGCGTTCCAGGAGACGGCGGTGTACGCCTTCTTCACGGCCGACTCGTAGGACTGCGGGCCGGCGCCGTCGCCGCGCAGGGTGACGACGGTGTTGCCGTTGCGGTCGACGACGGCGACCGAGACCCGCTGGTTCTCCTTCTCCGCGGCCTCCAGCGTCGCCCGCGCGGCCTTCGTCGCCGCCTCGATCGTCAGGTGCGTGGACCGCGTGAGGTTCTTGTTGGCGGCGTCGGCCTTGACGGCGGCGGGCGCGGCGGCGGGGGCCGCGGCGTTGGCGGAGACGACTCCGAACGTGCCCGCGATGGCGGCGGCGGCGACGGTGCCGGTCAGGACGCGGGTGCGCAGCGACAGCTTCTTCATGGTCAACGACTCCTCGGGTTCGGCCAGGGGCTCGGGAATCTCTGCGTTCCCGCTTCGAGATCCATCCTCCGGCCGGACCCGCCCCGCACCGGTCGCCCTACGGGCTTTCGTCCCGGCCCCCGACGGATGACGCCCGGGTCGGCCGATCGGACGATGCCGACACCGTTTCCGCAGGTCGGGCCGCCGGCTCGATGTTCTGGTTGGCGTGGAAGAAGTTGTGCGGATCGTAGGTCCGCTTGACGGCCGCGAGGCGGTCGTAGTGGTCGCGGTAGGTGGCCCGTACCCGGTCCGGGGTCTCGCCCGCACCGATGAAGTTCACGTACGTGCCGCCCATGGAGTGCGGGTGCAGCGCCTCCCAGTAGTCCACGCACCACTGCCGGAGCCTTCCGGCGTTGTCCGGATCGGGGTCGATGCCCGCGATGACGCCGGACCAGACGGCGTCCCGGTAGGCCCAGGCCGTGTCGTCGGGGCCGACCCGGTGGGCGGCGCCGTCGACCGGGTACAGGTGCATGGTCGACAGGTCGGTGGGGAGGCGCTCGGCGTACTCGGCGTGCACGTCGACGGCCTCGTCGGTGATCCGGTCGAAGAAGTTGCCGCGCCAGTACCACTGGAGGCCGGGAGGAAGCAGCGCGTCGAACATGGACTGCAGGGCTGGGTAGGGCATCGGCGCCGTGAAGCGGAAGGCGGGCGTCGCGGGGTCCTCGACGGGCTCGAGGGTGGTTTCCAGCAGCTTGGGGTCGCCCGTCCAGCACCACACGACGGCGCACATCCGCCGGCCGTGGATCTCCTCCGGGAACGGTGGCCCCGGCGGCACGGTGAGCGAGGCGAAGAAGCCGTTGAGGTCCTCGGTGGCCCGGGGCAGGAAGTCGCGGTACCAGCGCAGCACGTCGTGGATCCGGTCGGCGGGCCAGAGCGTGACGGCGACGCCCACGGTGTCCACCGGGTGCATCCGAAAGGTGAAGGAGGTGACGACGCCGAAGTTCCCGCCGCCGCCGCGCAGCGCCCAGAAGAGGTCGGGGTGGGAGGTGGCGCTCGCCGTCACCGGGGTCCCGTCGGCCAGGACGACCTCCGCGGCCAGCAGGTTGTCGATCGTCAGGCCGTACCTGCGGGTGAGGTGGCCGTGGCCGCCGCCCAGGGTGAGGCCGCCGACGCCGGTGGTCGAGAGGATGCCGGACGGGGTGGCCAGCCCGAAGGCGTGGGCCGCGTGGTCGAGGTCGCCGAGAGTGCTGCCGCCGCCGACCGTGGCCGTGCGCGCCCCGGGGTCGATGTGCGCCCAGCGCATGGGCGAGAGGTCGATGGTGACGCCGTCGTCCACCAGGCAGAGGCCCGCCCCGCTGTGGCCGCCGCCGCGGACGGCGGCCACGAGTCCCTCGTCGCGGACGAAGTCGACCGCGGCCATGACGTCCGCCGTGTCGGCGCACCGGACCACCGCCGCGGGACGCCTGTCGATCATGGCGTTGTAGATCGTGCCGGCCGGGCGGTACTCCGGGTCCTGCGGGCCGATGACGGGGCCGCGCAACGCGGTCCGCATCGCGTCCAGGGGTACGGGTGCGGTGCCGTTCATGGCCTGGCCACCCCCTCGTGCGTCGAGGTCGGGATGGCGGTCGCGCCCCGCCCGGCACCCGGCGGGGGAGGCCGGGGCCCCGGGGTCCGGAGCCGCGGACGGGGAGGCCGCCGTGGGCTGATGCCTCAAGCCTCCGCCCGGCCCCGCGACCCCGCCAGCCCGCGGGGCCGGGCGGAGGGAGACATGCGCGCCCGGGACGGCGGACGGTGCGGTGCGGGCCCGGGGCGTCCCGGCTCAGACGAGGAGTCTCGTCTTCGCGCGCTGGTACTCCTCGTCCGTGAGGGCGCCCCGGTCCCTGAGGTCGGCGAGCCTGGCCAGG
The DNA here is from genome assembly GCF_042889165.1 of Streptomyces sp. NPDC002669. NCBI lineage: Bacteria > Bacillati > Actinomycetota > Actinomycetes > Kitasatosporales > Streptomycetaceae > Streptomyces > Streptomyces sp. NPDC002669. The sequence continues at coordinate 27,816 of NZ_JBIAQQ010000030.1, read as the reverse complement.
TCGTCGACGTGGCTGCCGTGTTTCGGGCCGTCCCCGCCCGAGGTGCCCGCCGCCTCCCGTACGTACGCCTTGAAGGCCGCGTCCCGGTCCTGGGCCTCCTTGATGTCCCGTCTGCTCATGGACTTGCCGCGCACGATCACGTACACCAGCACCCCGATGTACGGCAGCAGCAGCGTCAGGACCAGCCAGGCCGCCTTGCCCCAGCCGCTGAGGTCGTGGCTGCGGAAGATGTCCGTGATGACCTTGAAGAGCAGGAACAGCCACATGACCCAGAGGAAGAACCAGAGCATGGTCCAGAAGAGGTCGAGCAACGAGTAGTCGTCCACGGTTCGCTCCCGATCAGTGCGATGTCGTCGCGTCGGTCGGCCGGTCGATGAAATCAGTCATATCACCGCATATCGGTACGCGCGCGCCGTCCGAGGTCAGGTCCGGACAGGGCCCGGGCGGGGTCCCGGGTCCGGATCGCCGGTGCGGTCCGTGGGCCGGAGGCGGTCCGGGTGAAGCCCCGGGGAACCCGAGTGGTCATGAGTGCGCCGGGAATGGCGTAGAGTTGTGTTCACCGACGCGGGGTGGAGCAGCTCGGTAGCTCGCTGGGCTCATAACCCAGAGGTCGCAGGTTCAAATCCTGTCCCCGCTACTGAAGAGTCAGGCCCGGCACGCATGCAGCGTGCCGGGCCTGACTCGTTTCGTTCTCCCGTCCCGCCCCACGCCCCGTCCCCCCATTGGCCGATGAGCGGTCGCCGCGCCGTCGCGTTCCGGGGAGTCTGGGGGCGGGGCGCGGTTCCGTCCGCAGCCGCGGACGTACCGGGCAGGAGACCAACGGGTGGTGTGGAAGCGGGAGCAGCGGCGCGGCGGGCACGTCGACGGCGGCGTCGGCACCCGGCGGTTCGTACGGGCGATGCCCGCCTTGATGATCGTCGGCGGGCTGGTGTTCGACATCTTCACGCCGCCGACCTTCACCGCCATCCCGCTGTTCGTGGCGGCGCCGCTGATCGCCGCCCCGTTCTTCTCGCTCTCCCGCACCGTCAGCACCGGCATCGCCTCGATGCTGGCCGTCATCGCGCTGCGGCTGTCCAGCAGCACGCTGCCCGAAGTGGTGCCGCTGATCGAGCTGCTGACCCTGGCCACCGTCTCGGTCCTCGCGGTCGTGATCAACGGGGTGGTGCGGCGCGGCAACGAGCAGCTGGCCTCCGCGCGGGTCATCGCGGAGACCGCCATGCGCGCGGTGCTGCCGAAGCCGTCCGAGCGGATCGGCGGACTGCGCGTGGCGGCGCGGTACGTGGCGGCGCAGGCGGACGAGTTCGTCGGCGGCGACCTGTTCGCCGTGACGGACACCCCGTACGGGGTGCGGCTGGTGGTCGGGGACGTGCGGGGCAAGGGCCTCGAAGCCGTGGGGACGGTGGCGGTGGTCATCGGGGCGTTCCGCGAGGCGGCCGAGCAGGAGCACTCGCTGGAGGGCGTGGCGTGGCGGCTGGAACGGGCGCTGGCGCGGGAGGAGGCGAGGCGGGGCGGGCTCGACGTGCTGGAGGGGTTCATCACCGCCGTGCTGGCCGAGATCCCGTCCGGGCCGGCCCGGGTGCGCGTCGTCAACCGCGGCCACCCCGAACCGATCCTGCTGCATCCCGACGGGGCGCTGGAGGTGCTGAGGCCCACCGAGCCCGCGCTGCCGCTCGGGATGGACCTGGGCGCGTGGCCGCAGCGGACGGACGAGTGGGAGCTGCCGGCCGGGACGACCCTGCTCCTGTACACGGACGGCCTCTCCGAGGCACGGAACGCCGAAGGGGTCTTCTACGACCCGGCGGACCGGCTGCGCGGGCGGATCTTCCCGGGGCCCGAGGAGCTGCTGTCCGCGCTGACCGACGACGTGCGCCTGCACACGGGCGGCGAGACGACCGACGACATGGCGCTGCTCGCGGTCATGCGCCCGGCGGAGGGGGAGCCGGACCGGCGCAGGACCGTGCGGATCGTCGGCCGGGAGGAAGGGTGACGGGCGGGCCCGGGGGCCGGGTTCCGTTCCTTCCGCTCCCGGCGCCACGGTGCGTGATCGAAGGGCGCCGCTCCGCATAACATTTGACGCAACGTCAGAAACGGGGTAGTGGCTGAGGTGCGGTCAACTCGCACGTTTTCATTGGATTATGTCCCGTAAAGTCCAGGCCAAAGACGTGAACGATCAGTGGGAACGGCTTGGAATGCGACCCCGGTGTCTATTAACGTTCGATAACGCAGCGCGGTCGTCCCAGCCGCCGCCAGTGGCGGCACCGTGCGCGAGCGCCGAATTCCGCAAGGGAACCGGGGAACCACCTATATGGGGTGAATCGGACGCCTGTGTCTCGTGAGAGGCAGAGGGGCCCGTAGGAGACCTTCCTGCTCCGAACCCGTCAGCTAACCCGGTAGGCGAGAAGGAAGGAAAGGAGTGCGCCCCCGTGGCGTCCAACAAGCCTGCCCCCGAGGCCCCGTCCCGGTTCACCCCCGACTACGGCTTCGGTGCCGACTTCCCCGCACAGCGCGGTTCCGACACGGCGGCCACCGGGACGGTGACGACGGCATACGGCAGCGACCACGACGCCGGGTTCAACGGTGACTTCAGCGACGGCTACGGCGGCGACTTCCGCACCGAGGGCAACGGCGGCGAGCCCGCGCGCAGCCTGGAGGAGTGGAACCCCACCGAGGAGTCCGTCCGCCCCGTGCGCGGCCGGCACCGCGTCGCCAAGCAGCGCAGCGGACTCGCCCGCAGCTCCACGGTGCTGGGCGTCGGCGTCATCGCGGCGGTCGGCGCGGGCGGCATGGCCACCGCGCAGAGCAAGCCGCCGGTCTCCATCTCCGTCCCCGACTCCATCACGGAGAACCTCCCCGACGCCGCGTCACTTCCCGGCGTGGGTGCTCTGTTCTCCGACGACTCGGACAAGGACGCGTCCGAGGACGTCACCGCCACCACCCCGCTGACCTCCGCCGGCATCACCGCCGCCGAGGCCGAGCAGGGCAGGACGGATGCCGGCGAGGCGCTCCGCGCCCGCATCCTCCAGCAGGCCGAGCAGCAGCAGGACGCGGCCGCCGCCGAGGCCAAGGCCGCGGAGGAGGCGGCCGCCGCGGAGAAGGCCGCCGCCGAGGCGAAGAAGCAGCAGGACGAGGCCGAGGCCAAGGCCGCCGCCGAGAAGAAGAAGGCGGAGGAGGAGGCCAAGAAGAAGGCGGAGGCCCTCCGGCTCGCCAAGCTCGCCGCCAGCTACGCCGTCCCGACCTCCTCGTACACGATCACCTCGACCTACGGCCAGGCCGGTTCGATGTGGTCCTCCGGCCACCACACCGGCCTCGACTTCGCCGCCCCGACCGGCACCCCGGTCAAGGCCGTGCACGGCGGCACCATCAAGTCGGCGGGCTGGTCCGGCTCGTACGGCTACCGCACGGTGCTGGAGCTGGAGGACGGCACGGAGGTCTGGTACTGCCACCAGTCCTCGATCGGTGTCAGCGTCGGCCAGAAGGTCGCCACCGGCGAGACCATCGGCCGCGTCGGCGCGACCGGCAACGTGACCGGACCGCACCTCCACCTGGAGATCCACACCCCCGACGGCACGGGTGTCGACCCGATGGCCTGGCTCCGCGGCAAGGGCCTCAACATCTGAGGCGACCCGGCCCGGCCCGGTCCACCGGCCCATGAACCCCGGCAGTCCTGACGCTCCCCCCCGACGTCAGGACTGCCGGTTTTTCGTGGGAGGTACCGGGCCGGCACGCCCGCGGGCCGCCGGAAAGAACGGGCCCGCCGGAATAGCGGGCCCGTCGGAACTCGTTGATCCACTTATGACTTCTCTTCGTAAGCTGGGCTCCTCCGACCTCCAGGTCTTCCCGCTCGCACTCGGTGGCAACGTCTTCGGCTGGACCGCCGACGAGGCGCAGTCGTTCGCCGTGCTGGACGCCTACGCCGAGGCCGGGGGCAACTTCATCGACACCGCCGACGTGTACTCGGCCTGGGTCCCGGGCAACGAGGGCGGTGAGTCCGAGACCGTCCTCGGCAAGTGGCTCGCCGCGCGCGGCAACCGGTCCGACGTCGTCGTCGCCACGAAGGGCGGCGCCCACCCCGAGTACAAGGGGCTTGCCGCCGCCACCATCAAGGCCGCCGCCGAGGAGTCGCTGCGCCGGCTCGGCACCGACCACATCGATCTCTACTACACGCACTTCGACGACGAGACCGTGCCGGTCGAGGAGATCATCACCGCCCTGGACCAGCTGGTGAAGGAGGGCAAGGTCCGGGAGATCGCCGCCTCCAACATCAGCGCCGAGCGGCTCCGGGCCTCCCTGGACTTCTCGGAGCGCGAGGGCCTGGCACGCTACGTCGCCCTCCAGCCGCACTACAACCTGGTCTCCCGCGACACCTACGAGGGCGAACTCCAGGACACGGCCGCCCGCGCCGGGCTCGCCGCCGTGCCGTACTACGCCCTGGCCTCCGGCTTCCTCACCGGCAAGTACCGCCCGGGCGCCGCGGTGGACAGCGCGCGGGCGCAGAGCGCCGGCCAGTACCTGGAGTCGGAGCGGGGGCAGAAGGTCCTGGCCGCGCTGGACAAGGTCGCCCAGGCGCACGACGCGCAGATCGCGACCGTCGCGCTGGCCTGGCTCGCGTCCCGGCCGACCGTCGCCGCGCCGATCGCCTCGGCCCGTACGGTCGAGCAGCTGCCCGCGCTGGTGGCCGTCGCGGACCTCGCGCTGACCGAGCAGGACCTGGCCGTACTCACCGAGGCGTCCGCCTGACGCACGGCCCCGGCCGTCCGGAGCACCGCCCCCGTTCGCCCCGTCCACGGCCGTTCGTCCGCGCCGTCGACGGGGCGAACGGTGTGCCGCGGTGCTACCGCGGGGGCAGGTAGGGGTTGTGGCCCGTCCCCGGGCCGGGACCGTTGTGGTGCCCGCCGTACCCGGGGTGCGCGGGGAACGGCCCGGCGTACGGGGGCGGCGCCGGATGGTGGGGACGCAGCCGGCCCGTGGCCTGCGCCGCGTACGTGAGGGCGGGCACGGCCACCTCCCTGCGCTGCCAGAGGTGGTGCAGCAGCTCCAGCTCCCGGGCCGCGAAGTCCGGTTCGGCCGCCCCGCGCCGGGCCCGCAGCCGCAGCGACGCCAGCGACGTGGCGAAGGACTCGTACTCGGCGACGGTACGGGCGGCCGCCTTGCCGTGGGCCGTGGCCCGCGCCAGGTCCCCGGCCGTCGGGGCGGGAGCGGCGACCGGCCCGTGGCCCGGCCACCCCGCCCCGTACGGGACGGGCCCCCGCGCCGCGATGGCGTGCCGGCGGCGGGCCTCGTCACGGGCCAGGCCGCGGGCCCGCATCGAGGAGAGGGCGAGCGGCTCCGCCGGAGTCAGCCAGCCGGCCGCCGCGTAGGCGGGCAGCTCGGCGCAGAGCGTGCGCAGCTCGCGTTGGCGCGACCAGATCGCCAGCCAGGTCACCAGGCCGAAGGCCGGGACCATGAACAGCCCGTACACGGCGTAGAAGCCGTACGGGCCGAAGGTCGCCGACCCGTTCCACAGCGCGTGCATGCCCATGGCGAGGACGAGGCCCAGCAGCGGCAGCACCACCCGGCGGGCGCGCCGGCGCCGGGCCGTCGCCGCGATCCCGAAGCCGATGCCGGTCAGTACCGTGAAGAGCGGGTGCGCGAACGGTGACATCACCACCCGTACGAAGAACGTCGCGGCCGTCACCGACACGGCACCGGCGGTGCCCGCCTGCTGGTCCTCGCCGAAGGCGTTGCCCAGGTAGAGGATGTTCTCGGTGAAGGCGAAGCCGCTCGCGGTGAACCCGGCGGTCACGACGCCGTCGACGATCCCGTTGAAGTCGCGCCTCCGGAACAGGAAGACCAGCAGTATCGCGGCGGCCTTGGCGCTCTCCTCGACGACCGGCGCTATGACCGTGGCACCGAGGGTGTCGGCGTCCGCCGGGTCGGCGGTGGCCGTGGCTATCCAGCGGGTCGCGAACGAGTTCGCGAGGATCGCGACCAGGGCGGCGGCGAACGCGCCCCAGGCGAAGGCGAACAGCAGGTTCCGCCAGGGGGCCGGCTCGACCCGGTCCAGCCAGCGGAACGCCGTCATCAGCAGCGGCACGGGCAGCACGGCGAGCCCCAGCCCGACGAGGAACCCCTCGGTGCCCGTCTGGTCGCGGACCAGGGCCAGGATCGCCAGCCCGCAGAGCGCGAGCACCGTGAACACGGCCGTGACGCGGAACGCCCGGCTGCGCCACACCATGCCGACCCGGCGCGGCCGGTAGCGCCAGTGCCCGCGCCCGGGAACGGCAGCGAGGATCTCACCGACCCGCTTCTCCTCGAGGAGCGGTACGGCCGGCTGTGACTGCCGCTGCTGGACAGACCCGTCGAACACCACCCGACGACCCTAACGAGCAGCACCGACACCTGGCCATGGGGCGAGGACGCGGACGCGGCCCCGGCCGGGCGCGGCGGCGGGCAGGGCCCGGCAGTGTGCAGGACCCGGCAGCGGGCAGGGCTCCCGGCCCGCAGGTTCAGCGGGCAGGACTCGGCGGACCGGTCCCGGTGGCAGGACTCGGCGGACCGGCCGGGCTCAGCGGCGGGCGAAGAGCAGGTCGTGCACGACGTGGCCCTTGTCCAGCCCCTGGCCCTCGAACCGGGTCAGCGGCCGGTACGCGGGCCGGGGCGCGTAGCCGCCGTCCGCCTGCGTGTTCTCGTACCGGGGGTGCGCGGTCAGCACGTCCAGCATCTGCTCGGCGTACGGCTCCCAGTCGGTCGCGCAGTGGATCACGGCCCCCGGCTTCAGCCGCTGCGCCGCCAGGTCCAGGAACTCGGGCTGGATCAGCCGCCGCTTGTGGTGGCGCTTCTTGGGCCACGGGTCGGGGAAGTACACCCGCAGCCCGTCCAGCGACTCCGGCTCGAGCATCTCGCGCAGCAGGATGATCGCGTCGCCGTTGGCCACCCGGATGTTGGACAGGCCGTTGCGGTCCGCGAGGCCGAGGAGATTGCCCTGGCCCGGGGTGTGCACGTCGACGGCGAGAATGCCCGTGCCCGGGTCGTCGGCGGCCATCTGCGCGGTGGCCTCGCCCATCCCGAAGCCGATCTCCAGTACCACCGGGAGCCCGTCGAACAGCTCGGGCAGGTCCAGGACGCGCTGCCCGTCGATGTCCAGGCCCCACTTGGGCCAGAGCCTCAGCAGGGCGTCCTCCTGGCCGGGCGTGACCCGGCTGCGGCGGGGCTGGAAGCTGCGGATCCGGCGCTCGTGGTGCGAACCGGCCGGATCGACGGCGGGTCCGCCGGGGAAGCGCGGTTCCTGGCGCAGCCTGCGCTGCCGCTCGAAGGAGGCGGCCCGCAGTTCGTCCGGGATACCGGCGGCGGGGCCGGGCTCCGCGGGACCGGCGGAACCGGTGTCGGGCACGGCGGGACCGGCGTCGGGACTCGCGGCACGGCTCGCGGAAGGGCTCGCCGGAAGGTCCGCTGCGGTGCTCCCGGCCGGGCTCTCGGAGGGGTTCATGGGCTCAGACACAATGCCCTGATTCTACGGCGGGCGGCCTCCATCCCGTTTCCCGTGCCCTCAGCAGCGCCCTGCGCGCCACTTCCCGCCCGATGGGCAGCGAGGCGGTCGCGGCGGGCGACGGGGCGTTCAGCACGTGGACGGTGCGCGGGGCCTCGCGGATCAGGAAGTCGTCCACCAGGGTGCCGTCGCGCAGCACGGCCTGGGCCCTGACCCCGGCCGGGGAGGGGCGCAGGTCGTCCTCCGTCACCTCGGGCAGCAACCGCCGCACGGCCTCGGTGAACGCGTGCTTCGACAGCGAACGCCGCACCTCGCCCGCCCCGTACCGCCAGTGTCTGCGGGCGATCTGCCAGGTGCCGGGCCAGGTCAGGGTGTCCGCCAGCTCGCGCGGGCGCACGACCGGCCAGCCGTACCCCTCGCGGGCCAGCGCCGGGACCGCGTTCGGTCCGACGTGGACGCCGCCGTCGTGGCCCCGGGTCAGGTGGACCCCGAGGAACGGGAACGCCGGATCGGGCACCGGGTAGACCAGGCCGCGCACCAGCTCCGGCCGCGCCAGCTCGTAGTACTCCCCCCGGAAGGGCACGATCCGCACTCCCGGGTCGTCGCCCGCGAGCCGGGCCACCCGGTCGCAGTGCAGCCCCGCGCAGTTCACCAGCACCCGGGCCCGCACCACCACGCCGTCCGCCGTGCGCACCGCCGCGCCCCAGGGGCGCCGGTCGATCGCGGTGACCTCCGCCCCGTACCGGACGACTCCGCCGGCCCCGCTCACCTCGGCGGCGAACCGGGCGGCGACCGCGCCGAAGTCGCACACCCCGGTCGTCCCGACCCGGATCGCGGCGAGGCCGCTCACATGGGGTTCGTGCTCGGCGATCTGGGCGGGGCCCAGCTCGCGCACCGGCAGCCCGTGCTGTCTGCCGCGCTGGACCAGGGCGTGCAGCCGGGGCAGCTCGGACCGGTCGGTGGCGACGATGAGCTTGCCGGTCACCGCGTGCGCGATGCCGTGCTCGGCGCAGAAGTCGGCCATCTCGGCGGCGCCCCGCACCGCGTAGCGGGCCTTGAGCGAGCCGGGACGGTAGTAGATGCCGCTGTGGATCACCCCGCTGTTGCGCCCGGTCTGGTGACGGGCGGGGCCCCACTCCTTCTCCAGCACCGTCACCCGGGTGCCCGGAGCGGCGCGCGTGATCGCGTACGCCGTCGACAGGCCGACGATCCCGCCACCGATCACCAGCACGTCGCAGTCGTACGCCGCGTGCGTCATCATCGCGCCACCTCCCACCCCGATAGTGCACTGACCCACTGACAACGTGCTCAAACCCGATGGGGCCGCCGTGCTGCCGGCCGGGCGTGCGAGAGGACGGGCCGAGAGGGCGGCCCGCCCCTCCCGCGCAGGTCGTGCGGGTGCCCGTACGGGCTGTTCGCGCGGGTTACGCGGGTGCCACCAGGAGCGGCCGGGCCCGCTCGCGCAGCTCGGCGACGCGCGGCTCGTGCCCGTACGGTTCGAGCCGGTGCAGCAGGTCCCGTACGTACTCCGTGGTCCGCGCCGAGGAGATCCGGCCCGCCACCTCCACCGCCCGGGTGCCCGCCGCGCAGGCCGCGTCCAGGTTCCCCGACTCCAGCTCGGCCACCGCCGACACCACGAGCCGCAGCCCGTGCGAGCGGACGAACTCCTCGGTGGGCCGGGACAGCGCCTGCTCGGTGAAGCGCCGCACCTGCCGGGGCGCCTTCAGATCGAGGTGGCACTCCGCGGCGTCGGCCGCGAACCGGTCGTACGAGTAGAAGCCCAGCCAGGACGGATCGGCGTCGCCGTCCCTGGAGCGCTCCAGCCAGCTCTCGGCCGCCTTCAGCGCGGAGCCCGCGGCGGCGGCGTCGTTCGCCTTGGCGTGGGCGCGCGCCTCCACCAGGCGGAAGAAACTCATGGTGCGGGCCGTGGCGAGCCCCCGGTTGCGCTCGACGGCGGCCTGGGCGAGGTCGACCCCCTCGTCGGCGAAGCCGCGGTAGGTCGCCTGCAACGACATCGACGCGAGGACGTAGCCGCCGAGGGGCACGTCGGCCGCGGCCCGGGCGAGCCGCAGGGCCTGGATGTAGTAGCGCTGCGCGGCCTCCTGCTGGCCGGTGTCGAAGGCCATCCACCCGGCGAGCCTGGTCAGTTCGGCCGCCGCGCCGAAGAGCGCGCGGCCCACCTCGTCGGTGTACGAACCGAGCAGCAGGGGTGCGGCGTCGACCCGTAAGCACTCGGGGACCATCGAGGAGCGCCAGTCGCCGCCGCCGTACTTGGAGTCCCAGCGGCGCGCGTCCTGGGCCGCCTCGCGCAGCTTGGACACGTCGCTGTGGCCGACCCGCAGCGGGGAGATGTCGCTGGTGGCACCGGTGACGGTCCCGGCGGATGCCGGGGCGGCGCCGGGTATGGACGGGGCGGTGGTGCCGGGCGCCGTGTCCGGGCGCGGCTGGGCGGGGATGGCCGGGGCCTGCCGGGTCCCCAGCGCCCCGAGCGTGCCGAGCGCCGCCTGGGCCGCCTGGGCGTTCAGCGCCGCGTGCGTCCCGGGTCTCGGCTGCACGCCGGACGCGGGCGACGTCCCGGGGGGCCGGGCACCGGAGGGCGGCGGTTCGGGGGTCCGGGCGCCCGGAGGACGGGCGCCGGTCGTCGCGGCGGTGCCCGGCGCCGGTTCGGCGTCCTTCGCCGTCTTCCCCCGCGGCCCCTGCGCCCCTGCACCCGTGCGTGCGCCCCGTGCGCCCTGGGCGGCCGCCGCCGCGGCGTCGCGTTCCACCGTCGCGTCGGCGGGACATATCAGCCAGCGGGACGCGGGCGTCGCGTACGCGCTCACCGAGAACGAGCCCGCGAGCGACTGCCAGATGCCGCCGCTGCCCGCCCGCCGTCCGGCCAGATCCAGCCGGTACAGCTCGGTGGCCGAACGGACCGCCTCGGCCACGTCGCGAGGGAAGGCCAGTCCGACCTCGGGCGCCGGGTCGGCGTCCGCGAGCCCGATCTCGTGCAGCGGGACCGGCCGGCCGAGCTTGGCGCCGATCGCCGCCGCGATGAGATGGGGCGCGGCGCCCTGCGGCACCATGCCCTTGGAGACCCACCGGGCCACCGAGGTCTTGTCGTACCGAAGTGTCAGACCGCGCTGCGCCCCGAGGTCGTTGACCCGCCGGGCGAGCCCGGCGTTGCTGATTCCCGCGAGGGCGAGAACGGTTCCGAGCTTCTCGTTCGGTCCTCGTTGCTCCCTGGACATGCGCCACCCCTCGACACACAGACAGCCGCCGCGACACCGTTGCGGCGCGCGGCATTCGTACCGTGTCCTCCCCAGCGACGTCCCCCGGCACTCCAGCCGCACACGCATCTGGCCGAGCCCCGAGGAATATGCCTCCAGCAGAGAACCTTCAGTAAACCCAGCGTAGTTCGCCGCATCCCTACCGTTAAGGGGCAGACGTCCGTATGGCGGGATTGTTGTCCGTCGGGTTCCGGGGGACCGGCGGCGGCGCCCCGGGGGTCCCGGCCGACGGCCGGGGGAGGGGCGGAAGCGGGTCCGGCGGAGGGCTCGGGAGGAGGCTCGGACGGGGCGCGGTCGCAGGTCCGGGCACGCGTCCGGGCGCCGGGCAGGGGCTGCTCCGGCCGGGTTCGCGGGCCTGTCCGACGGCAGGTGCGGGCGTCCTCGGGGAGCTTTCCGGGCGCCTTCCGGGAGCACCTTTCACATGCGCGGGCGGCGCCGTTCGACGAGCTCCGCACGTGCTCCTCATGTGTGGCCGTGCGCCCGGCCGTGCGCTCTCGTCGGGCTGTTTCGGGAGCGCTTGCATGGGTGCTGCGTGGGTCGGCCCGCTGCGACGGAACGTCAGTGGGCTGGGGGACACTGCCGCCTCATTCCCCGCAGGCGGCGGACCGGTCCGGGGGGCGAGCACCGCCTCCCGGACCGTGCGTGGGCCGGTGCGCCGGCCGGGTGCGGGGCGGGAAGCGGAACGGGTTTCCGGGTCGCTCCGAGAGCGGCCCGGGGGCCGTTCCGGGGGGTCGTTCCGAGGAGGGGCGAAGGGCACGGGCGACCCGGACGGCGGGCCGCCGGAGGCGTCGGAGGAATCCAGGGGGATCGAGAAGATTCGGGGAATGAAGTGGGGCGAAAAAGGGCTTCTGATGTGACGGGCCCCCTGCCGCCAGGTTTCAACACGCCCTGAAATTGGCTGAATATTATCGTCCAAGCAGGGTTGGGGTGCCCGTTTCGTGGACATTTCGTCGATCGCCCGGTGAGCCTCCGCCGCCCCTCCACGGCCGGTTCGGGAGGGTGGGACCCCGCCGGGAGCGCCGTCGGCGCCGCGCGGAGGCGATGAAGGAGTCGGGCAACTCGCCCTGTACGTACGGAAATCGGGGGTCGCGGGGTCCGGAGTCCCTGCCGGGGCCGGGCGCCGGGGCCGCGGCCGGAGCGGGGCGTCCGGACCGGAGCGAGGGCGTCCGGTACGGCGTTTGCCAGGGGCGCATGCGCATCCGACGTGCGCCCTCCGGAGCCCCTCCTGTGCGCCGTTGTCGTGGCAGCATGTTCGCAACGGCGCCGCGTGCCACCGGAGTTCTCCCGTTGCTTCCCTGCTGCGCCGTTTTGTCCACAGCCTGTGGAGGCGGCGATGCGTTGGTTGGTGGGGTGGAGCAGTATCGCCGCACGCTTCGGCACGGCGGGCGCGGTCGGGTCCGACGACGAGGGGCGCACGGTGCACCCGGTGGGCTCGCAGCTGCTGTGGGGCGACCCCGATCCGCTGTGGGCCGTCGGCGACTGGCGCCCCGACGAGATCCGCATCAGCACGGTCGAGGCCGCCGACGGCACCCCCACCGCGCGCATGGCCGTCCTCGGCTGTTGCAGCGCCACCGACGAACAGCTGCGCGCCGGTCTCCTCGCCGCCCGCGGCGGGGCCTTGCGCCACCTCACCTCCTGGCCCGGCAGCTACACGACGGTCGTCCGGATCGGCCGCCGGATCACCGTCATCGGGGACCTCGCCGGGGCCCGCCCCGTCTTCCACACCCCCTGGGCGGGCGGCACGGCGTACGCCACCGCCGCCCTCCCGCTCGCCGACCTCATCGAGGCCCAGCTCGACATCGGCCACCTGGCCGCCCTGCTCGCCTGCCCCGAGACCCCGGAGGCGCTGCGCGACGGCACCCCGTACATGGGGGTGAAGCGCATCCCGCCGGGCCACGCGCTCATCCTCCGCGAGGGCTCGCGCGAGGTCACCGGGTACGAGGCGGTGGCCTCCCTCGCCGTCGCCGCGCCCCAGCTCGACCCGGTCAGCGCCGTCGAGGGGGTGCGCGACGCCCTGGTCGACGCCGTGCGCGCCAGGCTCCTCGCTCCCCGCCACGCCCCCGAGACCCTGCCGCCCGACCCCGGCCCGGTCCCCGGCATGGGCCCCGCCGACCGGCGTGCCGCCCGGGGCGCCCCGGTGCCCGGCATCGGCGCCGACCTCTCCGGAGGCAGCGCCTCCGCCACCCTCGCCCTGCTCGCCGCGGGCCTGCCCGGCCTGCCCGGCACCCTCCTCGGCCACGGCACGGGCGCGGGGGAGCGGCTGCTCGCCGTCACGCTCAACGACCTGACCGCGCACGGCCACGAGGACGAACTCGAACGCGCCCGGGTCATCGCCGCCGACCCCCGCCTGCACCACGTCGTCGTCGCGGCCGGGGAGGAGGCCCTGCCCTACGCCGATCTGGGCGGCGGCCCGCTCACCGACGAACCCGCCCCGACCCTGGTCGTCGCCGAGCGCCACCGCCGCCGCCTCGCCGCGGGCAGCGCCGACCACTTCGTCGGCGGCGGCGCCCGGCAGGTCATCGACGCCCACCCGGCCCGCCTCGCGGACCTGCTGATGGACCGTCGCCGACGCCATCTGCTGCGCCCGGTGGCCGCGCTCGCCAAGGCGGAGGGCCCGAGCGCCCAGTCCCTGTTCGTCCCGCTGACCGTCTACCGCGCGGCCCGCCGGCTCTCCCGCACCTCGTACCGCAGCGGCCTGGAAGCGGCGGCCGACCGGCTGCCGGACGCCAACCGGAACGCCCCCGACCTCGACACCCCCGCCGACGCCTCGCTCGCCGCCCTCGCCTGGTCACGGCCCGGGCCCGCCGCCCGCTGGCTCACGGGGGAGGCGCTCGCCGAGGTGGCGGTCCGGCTCCAGGAGGCGGCGATCCGCCCCGTCTCCGTCCAACGCCCCGGCGAGGCACGGGCCAGGGCGGCCCTGGCCCGGTACGCCGCCGACCACCGCATCCTGGAGCAGGCCGCGGAGAACCGCAGCCAGCGTCTGCACGCCCCGTTCCTCGACAACCAGGTCGTACGCGCCGCCCGCGCGCTCCCCGAATCGCTCCGGGTCCAGCCGGGCGCCCGCGCCGCGGTCCTGCGCCGGGTCCTCGCGGGCGCGGGCATCCACGAACTGCCGCCGGGCTGGGGCACCCCCTCGCTCGCCACCTCGAACGCGACCGCCCGCACCGGTCTGCGCGCCGCGCTGCCCGAACTGATCGCCCTCTTCGACGCCCCGCTGCTCGCCGACGCGGGCCTGGTCGAGGCCCGCGTCGTACGGAAGGCCCTGCGCGCGGCCGCCGACGGCGAACCGCTCCCGCTGGAGGGTCTCGCCCATCTGGCGTCCACCGAACTCTGGCTCCGCCGCCTGGTGTCGCGCCGCGGCACCTGCTGGACGGGCACGGCGGCGCCCCGCCAGCGCGCGGTCGCGGGCGGAGTCGTCCCGGCCAGGCGGACGTTGCAGCGCTAGGGTCCTTCGTTCGGACCGGGCCGGGCGGCGGGTGGGGCCGACGACGACCGGTGAGCCGATGACCCGGTGAGGGGCGGTGGTCGGTGGGCCGACGGCCGACGGCCGGGCCGCGGGACACAATGGCCGGGTGCGGTACCTGATCCTGGGCGTCACCGAGGCGCGAGACGAGAACGGCGGTGCCCTGCCCGTGGGCGGCCCGCGCCTGCGCGCGCTCCTCGCGGCCCTCGCCCTGCGCGCGGGGCGCCCCGTCCCCGTCGCCGATCTGGTCGACGACGTCTGGGCCGACGAGCCGCCGCACGACGCGCCCGCCGCGCTCCAGGCGCTCGTGGGCCGGCTGCGCCGCGCGCTGGGCCGGGACGCGATCGCGAGCACCCAGGGCGGTTACCGCCTGGAGGCCGGGCCCGGCGAGGTCGACCTGCACGTGTTCGAGCGGCTGGCCCGGCAGGGGGCCGGGGAACTCGACGCGGGCGACCCCGTGACGGCCGCCCGCACGCTCCGCACCGCGCTCGCCCTGTGGCGCGGCCCCGCCCTGGCCGATCTGCCGGGCCGGGACCACGGGCACGGCCTGCGCCCGGAGGCCCACCGCCTGACCGCGCTGGAACGCCGCATCGAGGCGGACCTGCGGAGCGCCGCGGAAGACACGGCCACGGGCACGGGTACGGACGCGTGGACCGGCCCCGGCTCCGGCCCGCGCACCCTCGTACCGGAACTGGAGGAACTGGCCGCGGCCCATCCGTACGACGAGCGCTTCCGGTCCCAGCTGATCCGCGCCCTTCGGGCCGAGGGCCGCCGGGCCGACGCGCTGGCCGCCTACGAGGACGCCCGCCGTACCCTCGCCGACGGCCTCGGGACCGACCCCGGACCGGAACTGACCGCACTCCACCGCGAGTTGCTCGCCCCGCCCCGTGCCGCTCCCGCCCCACCCCGTACCACTCCCGCACCGGCAGGACCGGCCACGACAACAGGACCGTCCGCCGTGCGGGGCAACCTCCGTCCCCGGCTCAACTCGTTCGTCGGCCGGGAACCCGAACTGCGGTCCATCGGAGCGGACCTGACCCGTTCCCGCCTGGTCACCCTCACCGGCCCCGGCGGCTCCGGGAAGACCCGGCTCGCCGAGGAGGCGGCGGCCCGCGGGGACCGGACCGGGTCGTCCTTCACGGAGGCGTGGATAGCCGAACTCGCCTCGGTGGAGGACCCCGCCGACGTACCCGGAGCCGTGCTCTCCGCTCTCGGGCTGCGCGAGACCGCCCTCCTGCGCGACAACCGCGACGTCCAGCCGTCCCGCACCGACCCGACCGACCTCCTCGTCGAGCACCTGGCGCACTGCTCCCGCGTCCGCCCGGTCCTGCTCATCCTGGACAACTGCGAGCACGTCGTCGGCGCGGCCGCCGCCCTCGCCGAGACCCTGCTCACCCACTGTCCGCGGCTGCGCGTCCTCGCCACCAGCCGGGAACCCCTCGGCGTCCCCGGCGAATCCGTGCGCCCGGTCGGTCCGCTCCCGGCCGATCCCGCCCACCGGCTGTTCGCCGAACGCGCCCGCGCCGTACGCCCCGACTTCGACCCCGCGCAGGAGGCGGCGCACGATCCGGACGCCGTCGCCGAGATCTGCCGGCGGCTCGACGGCCAGCCGCTCGCCATCGAACTCGCCGCGGCCAGGCTGCGGATGCTCAGCCCCCGGCAGATCGCGGACCGGCTCGACGACCGGTTCCGCCTGCTGACCGGCGGGAGCCGCACCGTGCTGCCGCGGCAGCAGACCCTGCGGGCCGTCGTCGACTGGTCCTGGGACCTCCTCGACGAGGCCGAACGCACCGCCCTGCGCCAGGTCTCCGTCTTCGCGGGCGGCTGGGAGCTGGTGGCCGCGGAGGCCGTCGTCACGACCGGCCGGGACCGGACCCCGGTCGCCGACCTGATCGGCGCCCTCGTCGACAAGTCACTCGTCGTCGCCACCCCGACCGGCTCCGGCGACATGCGCTACCGCCTCCTGGAGACCATCCACGAGTACGCCGTCGAACGCGCCGCCGAGACCCCGGACGTGCGCGCCGCCGCCGAGGACGCGCACACCGCGTACTTCGTCGCCCTGGTCGAGGAGGCCGACCCCCGGCTGCGCTCCGGCGACCAGCTGCTCTGGATCGAGCGGCTGGAGGCCGATCTCGACAACATCCGGGCCGCCCTCCACCGCACCGTCGTCACCCGCGCCCTCGAACCGGAGGCCATCCGCCTGGTCCTCGGCATGGGGTGGTTCTGGTGGCTGCGCGACTTCCGCGCCGAGGGCCTCGCCTGGACCGAGCGGGCCATGGCGCTGGGACCGGAACCGGACGGTGCCGGCGACCCCCGCCACTGGCCGCGCATGCATCTGGAGATGCTGCTGTACTTCCTCGCCATCGAGAGCCGCACGGCCGACGACATCCACGGCGACGAGCGGTACCAGGCCCTGATGACCCGGGTGGCCGATGCCTTCATGGTCCCGGGACCGGAGTCGGCCCGCTTCCCGGGACTGCTCTGGCCGATGACCCTGTTCGGGAACCGTCCCACGGAGGAGGCGCAGGCCAGGATCGAGCAGGTGGTCGCCAACACCCGTGTCCACGGCGGCGACTGGGAGTACTGCGTCGCGCTGATGTTCCGCACCCACATGATCGTCGACATGCCCGGCGGCATGCCCGGGGTCGACGACGACCTCGCGGAACTGCGCGAGCTGAGCCGCCGCGTCGGCGACCGCTGGATCCTCGCGCAGGTCGCGAGCGCCACCGCGGAGGCGGGCGCGATGCGCGGACAGTACGCGCAGGCGCGCGAGGCGTACGAGGAGGCACTGCTGCTCGCCCGTGAGGTGGGGGCGCACGCCGAGGCGCCGTTCATCCTGGCGCGCCTCGCGGAGATCGCCCACCGCACCGGTGACACGGCGGCCTTCGAACGGCACATGGCCGAGTCGGAGAGCGAGGCGGACCGTTACCAGGTTCACGACGCCCACGCCTACGGCTGTTTCCTGCGCGCCACCGCGGCCTTCGACCGGGGCGACCTCGCGGAGGCGCGACGGCTGGTCACCGAGGTGGAGGGGGAGACCGGGCACGGCATCCCGCCCTCGCACTTCACCGCGATCGTGCAGGGCCTGGCCGCCCGGATCACGGCGCGCGAGCCGGGTCCCGGCCGCGGCCCGGCCGCCGGCGCCCGGGGGCTGACGGCCGCCCTGCGCGGGGCGAGGGACGCGCGGTGCTCCGAGATCATCACCGGTCAGCTGGCGGAGGGCGCGGCGGCCATGCTGCCGGAACTGGGCCTGTCCGGGACCGCTGCACGGATCCTGGCGGCGGCCGACAGCTGGCGCCCCGCCGTCCCGAGGTCGAGGGCCGAGCAGGCCGAGGTGGACGGGGCCGCCCGGCGGGCGCGCGAGGAACTCGGGCCCCGGCGGTACGAGTCGGAGCGAGCCGAGGGCCGCGCACTGACCGTGGACGACGTCATCGACCTGCTGACCCGCATCACCGCTGACCTTCCCGCCCCGGAACAACCCACGACGGCTCGGCCCGCGACGGCTCGGCCCGCACCGGCCCCGGGAGTCCCGGAAGCCCCAGGAGCCCCGGGCGTCCCCGGGACCCCGGACCGGCTCACCGGCAGCTGATTCTCGAATCCGCCCAGTCGGCGAGCGCCACGCCGCCGCCGTTCCGGGCGCGTTCGACGACGAGCCGGATGCTCTTCTGACCCGTGATGCCGACCCGTACGGGCACCGCCGGATCGCCGCCGTTCATCACCGGGGACTGCCACAGCCGCGCCCCGTCACCGTTGAAGACGGAGAAGCGCACCGCCCCGAGGCCCATCATCATGTCGTCGATCCCGACCATCGCCTCGTAACGCGTGCACTGCTTGTTCAGCTGGATGGTGACCGAGGACTTGCTGTGCACGGTCACCCCGTGCGCGTACGTGGTGCCCCCGATCGACACGTCGGACCGCTGCCAGACCCAGCTGCTCTCGCCCATCACCACCTCCGGCTCGGTGTGGTCGCCCAGGACCGAGTAGTTCAGCTCGTTGACCTGGTACACCTCCGGCGCGGGCGGCGGTGGCGTCGGCGTCGGGGTGGGCCTCGGCTCCGGGGCGGGCGGCTTCGGCGCCGGAGGGGTGGGCTTCGGCGCCGGTTTCGGGGGCGGGGTCGGAGTGGGCGTCGGGGTGGGTGTGGGGGTGGGCGTCGGCTTCGGAGCCGGCGGGGCGGGGGGCGCCGGGGGCGCGGGTTTCGGGGGCGGCGTCGGCTTCGGCGGCGGGGTCGGCGCCGGGGGAGCCACGACCGCGGGCTTCGGCTGGTGCCGGGCCTCGGGCTTCGGCTGGTCGTCGCCGGCCATGGCCCAGACCAGCCCGGCCGCGGCGGCCACGACGACCGCCGCCACGATGCCGGCCTTCGCCGGCGCACCGAGCCCCTCCGAGGCGGCGGCGCCACCGGCCGCACCCCCGGTGGAACCTCCCCCGGTCGCCGCCGCGGCGGCACCCGCTCCGGCGGCACCCACCGCGCCCCCGGCGACGATCCCGGCGGCCTTGAGCGCGTAACCGGCGGCGAACCAACCGATGACAGCGACCGGCAGCAGCGCGGGAATCCCGGCGTTGACATGGGCGAGCTCACCCGCGGCGAGCCGGCACTTCACGCACTCGTCCAGATGTCCCCGCAGCCCGCGTTCGGCCCGCATGCGCAGTCCGCCCCGGGCATACGCGCCGAGCCGGTCGGCGTAGCGCGCGCAGTCGCCGCCCGCGGTGAGCGCCTGGCTCACGTGCGCCTGGAGGTATGCCTGCTTGAGGCCCTCGCGGGCCCGGCTGGCCAGCACCGCCGTGGCGTTGGCGGTCAGCCCGAAGAGCGGTGCGATCTCGCTGGGCGACTCCTCCTCGACGGTGGTGTGCCACAGCACGGCCTGCCAGCGCTCCGGAAGGCTGCGGAACGCCTGCATCGCCATCGACTGCTCGGCCTCGTGCATCGCCCGTACGTCGGCGCCGAGGTCGAGCGTGTCCGCGTCCGACACCTGGGAGGACTGAACGGCCTGCGCGGCGAACACCGCGAAGTCGTCGACCAGGTGCTCCCGCTTCGCGGTCTTGGTCCAGGCCGCCCCGACATGCCTGACGGCCGTCATGAGGTAGGCCCGCACGGCCTCCTCGGGCCCCTTGCCCCGCCGTACCGCCTGCAGCGTGCGGGCGAAGACCTCGGCCGTCAGGTCGTCGGCCGTATGGGTGTCCCGGCAGCAGCTTCGCGCGTAGCGCCGCACCGCGTCCGAGTGCCGCCGGAACAGCTCCTCGTACGCGAGGTCGTCACCGCCCCGCATCCGCCGGATCAGATCGGCGTCGGACGGGGCCCCGTCGGAGGTGTCGGCGCTGCCGCCCTCCCGCTGCATCGGCACCGACGCCTCGGGCGCCGCCTCACCGTCGGTCTCCACCGGTGCCGGCCACGGACCCGGCAGCACGGTGCCGCCCTCGGCATCACCGCCCGACCGTCCCGGTCCGCCCTGACTCGGTACCTGCCGGGGGGACCGCCCACCGGCTTCCGCGACACCGCCTATGGCGGAGACGTCGTCGAACGACTCTTCCTGCTGCCCGTCACCGCTCATCGCGGTAGCCCCCGTATGCGCTGTCGGACCCGAACATCGGGCAAGCGTGCCACATGGCGCAATCACGCCGAACCCTCAGTCCCCGCAACCACTCATCCGGGGCGTTTTTTCGAATGCAGGTACCGACGGCCATCCGTTCGGGGAATACTCGGCGGTCGCTTTCCCGTGCGAGCGGGCTGCGGACGGAGCGCAACGGTTTCCCCGCCGGCCCCGTCGGCACGAAGGTTCCCGAGACGCTTCCGCCGGGCTTCAGCAGGCCGGAACGGGCCGGAACGGGGCTGCGACACGGCTCCGTTGCGGCACGGGCGATACCTCTCGGCGGCAGTCGGCCGCATTCCATGCAGAACGAAGGGTGCGAATCCCGGAAAAGGGCCCGATGTGCCCGAAAGGGTGATTAGTTGTTTGAGAGGGCGACGACGGGCCGTTGATCGAGACCCCATCAAATCGGGCCACATCAACCATTCGCCCTGAACGCCGTGCGCCCACCGCGTTCATCATGCTCACAGGGTTCGCCCCTCGCCTGCACGGTGTCCTCACGCGTCACCCCGAACGCAGCCGTGCACATCGGGCTCCTCGAACCCCTCGGGCCCTCCGGCCCCCTCGGGCCCTCCGGCCCCCTCGGGCCCTCCGGCCCCTGCGGGGTCCCTTCGGGCCGCTTTCTTCGGGTCCCCGTGCGGCCGGGACGGACCCCCGGCCGCACGGACGGACCCCGGGCGCCGTGCCCGGCGACGCATCGCCGGGCACGCACCCGTTCAGTACTCCGGACTCCAGCACCTCACTACGTCGACACCCCGACACCCCGGCGATCCGGCGATCCGGTACGGCCCGGGGCCCGGCACCCCGGTCATCCGCGTACGCCGTTCCGTCCGGGCGGTCGTGCTCCGCTCAGGCGGCCGGCCGGGAGCGCAGTCCCTCCAGCAGGATGTCCAGCAGCCGGCTCGAAGCCGCTGCCTGCTGGGCCGCGTCCGGCAGCGAAGGCGCTGCCGTCGCTATGACCAGCAGAACGTCCGCGACCGTCACGTCACGGCGCAGCTCACCGGCGGCCCGGGCCCGGTCCACCAGTCGGCCCACGACCTCCAGCAGCTCCCCGGCCCCGGAGTCGTCGTCCTCGAACCCGGCCTCCGGGGCGGGGTGCCCCTCGGCGGAACGGGCCTCGGACTGACCGTCGGCCTGACGCTGCTGAGGAACCCGGGCCTCGTCCAGCCCGTCGACCGGACCCGGTACGGCCGCGGTCTCCCCGGCCTGCGCCGTGCCGTCGACCTCGGAATCGACATCGACCCCGACCCGCAGCACCTGGGGCGGCAGCAGCCGCCCCGCGCCCGAGGCCACGGACGTCCGCAGGAAGCGCGACAGCGCCGACCACGGCTCGTCCTCCTGGCCGAGCGCGCTGCGCGCCTGATCCGTCAGCCGGGAGGTCTCCTCCTCCGCTATCCGCCGGACCAGCACGTCCTTGCTCGGGAAGCGGCGGTACACCGTGCCGACCCCGACCCTGGCGCGACGCGCCACATCCTCCATCGGAGCCCCGTACCCCAGCTCACCGAACACCTCGCGGGCGGCTCGCAGGACATGCTCCAGATTGCGCTGCGCGTCCACCCGGAGCGGAGCCGAGCGACCGTGCGCCGCAGCCGTTCCGTTCACCCCGACCGCGGTGGCCGTACCGGCCGGGGCGGCTGTCGCCACCGCAACCGCTCCCACCGCGCCGTTTCGTCCGTTCCCTTCGGACGAATGGGGCGTAACCGCAGCATTCTGCCAATGAGAATCCTGAATCTGCATAACTGTTCCCCCGGTTATGACGTCTCCCCCCGGAGACTTCCCGCCGTTTGAGCCGGAGAGTGGATCATGGTCTCAACCCGACACCCCGGCGACATACGAACATAGTTGAGCCCGGGTCAATTCAGAAGGGGGTAGTTCCGCATGGAGCGCCCCCCGATCGGAGCAAGGACCGGTTGGTCACTGATTCACCCCCGGTCCGACACCCCCACCGCAACCCCTGACCTGCGCAACTTCCGTACATCCCCGGTGCCCGGCCGCAACCCTCCGGGAGAAGCTCCGGTCACACAATTTGTCGAGGCTGTGGACAAACCCATGAGCACGTTGCGTCATGGGGTGGTGATGGCCTCAGAATCCGGGGGAACGCCCCCAGGACCCCCGCCGGGTGCGCGCATCCTCGTCGTCGGCGGCGGTTACGTCGGGATGTACACGGCGCTGCGTCTCCAGCGGAAGCTGAAGCAGCGGATCAGAAGCGGTGCGGCCGAGATCGTGGTCGTCACCCCCGAGCCCTACATGACGTACCAGCCGTTCCTGCCCGAGGCGGCTGCGGGCTCGATCTCGCCGCGCCACGTCGTCGTACCGCTCCGCCGCGTCCTGGCGGACTGCCGCATCGTGATCGGCGAGGCGCAGCGCATCGACCACGCCAAGCGCACCGCGACCGTCACCACCCTCGCCACCGCGGAGGACGGCACCGGCGCCGTGGAGATCCCGTACGACGAACTCGTCCTGGCCCCCGGCTCCGTCTCGCGCACCCTCCCGGTCCCCGGCCTGGCCGAGCACGGCATCGGCTTCAAGACCATCGAGGAGGCCATCGGGCTGCGCAACCACGTCATCGAGCAGATGGACATCGCCTCGTCCACCCGCGACCCGGCCGTCCGCGACGCCGCCCTCACCTTCGTCGTCGTCGGCGGCGGCTACGCCGGCGTCGAGGCCCTCGCCGAGCTGGAGGACATGGCCCGCTACGCCTCGCGGTACTACCACAACATCAAGGCCGAGGACCTGAAGTGGATCCTCGTCGAGGCGTCCGGCCGCATCCTCCCCGAGGTCGGCGACGAGATGGGCCTCTACGCGATCCGCGAGCTGCGCGGCCGCAACATCGACGTACGCCTCGACACCCGGCTGGTGACCTGCGAGGACCGGGTCGCCGTGCTGAGCGACGGCTCCCGCTTCCCGACCCGCACCCTCGTGTGGACGGCGGGCGTCAGACCCGCGCCGGTCCTCGCCGCCACCAACCTGCCCCTCGACGGGCGCGGCAGGCTCAGGTGCACGGCGCAACTCGCCGTCGAGGGCGTCGAGCACGCCTGGGCGGCGGGGGACGCCGCGGCCGTCCCCGACCTGACCGCCGCGGAACCGGGCCGGGAGACCGCCCCCAACGCCCAGCACGCGGTGCGCCAGGCCAAGGTCCTCGCCGGGAACGTCCTCGCGTCGCTGGCCGGCGAACCCCTCAGGGAATACCGGCACGCCTACGTGGGCTCCGTCGCCTCGCTCGGCCTCCACAAGGGCGTCGCCCACGTCTACGGCCGCAAGCTCAAGGGCTATCCGGCCTGGCTGATGCACCGCACGTACCACCTCAGCCGCGTCCCGACGTTCAACCGGAAGGCCCGCGTCCTCGCCGAGTGGACGCTCGCCGGGCTCTTCAAGCGCGAGATCGTCTCCCTCGGCTCGCTGGAGCACCCGCGCGCGGAGTTCGAGCTCGCCGCCGGCGGCAGACGGCCCCGGCCGGACGGCCCGCCGAACGGCGACGGCCCGCCGGGACGCGGCGACCCGCCGGGGCCCGACGACCCCCAGGGCCCCGACGACCTGCGGAGGAACGGCGGCTGACGGCCCGTCGAACCGATCGGGCACCCGCCCGGGACGGACCGTGCCGACAACTGTCAGTACGGTCCGTCACACTGGACGTGTGACCATAGGTGGGCCCACATCTGCACAGAGTGACCCGGCCGGCAGTGACCGACAGTGAGCAGCCCGCGCGAGCGGACCAGACCGACACACGAGGCCAGAAATTCCGTGAACTTCACGCGCTGGAGCGCCCGCCTACCCGGAACGCAGCGCCGTGCCGCCGCACGGGACGAGCGCAGTTCCGTGCCCTCGGCCCGTGCCGAGTACGCACAGCCCGAGACCGGGCCGCACCCGCCGGACGGCGACCCGCACAGCGACACGCACGACGGACCGGGCCCCGACCCGCACGGCGGGTCCCCCGCGGGCGGCCCCGCCCTGGAGGACCTCTCCGCCCGGGACATCCTCGGTCGGCTGCCCGCCCTGGTCGCCCTGGTCCACGGCCCCGACCACCGCATCGCGTACGTCAACGACGCCTACACCGCCGCCTTCGGCCCCCGCCCGATCGGCGCCACCGCGGCCGAGGCCATGCCCGAGCTCGACGAGCTCAGCCTGCTGCCGCTGATGGACCAGGTCCTGCGCAGCGGCACCCCCCGCACGGTCAAGTCCCGCAAGGTCCGCAGCGGCAACTCGTACACCGTGACCTGCACCCCGGTGCACGGCACCGACGGCACGGACCGCAAGCAGAACAGGACTCCCAGGAACGGCAAGGACGGCAGGAACAGGGGCGGCGAAGGCGGAGTGCTCGTGTACGCAGCCGACGTCACCGACCACGCCGAAGCGGCCGAGCGGCTCCGCGCGAGCGAGCGCCGGCACCGCGAGACGGCCGTCACCCTCCAGCGTTCCCTGCTCCCGCAGGAGCTGGAACAGCCCGACGACCTCCGTATCGCCGCGACCTACCAGCCCGGCGGCACGGACGCCGCGGTCGGCGGCGACTGGTACGACGTCATCACCCTCGGCGCCGGCCGCACCGCCCTGGTCATCGGGGACGTGATGGGCCGCGGGGTGCGTGCCGCCGCGGTCATGGGCCAGCTCCGCACGGCCGTGCGCGCCTACGCCCGGCTCGACCTCCCGCCGCACGAGGTGCTCCAGCTCCTCGACGGCCTGGCCGCCGAGATCGACGCCAGCCAGATCGCCACCTGCGCCTACGCGGTCCACGACCCGAACGAGGGGCACCTCGTCTACGCCTCCGCCGGCCACCTCCCGATCCTGGTCTGCGACGAGGACGGCACAGTCCACCGCGCCGAGGACCCGACGGGACCGCCGCTCGGCACCGGCGGCTGGATCCACACCTCGGGCACGATCGCGCTGCCGCCCGGCTCCACCGCGGTCCTCTACACGGACGGCCTGGTCGAGCGGCGCAGCGAGGACATCGACGAGGGCGTCGCCGCCCTGGGGCGCGCCCTGTCCGGCGCCAAGGGTTCCCCACAGGTGGTCTGCGACCGGCTGATCCGCTCCCTCGGCGTGACCGCGGAGCACGACGACGACGTGGCCGTACTGGTGGTCCAGCACCCCGCCCGCGAGGGGGCGGACGCGGAGCTGTTCCACAACGCCTCGCTCGACCTCCTCGGCGGCATCGAGGCCGCCCCGCGCGCCCGCGCCTTCGCGACCGGGGTCCTGACGTCCTGGCGCTTCCCGGTCGAGCTCTGCGACCTGGGCGTCCTGGCCGCCGGCGAGCTCGTCGCGAACTCCCTCAAGCACGGCACCCCGCCGATGCGCCTGGGGCTGCGCCGCACCGACCGCCGCCTGATCATCGAGGTCACCGACGGGGACGACCACCTGCCGCGCCGCCGCCGCGCCGACCCGGCGGACGAGGCGGGCCGCGGCATCTCCATCGTCGCGACGATCGCCACGTCCTGGGGCAGCCGCCGCACACCGGGCGGCGGCAAGTCGGTCTGGTGCGAATTCGCCCTGCCGCAGTGACCATCGCCGCCGTGGTTCCGGCGGCGGGACGACGGAAGGCGAACAGGGGACCTGCCGGAAGCAGGTCCCCTGTTCGCCTTCGATGCCGTTCTTCGCCGGCCCCGTTTCCGCCGTCTCAGCGGGCGGCGGGCACCGGTTCGGCGTCCGGCAGCGACACGGCCACCACCCGGGACGGCGTCGTCGCGAGCGACGGCTGGTCCTGCACGGGGGTGAGCCGCCGGCCGAGCCGCAGCGCCAGCACCGTGATGCCCAGCGAGAACAGTACGAACGTCACGATGTACGGGCCGTGCAGCGTCGCCCCCATCGGACCGCCCACGGCCGGGCCGACCGCCAGCGCGAGCTGCTTGCACAGGGCGAACGCGGAGTTGTACTGCCCGACCATCGACTCCGGCGCCAGATCGGCGACCAGCGGCGCCACGGTCGGCGACAGCATCGCCTCACCGAGTCCGAACAGCGCGTACGTGGAGATCATCGCGGCCGTCGCCATCGTCTGGCTGCCGTGCCCGAGACCCGCGTACCCCGCCACGATCCAGGCGAACGCCCAGATCAGACCGACCGCGGCGATGACCCGGCTGCGCCTGCGGCGCTCCACGAGCCGCAGCACGACGAACTGCGCCACGACGATGACGGCGGTGTTGGCGGCCAGGGCGATGCCGAGCGTCGAGGGCTGGATGCCCGCGGCCTCGGTGCCGTACGCCGCGAGCCCGGACTCGAACTGGCCGTAGCAGGCGAAGAACAGCACGAAGCCCAGCACGCACAGCTGCACCATGGCCCGGTGCGAGAGCAGCGCCCGCAGCCCGCCGGGGGCCTTGGACCCGTCGGTGGGCCGGGCGTCCGGGAAGGACGGCGCCCGTGACAGCCGGATCGTGGCGGCGATGACGCCGAGCACGACGAACATCACGGCCTCGATGAGGAACAGCAGGGTGAAGGTCTCCGGCCGGTTCGTGTCGACGATCTGCCCGCCGACGAGCCCGCCGACGCCCAGCCCGAGGTTCTGCAGGAAGAACTGCATGGCGAAGGCGCGGGTACGGGAGGTGGCGCTGGAGCACCACACGAGCATGGTGGCCAGGGCCGGCTGCATGACCGCGGTGCCCGCGCCGAGAACGGCGGCGGACAGCACGGAGGCGGTCACCCCCGACGACAGGCCGAGTGCGACGGCGCCCAGGGAGGCGACGGCCGAGGCGACGACGAGCACGGGCAGCGGCCCGCGCCGGTCGATGACACGCCCGGTGAACGGCAGTACGGCGAGCGCTGCCATGGCGAAGACCGCCAGCACGACTCCCGCCGTGCCGGCTCCCAGATCCCTCACCTGCGCCACGTAGACGTACAGATACGGGACGGTGAAGCCCAGCCCGAACGCGCTCAGCGCGCTCCCCAGCTGGATCCGCCGCAGTGCTGCCCCCATCTCCCTGGTCACACTCACCTACCTCAGGTCTCGAAATGGTTCGTCGAGCCATCCGAACGACTCGAACCCGAAGACTTTAGCACTAAAGTTAGAGGCTCAACAATTCAAACCGAAGGACTTCGAAGGTATGGGAGGGCGTGCCATACTGCCCGCCATGTCTGACACCACCGAGCAGCCCGGCCCGCAGGAGCCGAGCCTCGACGAGCAGATCGCCGCCTACCAGCGCGAGTTCCGCGACCTGGACCCCCAGGTCGAGCAGGTCGTCTCGGCCCTGGGCCGGCTGAACCGCCGGATGAACGTGGCGTACGGGCGCCAGCTCGCCGCCCTCGGCATCAGCAACGCCGAGTGGGAGGTCCTCAAGACCCTGGTCCTGTCCGGCACCCCCTATCGCCTGGGGCCGGGGGAGCTCGCCAAGCGCCTCGGGCTCACCCCCGCGGCGATGACCCACCGCATCGACCGCATGGCGGGCGAGGGGCTGGTCACCCGCGACCGGGACGAGAACAACCGGGTGCGCGTGATCGTCGAGCTGACCGACGAGGGCCGTACGAAGTGGCTGGAGGCGATGCGCATGGCCACCGACTTCGAGGAGGACCTGCTCCAGGACCTCACGGGCGACGAACGCGGAGTCCTCGGCGACATGCTCACCCGCCTCCTGCGTCGGGTGGAGCACGCCCAGCCGGACGCCGGCGGCCGCCTCACCGACCTGGACTGACCGTGGGCCGGGCCCGGTCCCGGCCCGGCCCGAACCGGTGTCCGGCACCTGAGAAAAGGGCTTGACCTGGCGGGTTGACACGCCCTCCACCGGTCCGTAAGGTACTTCGAGTTGTCACGGGGCCGGAACGGTTCTGCGACAGCCGATCCCGCCGCGAACGCGGCAACCAAAACTCTGCACGATCTCCCACTCGGGGCAATTTCGGCATGCCGAAATTCATTTCGAGGACTCGATTATGAGTCGCCGGGAAAATCCGCTAGAGTTTTGGACGTCGGAACGGCCCAACGGCCGGGAAGACAAAACCCGCTGACTGGGAATCAGGCCCGAAAGGATCTGGTAGAGTCGGAAGGGCCGGAAAGGGAAAACGCGGAAGCGGAGGACCTGGAAGGCGAATCCCGCTGACCGGGAATCGGGTCCGGAAGGATCT
>NZ_JBIAQQ010000029.1:0-107784 GCF_042889165.1 Streptomyces sp. NPDC002669 | reverse complement strand
CGGAACAAATACCGCCCCCCCCCCCCCCCCCCCCCCCCCCCCCCCCCCCCCCCCCCCCCCCCACCCCCCCCCCCCACCCCACCCCCCCCCCCCCCCCCCCCCCCCCCCCCCGCCCCCCCCCCCCGCCCCGCCCCCCCCCCCCCCCCCCCCCCCCACGTCGTGACCGGACCGGGCTCCGCCGCGCGTCGTGTTCCGGACCGGGCCGCCGCGTGTGGCCGCGGCCGGATCGGGGCCCTCGGCGCGTCGTCGTGGACGAGGCCGGCCGCGCAGTCGGCCGAATCTGTCCGCACATGCGTCCAGCAGGCGATTCCTGTGCGAAACCGGCTCGGGGAGGGTTGCGTTCCGCGTCCTTCGGGTAGGACCGCTAACGACCGATTTACCCGCCCCGCCATTCGCGAGGTGATCATCTGTGATCCTGGAACCGCTCGGTGCCGTCGTGCTCGGACTCGCCCTCGCCTGGGTGGCGCTCCGTTCCCTGCCCCACCGGCTCCCGTCCCGTCGCGCCGTGTTCACCACCGGCGCCCTGGGAGCCCTGTTCGGCATGTTCCTCACGCACTCGGTGCTGGGCCCGGGTCACGGAGTGGCCACACTGATCGGCGCGGTGCTGATCGGCGTGGTGACGCTCTCGCTGCTGGTCCGCCCCCGCAATCACGGTCTGAGCCGGTCGGCGGCCGCCTGAGCCGTGCCGGGGCCGCGGGTGCGGCCCCGGTCGACCGTGGTCGTCCTCCTGCTACGCGGCGAGTCCCAGCGCGGCCATCCGCTTGGTGTGCGCCTCGGTGATCCGGGAGAACATCCGGCCCACCTCCGCCAGGTCGAAGCCGTCCGCCACGCCGCCGACGAGCATCGTCGACAGCGCGTCGCGGTCGGCCACCACCCGCTGGGCCTGGGAGAGCGCCTCGCCCATCAGCCGGCGCGCCCACAGCGCGAGCCGGCCCCCGACGCGCGGGTCGGCCTCGATCGCGGCGCGCACCTTCTCCACGGCGAAGTTGCCGTGGCCGGTGTCGTCGAGCACGGCGAGAACGAGGGAGCGGGTGTCCGAGTCGAGCCGGACGGCGACCTCGCGGTAGAAGTCACTGGCGATGGAGTCGCCCACGTACGCCTTGACCAGCCCCTCCAGCCAGTCCGACGGCGCGGTCTGGCGGTGGAAGTCGTCGAGCGCCTTGGCGAACGGCTCCATCGCGCCGGTCGGCTCCACCTCGATCGCGCTCAGCCGGTCCGTCAGCCGCTCGAAGTGGTGGAATTCGGCGGAGGCCATCTTCGCCAGCTCCGCCTTGTCGGCCAGGGTCGGCGCGAGTTTGGCGTCCTCGGCGAGCCGCTCGAAGGCCGCCAGCTCCCCGTACGCGAGTGCTCCCAGCAGGTCCACGACCGCGGCGCGGTACTGCGGTTCCGCGGACGCGGTGGCCCAGTCCTGGGCGGCGATCCCGGTGGGTTCAGGGGTTTCAGTGGCGTTGTCAGGCGTCTCCATGGACCGCAGAATAGCCCGCCCGCGGAGGTGCGTAAGGGTCCGGCCGGTACGCGACATCACACCGTTCCGATGAATTCGCCCGACACACATGCGCGAATCCGGGGTACAGTGGTATTGCGCCTACTGAGTATTTTGGATGTGCTTACGGCGCAAAAAATGGTGAAAAAGAATGAGGATGCCCGGTCGGTGGCCCGATCGGCTCCGACCCGACAGCCCTCCGCGCGGGTCGTGCGACACCGTACGACCGCAGATGAGGGGCCCCCTCAGCGGCACGAGCGCTCGAGCGACGGCAGTGGTCCCGCGCCACCCGGCCCATCCGCGGCCGGATGACCAACCCCGGCACGGTACGACCCCCAGCGTTCGCCTCGGACCGCGTCTCACAGAAGAGGCAGCACCCTGACTACGTTCCGAGAACTCGGGATTCTTTCCGAGACCGCCGAGGCCCTTGAGTCCGTCGGCATCGTGTCCCCCTTCCCCATCCAGGAGATGACGCTCCCCGTCGCGCTCTCCGGATCCGACGTCATCGGCCAGGCCAAGACCGGCACCGGCAAGACGCTCGGTTTCGGGCTGCCGCTGCTGGAGCGCGTCACCGTCCCCGCGGACGTCGAGGCCGGCCGGGCCGCGCCCGAGCAGCTGACCGACGCCCCGCAGGCCCTGGTCGTCGTCCCCACCCGCGAGCTCTGCCAGCAGGTGACCAACGACCTGCTGACCGCGGGCAAGGTGCGCAACGTCCGCGTGCTGGCGATCTACGGCGGCCGTGCCTACGAGCCGCAGGTGGAGGCCCTGAAGAAGGGCGTCGACGTGATCGTCGGCACCCCGGGCCGACTGCTCGACCTGGCCGGGCAGCGCAAGCTCGACCTCTCGCACGTCCGCGCGCTGGTGCTCGACGAGGCCGACGAAATGCTCGACCTGGGCTTCCTGCCCGACGTCGAGAAGATCATCACCATGCTTCCGCAGAAGCGCCAGACGATGCTGTTCTCGGCGACCATGCCGGGCGCCGTCATCGGCCTCGCGCGCCGCTACATGTCGCAGCCGACGCACATCCGCGCCACCTCGCCCGACGACGAGGGCGCGACCGTCGCGAACATCTCGCAGCACGTCTACCGGGCGCACTCGATGGACAAGCCGGAGCTGGTCTCCCGCATCCTGCAGGCCAACGGCCGCGGACTCGCGATGATCTTCTGCCGCACGAAGCGCACGGCGGCCGACATCGCCGAGCAGCTGGAACGGCGCGGCTTCGCCTCCGGCGCGGTCCACGGCGACCTCGGCCAGGGCGCCCGCGAGCAGGCGCTGCGCGCGTTCCGCAACGGCAAGGTGGACGTGCTCGTCTGCACCGACGTCGCGGCGCGCGGCATCGATGTCGAGGGTGTGACCCACGTCATCAACTACCAGTCGCCGGAGGACGAGAAGACCTACCTCCACCGCATCGGCCGGACCGGCCGGGCCGGTGCCAAGGGCATCGCGATCACGCTGGTCGACTGGGACGACATCCCGCGCTGGCAGCTGATCAACAAGGCGCTCGACCTGAAGTTCAACGACCCGGTCGAGACCTACTCCACCTCGCCGCACCTCTTCGAGGAGCTCGACATCCCGGCCGGCACCAAGGGTGTCCTGCCGCGTTCCGAGCGGACCCGGGCGGGCCTGCGGGCGGAGGAGATCGAGGACCTGGGCGAGACGGGCGGCCGCGGCCGCAAGTCCGCCGCGCCCGCCGTGTCCGCCACGCGCGAGGAGCGTGCGCCCCGTACGCCGCGCCAGCGCCGTCGCACCCGGGGCGGGGCCGCCGTCTCCGCCGAGGCGTCCGCCGCCGCCGTGCCGGCCCCCGAGGCCACCGAGGTCGACGCCCCGGCGGAGCCGCGTACGCCGCGCCGCCGCCGTCGTACCCGTGCCGGTGCCGCGGAGGTCGCGGCCGAGGCCGCGCTGAACACGGTGCAGGCCCCTGCCGAGGCGGTGGCCGAGGCCGCGCCGAAGGCCACCGAGGCTCCGGCCGAGGCCAAG
Source organism: Streptomyces sp. NPDC002669 (assembly GCF_042889165.1). Taxonomy (NCBI): domain Bacteria; kingdom Bacillati; phylum Actinomycetota; class Actinomycetes; order Kitasatosporales; family Streptomycetaceae; genus Streptomyces; species Streptomyces sp. NPDC002669. The sequence goes on along the minus strand of NZ_JBIAQQ010000029.1, from coordinate 104,324 downwards.
CCGCGCCGCCGCCGCGCCCGGGTCGTCAAGCCGGTCGAGGACGAGGTCGACTTCCAGACCTCGCCGGTCTCCGAGCCGGCGGCCGAGGCGAAGACGGTCACCCGGCCGCGCCGCCGGGCCCGGGTCGTCAAGCCGGTCGAGGACGAGGTCGACTTCCAGATCGCGCCGATCTCCGAGCCCCGGTCGGAGACCAAGCCGCGCCGCCGCACCCGTGCGGCCGCCAAGCCGGCTGCGGAGACGGTGGCCCAGGAGGCCCCGGCCGCCGAGGCCGAGGCGAAGCCGCGCAGGCGGCGGGCGCCGCGCACGGCCGCCACGAAGGCCGAGGGCTGAGCACGGCCCCTGACACAGGGGCGTGATTTCGCCGGATGGGCCCGAGGGATTCCCTCGGGCCCATCCGGCGTTCCGGGGCCTCGGGGCGCCGGGAGGGGCCGGGCTCTTCCGGCCTTCCGGCCGCGCCGCCCGGCATCGCACCCTCTAACCTCGTCCCATGAGCCGGCCGCACACCTTCACCCCGCCCCCCTGCGCCCACGCCCACCGGTTGCGTACCGCGCGCGGCGACTTCGCCGTGCTGGACGCCCCGCCGTCCGGCGCCGTACGGGGCACCGCGCTCCTGCTGCCCGGCTACACGGGCAGCAAGGAGGACTTCGTCGCGCTTCTCGAACCGCTCTCGGCCGCCGGGTACCGCACCGTCGCCGTGGACGGCCGCGGGCAGTACGAGAGCGAGGGGACGGACCGTCAGGAGACTTACGAGCAGAGCGAGTTGGCCCGTGACGTGCTCGCGCAGGCCGCCGCCCTCGAAGCCGGCGAGGGCGGTGTGCACCTGCTGGGGCACTCCCTGGGCGGGCAGATCGCCCGCGCCGCCGTGCTGCTCGACGCCTCGCCGTTCCGTTCGCTGACCCTCATGTCGTCGGGGCCCGCCGAGGTCGTCGAGGCCCAGCAGCTCAAGGTGAAGATGCTCGGCGACGCGCTCGCGACGCTGACCATGGCCCAGGTGTGGGACGCGATGCGCGCCTTCGACCCGCCCGAGGACGCGGCGACGGACGGCGAGGACCTGCGCCGGCGCTGGCTGCGCCACCGGCCCGCCCAGCTGATCGCCACCGGCCGCCAGCTGGCCACCGAGCCGGACCGCGTGGCCGAACTGGCCGCCACGGGGCTGCCGCTCCATGTGCTCTCCGGCGAGCGCGACGACGTCTGGCCGGTGCCGCTGCTCGACGAGATGGCCACCCGGCTGGACGCCCGGCGCACCCGGATCGCGGGCGCCGAGCACTCGCCCAACACGGACCGCCCGCAGGAGACGGCCGCCGCGCTCGTCGCGTTCTGGGACAGCCTGTAAGGGATCACGCGCACCGCCGGAGGCCCCGCGACGGACCTCCGGCAGCCGCGGCCCCGCACCGTGCGCGGGGCCGTGGCCTCAGTACTGCGCCTGCAGGTGCTGCCAGAAGCCGTCCCGCAGCGCCCGCCGCAGCTGGGCGTGGCCGCGCAGCGACCGCTGGAGCAGCCGTTCGGCCTCGACCAGCAGGTCCTGGTCGACCGAGCCCGGCAGGTACGGGTGGCCCGGCAGCAGGTCGGCGAGCGATTCGCGGCCCCGGGCGACCAGCCAGGCCGCGGCGATCTGCGCACCGACGAAGCGGACGTCCTCGCGCGAGGGCACGGGGGCGTCGTCCTCGTAGGTGGTGACGGGGCGTCTGGTGACGTACGGGCGGCAGAACTCCAGGTCGAAGGTGCGCTGGCTGTCGACCTCCCAGAGCAGCGGTTCGGCCTGGTTGCGCCCCTCCCCCGCCTCGATGCCCCACAGGTGGACCCGGGCCCCGTAGCCCTGCGCGGCCTCCACCGCCGACACCAGGTCCTCGTCGCCGCCGACCAGGGCCGCGTCGCTGATGGCCCGGTGCCGGGCGAGCGATTCGAGGTCGGTGCGGATGAGCGAGTCCACACCCTTCTGCTGGTTGTTGGCGTTGAGGTTGCCGAGCCTGACCTTGACGTCGGGAAGTTCGGCGATGGACTGCTGCTCGGCGGTGTGGATGCGCCGGCGGGCCCCGTCGTACCAGTACACGCGCAGCAGTCTGCTGTCCGCGAAGATCGTCCGGGCCTTGTCGATGAATGCCTCGATCAGCCCTTCCGCGTCGAGGTCGAAGGAGCGGCGGTCCTCGGTGCCGGTGACGAGCAGTCCGGCCGCGGCGTACACATAGCCCGCGTCCACGAAGATGGCGTGGGTCGAGGGGGTCTTCGACACCTCGGCGAGCACCCGCTGGAGCAGCTCGTTGGTGCGGTCCAGGCGCTCGCCGATCTCTGCCTCGTTCATTCGGGCCTCGTCGTGGACCCCGTGGTCCTCGTCGCCGGTTCGTGCGCGATGACCTGCTGATGCTTAGACATCCAAAAAATTTCCTTAGCGTAGGGAATGTTTGCAGGGGGCAAGCCGTTGTACCCCGTGTGAGCGCGGGACAGCGATGTCGAGCGCCCACATCCTTGCGGACGGGTCACCCGTCCTCCCAGTAGTTCTCCAGCAGGAGGATCAGACGAAGGGGAGCCATATGCGCTTCGAGATCATGCGACTCGACGATGTCGACGGTACCGCCGTGGACAGCACTGTCGTGGACGCCGCCTCCGTCAACCGGATCGTGCAGCAGGCCGCAGCCGTGGGCCAGCGCATCTACATCCGCCCGGCCGAATCCTCGGCTTCGTAACGCTCTACGACGCACAAAGACGAAGCGCCCCCGTACGGAGGATCCGTACGGGGGCGCCGTGGTTCCGGCGGGCGGTCAGGAGTTCTGGATGACCTGGGTGACGCCGTTGATGATCTGCTGCACGGCGATGGCGGACAGCATCATTCCGGCGAGCCGGGTCACCAGCACGACCCCGCCGTCCTTGATGACCCGGATGATCAGCAGCGAGTAGCGCATGGCCAGCCAGAGCACCACGTGCATCGCGACGATCGCCGACCAGACCGAGATCTGGCTGCCCACGCTGTCGGCGTGCTGCACCGCCAGGATCACCGAGACGATCGCGCCGGGGCCGGCGAGCAGCGGCATGCCCAGCGGTACGAGCGCCACGTTGACGTCCTTGGTCTGCGTCGGCTCGTCGGTCTTGCCGGTCAGCAGGTCGAGCGCGATCAGCAGCAGCAGGAGCCCGCCCGCGATCATCAGGGCGGGCACGGAGACGTGCAGGTAGTCGAGGATCTGCTGGCCGAGCACACCGAAGACCGCGATCACGCCGAAGGCGACGGCGACCGCCTGGAACGCCATCCGGCGCTGCATCCTGGCGGGGCGGCCCGCGGTGAGGGCGAGGAAGATCGGGGTGATGCCCGGGGGATCCATAATCACAAAAAGCGTGAGAAAAAGGGATCCGAAGACGGCGACGTCGAACACAGTGAGCCTTGCGGGAAGAGAGAAACGAGGTGGAGGGGCGCACCGGCGGGGCCGCGTGGGCAGCCGGAGGCGCGCGGGTGAAACGTGTAAGTGATCCGGGCGACGGTGTGCGGGGGCGGGCGGAGCCGCACCCCTCGGTGTGCGCCGTTACGCGGTGCGGAGTCCGCCGGCGCCCGGCACCGGGAAGGCTCCCGTGGCGCGCCGGGTGATCTCGCCGTAGATCTCGGGGTCGGTGGTGTACTCGCCGAGCCCGACCGTCTTGCGGCTGCCGTGGTAGTCGCTGGACCCGGTGGTCAGCAGCCCCAGCTCGCGGGCGAGATCGCGCAGCCGGGCCCGGGTCGGCCCGTCGTGGTCCATGTGGTCGACCTCGATGCCGTCGAGACCGGCGGCGGCGAGCCGGGCGATCGACGACTCGGGCAGCACCCGGCCGCGCTTGACGGCGGCCGGGTGGGCGAAGACGGTGACGCCCCCGGCGGCCTTGACCAGCCGGATCGCGTCGAAGGGGTCGAGTTCGTGCTTCTGGGCGTGGGCGCGTCCGCCGTCGGCGAGCCACTGCGGCGTGAAGGCGTCGGAGACGGTCTCGACGACGCCGAGCTCGACGAGCGCGGTGGCGATGTGCGGCCTGCCGACCGAGCCGTCCCCGGCGATGCTCGCGACCCGCTCCCACTCGACCGGTACGCCGAGCTGCTGGAGCTTGCCCACCATGGTGCGGGCGCGCGGCACCCGGTCGTCCCTGACCAGTTCGCGTTCACGGGCCAGCTCGGGCTCGTCGGGGTCGAAGAGGTACGCCAGCATGTGCAGGCCCACCCCGTCCAGCCGGCAGGAGAGTTCGGCGCCGGTGACCAGCGTGAGTCCGTCGGGAAGGGCGGCGACCGCCTCGGCGTGGCCGCGCACGGTGTCGTGGTCGGTGAGCGCGACGACGTCCAGCCCCGCGGCGGCGGCATTGTGCACCAGCTCGGCGGGGGTGTCCGTGCCGTCCGAGGCGGTGGAGTGGGTGTGCAGGTCGATGCGCACGACGCGTACTCCAGTGCTCGGGGCCGGACAAGGGGGACGTTCAAGGATAACCGGCGTTCGAACACCCTCCGGCCGGGCCCGGGACCGCTCCGGCCGATGTCCCCCGGCTCCGGGGGCACGCCGAGGTCAGGGCGTGTCGAGCAGGCGCGGGGTGAGCGCCCCGCACGGCACGAGGTCCATCTCTCCCCCGGCCTCGCGCAGATCGGCGAGCACCAGCTCGTCGTACATCAGGAGTCCCGACTGCTCGGGCCAGACGATCGCCCAGAGCCAGAGCCCGCGCGCCTCGCCCGCGAAGACCGCGCGGTCCTCGGGGGCGCCCTTGACGTGCCAGAGCGGGGTGGGGCGGCCGGCCGCGAGCATCTTGACGTCGGGCGGGCCGTCGACCTCCAGGTGCGGGCCGGGGTCGGGGCCGTCGATCCCGGCGTACCGCGCGCCGAGTCCGAGCCCGAGTTCCTCGGTGACCAGCAGCAGCTCGCCGATGCCGCCGACGGGGCCGGGGCCGGAACAGGCGACGACGGTGGCGCGACCGCCGCTGCGGTCGTCGCCCGCGCTCGCCACCCCGGTGAACAGCCAGCCCACCGGCAGCGGCCAGGGCATCCACACCGGTACCCGAGCCCGGCGCACCACCGCCCCCAGCGCTTCCACGCTGGGTGGAACGACCGGCTGCAGTGGCTGCACGCTGCCGTGCAGGGTGCACTGCCAGGTGTCGGCGAAAAGACCGGGTGCCCTGACCCGGCCTCCGCACTTCGGGCAACTGGGTTCGCCCCTCATAGCGACCAACGGTCCTCCAGGACCGTCGCCGCGTCAAGCAAGATCACCCGTCCGTAGTGCTCCCCTCACCGGCAGATTTAGATGTAACTTGCATTCATTAGTCTATCTAACTTATTCTGTGCGTACCGCAACGACCTAGTGGAGAGCGAGGAGATCCATGCAGGGAGAGGATCCGTTCGATCAGGGCGCGGGCAGCATCCTGCGCCAGCCGAAGGCCGTCTGGGCCACGGCGGGCGCCTCTGTCGTCGCGTTCATGGGAATCGGCCTGGTGGACCCGATTCTCCCGTCCATCGCCAAGGGCCTGGAGGCGACGCCCAGCCAGGTGTCCCTCCTCTTCACCTCGTACTTCCTGATCACCGCCGTGGCGATGCTCGTCACCGGCTTCGTGTCCAGTCGCATCGGCGGCCGCAGGACGCTGCTGGCCGGCCTGGCACTCGTCGTCGTCTTCGCGGCACTCTCGGGCACCTCCACGTCCGTCGGCGAACTCGTCGGCTTCCGGGCCGGCTGGGGACTGGGCAACGCCCTCTTCGTGTCGACCTCGCTCGCCGTGATCGTCGGCGCGGCGGCCGGCGGCAGCGCGGCGGCGATCCTGCTCTACGAGTCGGCGCTCGGCCTCGGCATGGCGTGCGGACCGCTGCTCGGCGCCCTGCTCGGCGACGCCAGCTGGCGCTACCCGTTCTTCGGCACGGCCGCGCTGATGGCGATCGGCTTCCTCTGCATCACCGCGTTCCTGAAGGAACAGCCCAGGCCCGCCCGGAAGACCTCGCTGCTGGCCCCGATCAGGGCCCTCGGCCACGGCGGTCTGGCCTCGGTCGCGACCTCGGCGTTCTTCTACAACTACGCGTTCTTCACGATCCTGGCGTTCACCCCGTTCGTGCTGGACATGACGCCGTACAGGTCCGGCGCGGTGTTCTTCGCCTGGGGCCTGCTGCTCGCGGTCTTCTCGGTGCTCGTCGCCCCGCGGCTCCAGAAGCGCTTCGGCTCGCTGAAGGTGCTCGGCGCCTCGCTGCTGCTGCTCGCCGTCGACCTGCTGGTCCTGGGGTACGGCAACCACACCGCCGCCATCGTCTGCACGATCGTCTCCGGCGCCTTCATCGGCATGAACAACACCGTCTACACGGAGCTGGCGCTCGGCGTCTCGGACGCGCCCCGGCCGGTGGCGAGCGCGGGGTACAACTTCGTCCGCTGGTTCGCCGCTGCCGCCGCCCCGTACCTCGCCCCGAAGATCGAGGAGTGGAGCGACATCCACGTCCCGTTCGTGGTCGCCGCGGTCGCGGCCGTGGCCGGCGCGCTCGTCGTGTGGGCCCGGCGCTCGGCGCTGACCCACGAGGCGGAGGTGCTGGAGCCGGGGCACGCCGCCGAGGACGGGGTCGCGGCCTTCGCCGACTGACCCGCCGTCCGCCCCGTACCGCCCCGCCCGCGGCTCCCCCTCCTGGCCGCGCGGCGGGGCTCTCCGCGCCGGACGGGCCGGAACCGGAGACCGGGGACCGGGAGGTCAGTCCAGCGGTACCGAGCCGCGCAGCGGGTCGCGCAGGTCCGTGCCGTGCGAGAGCCACCGCTCCTGGAGTTCCTGCGCGCCCCGGACCCGCTTCCACGCGGCCTCGTTGTGCGTCATCGGCAGCAGCGGCAGGAACGCGACCGGGTCCATCGGCGCGTCCAGCTCCAGGTCCTCGACCAGACCGCCCGGCTCCGCGACCAGTACGGAGCTGAACGGCGCCCCCGGCCACAGCGGTTCGCCGACGTCCAGCGAGGCACCCGGCGTCACCACCAACCCCTCGACCTGCGGGGAGGCCGCCAGCACGGCCAGTGGGCGCAGCACCTTGTCGGTGTCGGCGAGCCCGGCGCGCACGGAGAGGACCAGCTCGGCGCGCGGCCCCTTCACCGGGTCCGCGAGGACCGCGGTCGGGTCGGCCATCGGCTGGGCGGACATGCCGAGTGTGGCGTAGCGCACCACATCGCCGTCGACGAAGCGGAGCACCTCGATCCGGTCCGTGCCGAGAAACGTCACTGCGGCGCGCGCGTCCGGTTCACCGAGGGCCGTCAGCAACCGGGCCTCGACCAGAGCAAGAATTTCTCCCATCCCGCGAGCATAGAACGCGTATGGAACGGGCAAAGTAAAGGATTGGCCGTCAGGCGGCTGATAGTCTTGGCCGCCGGTCGGGGCAGCACGCAGAAGCGTCGCTCTCAGCCCCGACGACACGTCATCCCCCAAGGGGGACCGGCTGGAGGAGGTGGGGCTGCCATGGATCGAAGTCGACCGTGCAGTACCAACCGCTCTTCCGCATCTCACCCTTCCCGGTGATCTGAAGCCTTCTCGGTCAAGGCCCATGGCATTGCGCACGACGGAAGAGCATTCCTTTCCTGCCTGTCTGCAGCGAACGCCGTCATCGCGCCGCTGCGGTGCCGCCCGCTTTGCGGACGTGAGCGCACGTCCCCATTCCGGGTTGTTCCGCGTGCCCGACGACGGCCCTCCGTGAAGAGGAGCCAGCCATGTCGATGATCCGCGACCTGCGCGCCGTCGTGCGCCCGTCCCTGCGCAAGAGCAACGCCCTGCACAACGCCTACGACACCACCCGCGACCCGTCCGCCTCCAGCGCGGTCGTCGACTGCGCGGTCTACCGCGACGGCCGGCGCCTGGAGCGCGGCACCTGCCGCACCCCGCACGAGGCGATGCTCGAAGTACGGGCCGAGGGCGGCTTCGCCTGGATCGGTCTGCACGAGCCCACCGAGGAGGAATTCGCGGGCATCGCCCGGGAGTTCGGACTGCACCCGCTCGCCGTCGAGGACGCCGTCCACGCCCACCAGCGGCCGAAGCTGGAGCGGTACGACGACACGCTCTTCACCGTCTTCAAGACCATCCACTACGTCGAGCACGCCGAACTCACCGCCACCAGCGAGGTGGTGGAGACCGGCGAGGTGATGTGCTTCACCGGCCGGGACTTCGTCATCACCGTGCGGCACGGCGGGCACGGCTCGCTGCGCGCGCTGCGCCACCGGCTCCAGGACGACCCCGAGTTGCTCGCCAAGGGCCCCTCGGCGGTGCTGCACTCCATCGCCGACCACGTCGTCGACGGCTACATCGCGGTGGCCGAGGCCGTCCAGGACGACATCGACGAGGTGGAGATCGAGGTCTTCTCCGCCCCGGCGAAGGGCAGTTCGCGCGGCTCGGAAGCGGGCCGGATCTATCAGCTGAAGCGCGAGGTGCTGGAGTTCAAGCGGGCGGTGTCACCGCTGCTGCGGCCGATGCAGCTGCTGAGCGAGCGGCCGATGCGGCTGATCGACCCCGACATCCAGAAGTACTTCCGCGACGTCGCCGACCACCTGGCGCGGGTGCACGAGGAGGTCATCGGCTTCGACGAACTGCTGAACTCCATCCTCCAGGCCAACCTGGCGCAGGCGACCGTCGCGCAGAACGAGGACATGCGCAAGATCACGTCCTGGGCGGCCATCGTCGCCGTGCCGACGATGATCTGCGGCGTCTACGGCATGAATTTCAAGCACATGCCCGAGCTGGGCTGGCGGTACGGCTACCCGATGGTGCTGGGCGTCATCGGCGTGGTCTGCTTCTCCATCCACCGCACCCTCAAGCGCAACGGCTGGCTCTGATCCCGGCTCCCGTGCGCCTCCCATAGAGTTCAGGCATGACTGCTGCCGCACCTGACGTGCCACTGGGCCGGGCCCTCGTCGAGGAGGCCACCAAGAAGTCCGGCCTGATCTGGGTACGGGGCACCGGTCCCGCGCGGGCGCTGTGGCACGTGTGGCACGAGGGCGCGGCGCACCTGGTCGGGGACGGCCCCGGCGAGCAGCCGTTCCCGGCCGGGCTCGGCGACGGGGCCGCCGCCGAGGTGACCGTGCGCAGCAAGGACAAGGGCGGCCGGCTGATCGCCTGGACGGCCTCGGTGACGGAGCTGGCGCCGCACTCACTGGAGTGGGAGGCCGCGGTCGCCGAGCTGAAGGGCAAGCGGCTGAACGCGCCGGACGCCGAGCGGATGACGGAGCGGTGGGCCCGGGAGTGCCGGGTGCTGCGGCTGACGCCCGGCGACTTCCGTACCGCACTGCCGGACGGCTCCCTGGCCGCGGCGCCCCTGCCGACGCCCGCGACGACGCGCCGCCCGGTGCCCGCCGGGCTGCCGCGCCTGCTCCTCAAGCGCGGCCGCAAACGCTGACCCGCACGCCCCGCGGTTCACCCCGCCGGGGCCTCGGCCGTCAGGACGTCGTCCGGGGCAGCTGCTTCCCGTAGTCGACCGTGTCCTGCTTCTCCGGCGCCTCCAGGGTGAAGTTCTTGCCCCAGTCCGACAGCAGCACGGTCCCGCCGCCGCCGCCGCGCGCGAAGCGCAGCGGGTACGCGGTGCCCTCCAGCGAGACGTCGAGCGTGCCGCCCGCGCCCTCGTCGCCCGCGATCTGGATGGTCCGGGTCGCGCCGATCTCCTTCCGGTCCCCCTTGGTGAGGGTGCCGTGCAGCGTGAGCAGGCCGTCCAGCAGCGTCTTCTTGTCCGTGAAGCCGCGCAGCTGTTTGTACGTGGGGTCGTCCTGGGGCACCTTCACGTACTTGTCCCGGAGCTTGTCGGCGGCGGCCCCGCCCGCCTCGCTGTCGGCGCCGGCCCCCTCGTCGTGGCTCCAGAACCCGGCGTCCGCCTTCAGGTAGAGCTCGTCACCGATGCGCAGCAGTTCGAAGGTGCTGTTCTTCGAGACGACCGAGCCCGTGCCGCCGTCCGCCTTGAGCTGCATGTCGAGCTTGTACGTGCCGCCCTTGCTGACCAGCGACCCGGCGAGGCGCACCGCGGGGGCGGAGTCCGCCGCCTTCTGCGCCTTCTTCTCGATCTGCACGGCGGTCAGTCTGCCGACGCCGTTGGTCCCCTCGTCCGGGTCCTCGTCGCCGCCGCATGCCGTGAGCGCGGCGGTCAGCCCGGCACAGAGCACCACGGCGAGGGCGGTCCGGCGTCGGGCCCGGACGGGCGGAGCGGGAGGGGTCACGGGCGCACTGCCTCTCATCTGCGTGGCGGGGGTGGCAGACCGCAGCGTACCCGTGCCGTACGAACCCTTCGGCAGGGAGCCGTACGGACGGATCCACCGCGCAGGCCCCGAGCGGTACGGGCTAGCCTGATCACGACATAACGGCCGATTGGCCGCCAACCGGGCCGGACCCGGAAGTCGTACCCGGAAGAAGGAGGCGCACCATGGCGGCAGCCGCCCCCCGGGTCTTCGTCTCGCACCTCTCCGGTGTCCCGGTCTTCGACCCCAACGGCGACCAGGTGGGCCGGGTCCGCGATCTGGTCGCGATGCTGCGGGTCGGCGGACGGCCGCCCCGGCTGCTCGGCCTGGTCGTCGAGGTGCTCAGCCGCCGCCGGATCTTCCTCCCGATGACCCGGGTGACGGGCGTCGAGTCCGGCCAGGTCATCACCACCGGCGTGGTCAACATGCGACGCTTCGAACAGCGGCCCACCGAACGCCTGGTGCTCGGCGAGTTCCTCGACCGGCGGGTCCGCCTCGTGGAGACCGGCGAGGAGGTCACCGTCCTCGACGTCGCCATTCAGCAGCTGCCGGCCCGCCGTGACTGGGAGATCGACAAGTACTTCGTGCGCAAGGGCAAGGCCGGGGCTCTGCGCCGCAAGGGCGAGACCCTGACGGTCGACTGGTCGGCCGTCAGCGGGTTCTCGCTGGAGGAGGTGGGGCAGGGCGCCGAGACCCTGGTCGCCACCTTCGAGCGGCTGCGCCCGACGGACGTGGCCAACGCGCTGCACCACCTGTCGCCGAAGCGGCGGGCCGAGGTGGCCGCCGCGCTCGACGACGACCGGCTCGCCGACGTCCTGGAGGAGCTGCCCGAGGACGACCAGGTGGAGATCATCGGCAAGCTCCAGGAGGAGCGCGCCGCCGATGTCCTGGAGGCGATGGACCCGGACGACGCGGCCGACCTGCTGTCCGAGCTGCCGGAGGAGGACAAGGAGCGGCTGCTGACGCTGATGCGGCCGGACGACGCGGCCGACGTGCGGCGCCTGATGTCGTACGAGGAACGGACCGCGGGCGGTCTGATGACCACCGAGCCGATCATCCTGCGGCCGGACGCGACGATCGCCGACGCCCTCGCCCGGGTCCGGCAGGCCGACCTGTCCCCGGCGCTCGCCGCCCAGGTCTACGTGTGCCGCTCGCCCGACGAGACGCCGACCGGCAAGTACCTGGGCACCGTGCACTTCCAGCGGCTGCTGCGCGATCCGCCGTACACCCTGGTCAGCTCGGTCGTGGACAGCGATCTCGTCCCCCTCGGCCCGGACACCCCGCTGCCGGCCGTGACCAGCTACCTGGCCGCGTACAACCTGGTCTCGGTGCCCGTCGTGGACGAGAGCGGGTCGCTGCTCGGCGCGGTGACGGTGGACGACGTCCTCGACCACCTGCTGCCCGAGGACTGGCGGGAGACCGATTTCCACAGCGAGGAGGGGGCGCCCCGTGGCGGCTGAGGAACGTACGAAGACGGCCCCGACGGGCGCCTCGGGCATCGTGCGCCCGCCGCGCCACCGGCTGGACCAGCCGAAGGACCCGCGCCGGAAGGTGCTGCCCGACTACGACCCCGAGGCGTTCGGCCGGTTCTCCGAGCGGATCGCCCGCTTCCTGGGCACCGGGCGGTTCATCGTCTGGATGACGCTGGTCATCATCGTCTGGGTGCTGTGGAACGTCTTCGCGCCGCTGCCGTGGCGGTTCGACCAGTACCCGTTCATCTTCCTGACCCTGATGCTGTCGCTCCAGGCCTCGTACGCGGCGCCGCTGATCCTGCTCGCGCAGAACCGGCAGGACGACCGCGACCGGGTCACCCACGAGCAGGACCGCAAGCAGAACGAGCGCTCCATCGCGGACACCGAGTACCTCACCAGGGAGATCGCCTCGCTGCGGATGGGGCTCGGCGAGGTCGCCACCCGCGACTGGATCCGCTCCGAGCTGGAGGACCTCGTGAAGGACCTGGACGACCGGCGGGCCCTGCTCCCGGCCGAGAGCGACGAAGACCGCTGACGGAGGCTACTCGCGCGTAGCATCCGCCCACCACCACCCTCAAGGAGCGCTGCGCGCACCCGTACTATCGAGGTATGGCTACGGAAGACGCGGTGCTTGAGGCACTGGCGACAGTGAACGACCCGGAGATCCACCGCCCGATCACCGAGCTCGGCATGGTGAAATCCGTCGAGATCGACGCTGACGGTGCGGTCGCTGTCACGGTCTATCTCACGGTCTCGGGCTGCCCGATGCGCGAGACGATCACCAAGAACGTGACGGACGCGGTCTCCCGTGTCGAGGGCGTCTCCCGGGTCGACGTCACCCTGGACGTGATGAGCGACGAGCAGCGCAAGGAGCTCGCGGCCTCGCTGCGCGGCGGCACGGCGGAGCGCGAGGTGCCGTTCGCCAAGCCCGGCTCGCTGACCCGGGTCTACGCGGTCGCGTCCGGCAAGGGCGGCGTCGGCAAGTCGTCGGTGACGGTGAACCTCGCCGCGGCGATGGCGGCCGAGGGCCTCAAGGTCGGGGTCGTGGACGCGGACATCTACGGGCACAGCGTGCCGCGGATGCTCGGCGCGGACGGGAAGCCGACCCAGGTCGAGAACATGATCATGCCGCCGTCCTCGCACGGCGTGAAGGTCATCTCCATCGGCATGTTCACCCCGGGCAACGCCCCGGTGGTGTGGCGCGGCCCGATGCTCCACCGCGCGCTCCAGCAGTTCCTCGCCGACGTGTACTGGGGCGACCTGGACGTCCTGCTGCTCGACCTGCCGCCGGGCACCGGTGACATCGCGATCTCGGTGGCCCAGCTGGTGCCGAACGCCGAGATCCTGGTCGTCACGACCCCGCAGCAGGCGGCGGCCGAGGTGGCCGAGCGGGCCGGTTCGATCGCCGTGCAGACCCATCAGAAGATCGTCGGTGTCGTCGAGAACATGTCGGGCATGCCGTGTCCGCACTGCGACGAGATGGTCGACGTGTTCGGCACCGGCGGCGGCGCGAAGGTCGCCGAGGGCCTGACGAGGACGGTCGGCGCGGAGGTTCCGGTGCTCGGCTCCATCCCGATCGACGTGCGGCTGCGCGAGGGCGGTGACGAGGGCAAGCCGGTCGTCCTGTCCGACCCCGACTCCCCGGCCGGCAAGGCGCTGCGCACCATCGCGGACAAGCTGGGCGGCCGCAAGCGCGGTCTGTCGGGCATGTCGCTGGGCATCACCCCGCGCAACAAGTTCTGAGCCGCGGGGCGGTGGCCGGCCCCGCCGGTCCACCGCCCCGTCCCGCTCGTACCTCTCGTACCTCTCGTACCGCTGCCTACGCGTACGACGTGATGTCGCCGATCACCGCGAAGCCCAGGCCGTAGGCGCTCATGCCCCGCCCGTACGCGCCGATGTGCACCCCGCCGGGCGCGGAGCCCGCCAGCACCCAGCCGAACTCGGACTCGCGGTAGTGGAACGGCACCGGGACCCCGTCCACCGGCAGGGACAGCACCGACCAGGCGGGGCCCTCCAGGTCGTCGGCGAGGTCGAACGCCGTCTCCGTCTGCTGGTTCAGCCAGTCGTCGCGCAGGGCGTGGTCCAGCTGCGGCGGCCAGGTGCAGGCGAGCAGGCCGGACCCGGCCAGCCAGGCCGCGGAGGAGACCGTGGTCGCGTCCAGCACCCCCGTACCGTCGCCACTGCGCCGCACCGGGCTGCTGCCCAGCGAGACGACGACGGCGAACCGCTGCTTCTCCGCGCCCGCGTCCGCCCGTACCGACGGCTCGTCGCCGTGTCCGACCGAACCGTGCTGCACCGCGCCGTCGGCGGTGGTGCCCACCTGCATCAGCCGACGCGGCCCGGTGAATGCCTCGTCCAGCCCGTACCAGGGGAATCCGGCCGCCAGGTAGCCGTCGACGATGCGCCGGGCCACCGGACTCCCCTCTGCGGTGACTGTGCTCGGCGCGTCTTCCGCGCCCACCCGACTCGTCGTCCCCATTTGTCCGGCCGCCTCCTCGATCCGTTGGGCCCGGAGCGGCCCGCCCCCCGACGGGCGTACTCACTTCCGGACAGATGGAGAATAGCCATACCGTCCGGACGAGCCCGGTTGGCGGGGGGTCAGGTGGCGTCTGCGTCGAAGGGCGGGGGCTTGTCCACGGCCGGCTGGTCACGCTTCTTGAGCAGGTCGGGAGCGCCCGGGGAGCCGTTGGCGGCGGTGATCGCCGGGCTGCTCGACACGCCGCTGCGCGAGTCGGCGGACTCCACGGCGCTCTCCCGGCCGTTCACCGCGTCGGTGATCTCGTTCAGGTCCTTGCGCAGGTCGAAGGTCTCGCGGATCTCCTTCAGCCCCAGGTCGTCGTTGCCGTCCATGAGCTGCTTGCGGACGAACGTCTTGGGGTTGAGGTCCTCGAACTCGAAGTCCTTGAACTCCGGGCCGAGCTCCGTGCGGATGTCCTCCTTGGCGCTCTCCGAGAAATCACGGACCTTGCGGACGAAGCGCGAGGCGTCCTGGATGACCTTGGGCAGCTTGTCCGGGCCGAAGATCAGCACGCCCAGGATCCCGAGCGTCACCAGCTCGAGTACGCCTATGTCATTGAACACCCTGTTGCTCCTCGTGTTCTCCGGGGCCGGGTCGGTCGAGGTCCGGACCCGGCCCACGGTACCCGCCGAAACTGTCGTCGCGGTAGCGCCCGAGGGCTCTCACGTGCCGGTTGCGGACCCGAGGGTCAAAGAGATGGACAGGTCTTTACCACCGCGTGTCAGACCGAGGTCCAGACGGTCGCCGGGACGGTGGGCGCGGATCTTCACGATCAGTTCCTCGCCGCTGTGCACCCGGCGGCCGTCGACCTCCGTGATGACGTCCCCGGGCCTGATCCCGGCCTTGGCGCCGGGTCCGCCGGGCGTCACCGCGGGGTTGCCGCCCGCGCCCTTGGTGCCGACCCGGGCGCCGTCCCCGGTGTACTTCATGTCGAGCGTGACGCCGATCACGGGGTGGGTGGCCCGGCCGGTCGCGATCAGTTCCTCGGCGACCCGCTTGCCCTGGTTGATCGGGATGGCGAAGCCGAGGCCGATGGAACCGGCCTGGCCGCCCTCGCCCGACGAACCGCTGTCGGCGGCGCGGATGGCGCTGTTGATGCCTATGACCTGGGCCTTGCCGTCGACGAGCGGCCCGCCGGAGTTGCCCGGGTTGATCGGGGCGTCGGTCTGGAGCGCGTCCACGTAGCTGATGTCGCTGCCGTCGCCCTTCTCGCCGCCCGCGGTGATCGGCCGGTCCTTGGCGCTGATGATGCCGGCGGTCACCGTGTTGGACAGGTCGAAGGGGGCTCCGATGGCCACCACCGGGTCACCGACCCGCACGTTGTCGGAGTTGCCCAGCGGCAGCGGCTTGAGGCCGGAGACGCCGGAGACCTTGACCACGGCCAGGTCGTAGCCGCTGTCCTTGCCGACGATCTCGCCGCGCGCCGTCTCGCCGCCGCTGAACGTGACGGTGATGTCGCCGGACGAACCGGCCGGGGCGACGACGTGGTTGTTGGTGAGGATGTGGCCGGACTTGTCGAGGACGAAGCCGGTGCCGGTGCCGGACTCGCCGGTGCCGCTGACGTGCAGGGTGACCACGCTCGGCAGGGCGCTGGCGGCGATCCCGGCGACGCTGTCGGGGGCCCGGCCGCCGCTGTCGCGACCGGCCTGCGGCAGCTCGATCCGGGTGAGGCCGCCGTTGCGCTCGACGTAGGCCCCGATGCCGCCGCCGATGCCGCCCGCCACCAGGGCGAGCAGCACCGCGCCGATGAGGAGCGAGCCGCGCCGCTGCTTCTTGCGCCCGGTGTCGGCCCCGGCCGGCGGGCCCGGGTTGGTGGTGAGCGGCTGCCGGGGCGCGCCCCAGGGGTCGTACTGGAGCCACTGCGTCGGCTGTGCCGGCTGCGGCTGGAGCGGGGCGGGGGCCGCCTGGGCCTGAGGATGCTGGGGCGGGGGCGTGAAGCCGGGCGCGGGCGCGGCCGGTGCCGACGGAGCCGCGGCGAGCGGCGCCGGGGTGCCCGCCCCGTTCGTCCCCGTGTACTGCGGCGGTACGGAGGTGCCGTGCGCCGGGGTCGGGACCGGGCGCTGCACGGGGGGTGCGGGCGCCCAGGGGCCGGGGCCGCCGTAGGGCGGGGTGCTGTACTCGTCGGGCTCGTGCAGCGGCTTCATCGGCTGCCCGGACGTCATGGGCCCGGGGGCCGGGGCCTCGGGGACCGGTGTTCCGGCGGCCGGGACGGCCGGTATCGGCTCGGGGGCTTCGGCCGCCGGGGCGTGGGGCCCGGCGGTCACGGGCGCCGCGGTGGTGCGGGAGTCGTCCGGCGCGGACGGCTCCGGGCCCCCGGGCGCCTGCGCGGCGTCCGCCGGGAGTCCGGCCGTCGGCGCGCCCGCGGAGCCGGCCGCGGGCGGCGCGTCCTCGACGGGGAACGAGGACTCGTCCGGCGCTGTGCGGGTGGCGCGTCCCGGTGTGGGACGGCTCCACCACTTCGCCTTCGGCCCGGTGGACTTCCCGTCTTCCATGCTCTCCCCGCAACTGCCTCAACTGGCCCGTGCACGCCCCGGCGGGGGCGTCCCTCCCGGAACTGCTCCAGGAATTCAACCAGGTTTGCGAATGCTTGCGCAGACCCCGGTCAGCGCCGGACGGAAAGCGGCAGGCCGCGCTCGGTGGGGGTGGGGAGAGCCGAGGCCGACGGTTGCGCCCAGGACGACGGTGGTGGCTGCGGCGGCGCGTAGGGCGTCGGGGGCGGCGGGGCGAGGCGCCCGAACACCTTGGCGAAGAGCGGGGTGGGGGCGGTCGGGCGTATCAGTGGTGGCGCGGACATGTTCGTCAGGACCTGGGTGGTGAAGGGACCGCCCATGAGGCTCCCGGTGGACATCACCGCGGACGTGGAGAGGGTGGCGGAAGTGGCCGCGGGAGGGGCGGACATCGTGCCCGGCGCGGTCGACGGGGCCGCCACGGCCACGCGTTCGCCCTCCTCCGCCGCCGTGAGCCTGCCGTGCCCGCCGCCGCTGCCGTTGCGACGGGCGGCCGGGCTGCCGCTCTCGCCGCGCGAAGCCGTGTCGAAGGGGGTCACGGCGTTCCCGGAGCCGGAACCCGAGGCGCGGGCCGCAGCACCGGACCCGGAGCCCGCGGGCAGGGCGCCGAGGGCGATGGCCGCCAGCGAGACGGCGCTCGCCGCCGCGAAGGCGAATCTCCGGCCGCGCCAGGGCGAGCGGTCGGCGGCCTCCCGTCCCACCTCATGGATCCGGAAGCCGGAACGGGGGGGTCTGCCCGGCAGCACGGCGGTCGAGCCGTGCGGGGCCGGCAGGAAGCCGAAGCCCGCGAGCGGGGAGTCCCCCGGCCGATCCGTACGGCTGCCGGACGGCTGGACCACGGGGAAGAGCCCGTCGGAGAAGCGCCCGGTGCCGCCGAACGGTCTTCCCTCGTCGTCGCCGTCACCTCCCGGTCCGCCGGGAAGGCCCTGCAACCGGGCGAGGAAGCCCTCGGAGGGCGAGGGCGGGGCGGACTGCGCGAAGACGCTCTTCAGCCGCCGCTGGTCCGCGGCCTCGGCCTTGCACTTGGCACAGGTCGCGAGGTGGGCGAGCACCCGGTCCCGGGCGTCGTGTTTGAGCTCGCCGTCGACAAGCGCGGCGAGGCGATCCCCCAGGTGTTGTTCCGCGGGGGTCGGACCTGTGCCACTCACGCCGTTCCGCCCTCCCCCGCGAGTACCGCGCCCGCCAGCGAGCGCTGCTCGGCACGGGCGGCGGGCGAACGGTGCTGCAGCGCCTTGCGCAGGTGCGAGCGGCCCCGGTGGATA
This sequence comes from Streptomyces sp. NPDC002669, assembly GCF_042889165.1. Classification (NCBI taxonomy): domain Bacteria; kingdom Bacillati; phylum Actinomycetota; class Actinomycetes; order Kitasatosporales; family Streptomycetaceae; genus Streptomyces; species Streptomyces sp. NPDC002669. The sequence goes on along the minus strand of NZ_JBIAQQ010000029.1, from coordinate 86,426 downwards.
CGGCTGCGCACGGTGCCGAGCTTCACGCCCAGCGTCGCGGCGATCTCCTCGTACGAGAGCCCCTCGATGTCGCAGAGCACGACGGCGGCACGGAACTCGGGCGCGAGGGTGTCCAGCGCCTGCTGCACGTCCGCGTCGAAGTGGCTGTCGTTGAAGACCTGCTGCGGGGACGGCTCGCGGCTCGGCAGCCGCTCGGCGGCGTCGTCGCCGAGGGAGTCGAAGCGGATCCGCTGCTTGCGGCGGACCATGTCCAGGAACAGGTTGGTCGTGATGCGGTGCAGCCAGCCCTCGAAGGTGCCGGGCGTATAGGTCGACAGCGACCGGAAGACACGGACGAAGACCTCCTGGGTGAGGTCCTCGGCGTCGTGCTGGTTGCCCGTCAGTCGGTAGGCGAGGCGGTAGACCCGGCCGCTGTGCGTGCTGACGATCTCTTCCCATGAGGGCGGTGTCCACGCCTGGGATTCCGCATCGGAGGCGAAGGTCGCGGTCGGTGCGGAGTCGTTGGAAGAACGGTCAGCAATGTAGGTCACGGATTTCGGCTCACCCGCCGACCTGAGAAAGCGCCGCAGCACTCCTCCCCGATCCACAGGCGCAGCCGCACCTCCCCTGTCGGCTCTGGTGGTGTCCAGTGGAGTCCCTACCATAGCCACCTCGCCCGTTAGCTCCGGATAAGCCTTTTTCCTGCTGGGGCCGGGGACACGCCCCGGGAAAGCATCGGCCCGCGGCTTCCCGGACCCGATCTGCGGGGCCGGTCCCACGGGCTCTCCCCCGCCTCCTCATAACGCCCGGTCCCATCTGCGGGTTCCCGGGTCCAGCGGATACAGTCACCGTTGCGCCAACTACGGGGACAGGAGAGGGTCATTACCGCCAACCGGCAGACGAGCTGGGCGTTCGCCGACGCCTTTGTCGCCGAGGACGAAGCAGTGCGCTGGGCCAGGGACCGGGCCCGGGACGCAGGGCTCCGCCCGGTGTCGCCAGGCACCGGCGCCGCGCTGCGCCTGCTCGCTGCCACGACGGACGCCAAAGCGGTGGCCGAAATCGGCACCGGCACCGGCGTGTCCGGCCTCTACCTGCTGCACGGCATGCGGCCCGACGGGGTGCTGACCACGGTCGACCCGGAGCCCGAGCGCCAGCAGTTCGCCCGTGAGGCGTTCCGGGCCGCGGGCTTCGCCGCCAACCGCTCCCGCTTCATTCCCGGCCGCGCCCTGGACGTGCTGCCGCGGCTCGCGGACGGCGGGTACGACCTCGTGTTCTGCGACGGCGACCGGCTGGAGAGCCTGGACTGTCTCGCCGAATCGTTGCGTCTGCTGCGGCCCGGCGGCCTCGTCTGCTTCGAGGGCGTCTTCGCCGACGGCCGTACGGTCGACTCCTCGGCCCAGCCCGCGGAGGTGCTGCGGCTGCGGGAGCTGCTGCGCACGGTGCGGGAGAGCCAGGAGCTGATGGCGACGCTGCTGCCGGTGGGCGACGGGCTGCTGTGCGCGGTGCGGCGGGGCTGAGCGACCGGAACGGGCCCGGGGCGGCCGGGCCGCAGGGCGCGACCCGGCGCCGTCAGGGCTCCCGGACGGCGGGCCGGTCGGCCGACCGGTCGGCCCCGGGGCGTCGTGAACGCATCACTGCCCCGGCACGGTGACCGTGCCGGGGCAGTGATGAAGAGTGAACGCCTCTGTTCAGCCGACGACCTTCTTGAGGGCGTCGCCGAGTGCATCGGCCTCGTCCGGCGTCAGCTCCACGACAAGCCGACCGCCGCCTTCGAGCGGAACGCGCATGACGATGCCCCGCCCCTCCTTTGTCACCTCGAGCGGGCCGTCGCCCGTCCGCGGCTTCATGGCCGCCATGCTCGTTCCCCTTCCTGAAACCAGCTCATCGCAACCGGCGGCCCCACTGACAGGCGCTGTGTCACCGGCATCGAACACATTGCTTCCAGGCCATTATCCCGCATCACAGACCCCGATGACCAACCTCGGTCGGCATCGCTTGTGCAACGCGCTCTCTCAAAACCACCCATTTCGGCGATCGACCTGCGATACTCCGCCCCCCTCACCCCCTTGTGGGGGCGCAATTGTTAGACGCAGGTCACATGTCGGCTTCCGCCCGCGTCGGCCATGCTTGCCTGGACAGGCATTGCCCGAGGCCCGGAGGGGACAACGAAATGGCCGATCACATGGCGGACAGCGTGCTCTACGAGGTGAGCGACGGACTCGCGACGATCACCCTCAACCGTCCCGACGCGATGAATGCCATGGACACCGCGGCCAAGGTGGCGCTCCGGGACGCGCTGGAGGCCGCTGCCGCCGACACCGCCGTACGGGCCGTTCTGCTCACCGCGACCGGGCGCGCCTTCTGTGTGGGCCAGGACCTGAAGGAGCACGTGGCCAAGCTCGCCGAGGCCCGCGAGTCGGACGGCGGCAACGCGCTGAGCACCGTGCGGGAGCACTACAACCCGATCGTCCGGGCCCTCACCGGAATGCCCAAGCCGGTCGTCGCCGGGGTGAACGGCGTCGCCGCGGGCGCCGGTTTCGGCTTCGCGCTCGCCTGCGACTACCGGGTGGTCGCCGACACCGCCTCGTTCAACACCTCGTTCGCCGGTGTCGCGCTCACCGCCGACTCGGGCGTCTCCTGGACGCTGCCCCGGCTGATCGGGCAGAGCCGCGCGGCCGATCTGCTGTTCTTCCCGCGCTCGATCTCCGCGCAGGACGCGTACGAGCTGGGCATCGTGAACAAGCTGGTGCCGGCGGCGGACCTGGCCGCCGAGGCCGCCGCCGTGGCCCGCGCCCTGGCGTCCGGCCCCACGGTGGCGTACGCCGCGCTCAAGGAGTCCCTGGCCCACGGCGCCGGGCACACGCTCGACGAGGCGCTGGAGAAGGAGGACGAGCTCCAGACCCGGGCGGGCGCGTCCGAGGACCACACCATCGCGGTGCAGGCATTCCTGAACAAGGAGAAGCCGAAGTACCTCGGCCGGTAGCGCCGAAACCCGGCAGCATCGAAAACTCCCAGGGCCCCGGCGCTCCGCCGGGGCCCTGGACGCGTCGGGCCGGGAGACCGGCGGGCTAAGCGGCGCCGCCGCCGCGCGCCACGCAGTCGGCCAGGTGGTCGTCGACCAGGCCGCACGCCTGCATCAGGGCGTAGGCGGTGGTGGGTCCGACGAAGCGCAGTCCGTGCTTCTTGAGGTCCTTGGCCAGCGCCGTCGACTCCGGGGTGACGGCGGGGACGTCGCCGAGGGTGCGCGGGGCGGGGCGGCCCGCCGGGTCGGGGGCGTGGGACCAGATCAGCTCGTCCAGCTCGCCGGCGCGCCAGCCGGCCAGCACCTTGGCGTTGGCGAGGGTCGCCTCGATCTTCGCCCGGTTGCGGATGATGCCCGCGTCGGCGAGGAGACGGTCCTCGTCGGCACCGGTGAACTCCGCCACCGCGGGGATCTTGAACCCGGCGAAGGCGGAGCGGAAGCCCTCGCGGCGGCGCAGGATCGTCAGCCAGGACAGGCCCGACTGGAACGCCTCCAGGCAGAGCCGTTCGAAGAGGGCGTCGTCGCCGTGGACGGGGCGGCCCCATTCGGTGTCGTGGTACGCGAGGTAGTCCTCGGTGGCGAGCCCCCAGGGACAGCGCAGTCCGCCGTCCTGGGCGGCCTCGGCTCCGCCGCTCATCGCCGGGGCTCCTCTCCGGGGTGCTCGGGGTGGCCGTGTCCGCTGCCGCCGGGCTCCTGCCCGGGTGCCTCCCACGGCGCCCGGTGGCGTTCCTCGGACGGCTCCGCGGCCGGCCGCTCGAACAGCTCGGGGCCGCCGACCGCGGTCGCCTGGGCACCGGCCAGCGCCGACTCCAGCTCCGCGATCCGCGCGTCCCGCTCGGCGAGTTCGGCACCGAGGCGGCCGAGCGCCTCGTCCACCTCCGTCATCCGGTAGCCGCGCGCGACCACCGGGAGCCGCAGCGCTTCGACGTCCGCGCGGCCGACCGGGCGTGTCGCGGGCAGTGGATCGGTCAGCTGCTCGGGCGCCACGTCCTGCAGGACCGCGCTCTTCCCCCCGCCGACCACCGCGAGGGTGACCGCGGCCACGACCACCACCATCGTCAGCAGCAAGAACCAGAACACGCGCATCTCCCCATGGGCGGAAACCTGTCCGGGTCCGATCGTGCCATGCGGCACCGACAACCGGGGCCCTGCCCGTCCGGGACCGCCGGCCGACAACCGGGGTCCGCCCGGACAGCACCGTGGGACCGGCGGCCGGGACCAGGCGATAACTTGGCGGACACGGCCCAGGGGCGCAGGCGACCCGCGGGGCGATCTACCGGAGGAGAGACACGGGATGCGAAGCGGTGCGCTCAGGCTGGGACGGCGCGAATTCGGTGCGCACGAGCCGGTGATCATGGCGATCGTGAACCGCACCCCGGATTCCTTCTACGACCAGGGCGCGACCTTCCGGGACGAACCGGCGCTCGCCCGGGTCGAGCAGGCGATCGCGGACGGTGCGGCGATCGTCGACATCGGGGGCGTGAAGGCGGGCCCCGGCGAGGAGGTGACCGCCGAGGAGGAGGCCCGCCGCACGGTGGGGTTCGTCGCGGAGGTGCGCCGCCGCCACCCGGACGTGGTGATCAGTGTCGACACCTGGCGGCACGACGTGGGCGCGGCGGTCTGCGAGGCCGGCGCGGACGTGCTGAACGACGCGTGGGGCGGCTTCGACCCGAAGCTCGCGGAGGTCGCCGCGCGGTACGGCGCCGGGCTGGTGTGCACGCACGCGGGCGGCGCCGAGCCCCGGACCCGGCCGCACCGGGTCGGGTACGAGGACGTGATGGCGGACATCCTGCGGGTGACGGTGGGGCTGGCCGAGCGGGCGGTCGCGCTCGGGGTGCGGCCCGACGGGATCATGATCGACCCCGGTCACGACTTCGGGAAGAACACCCGGCACTCACTGGAGGCGACCCGGCGGCTCGGCGAGATGACGGAGACCGGCTGGCCGGTGCTGGTGTCGCTGTCCAACAAGGACTTCGTGGGCGAGACGCTCGACCGGCCGGTGAAGGAGCGGGTGATCGGGACGCTGGCGACGACGGCCGTGTCGGCGTGGCTGGGCGCGCAGGTCTACCGGGTGCACGAGGTGGCGGAGACCCGGCAGGTGCTGGACATGGTGGCGTCGATCGCCGGTCACCGGGAGCCCGCCGTGGCCCGCCGCGGCCTGGCCTGAGGCCCGCGGGGGCCGGGGGCGGGCGCCCCGGCCCCCGTCCGGTCTACCGGCCGACCTCCTTCGTCACGAGGTCGACCGCCTCGTCCACGTCGTCCGTGACGTGGAACAGCAGCAGGTCGTGCTCGGACGCCTTGCCCTGGGCCACCACCGTGTCCCGCAGCCAGTCCACGAGGCCGCTCCAGTACTTGGTGCCGAACAGCACGATCGGGAAGCGGGTCACCTTGCCCGTCTGGACGAGGGTGAGGGCCTCGAAGAGCTCGTCCAGGGTGCCGAGCCCGCCGGGCAGCACGACGAAGCCCTGCGCGTACTTCACGAACATCGTCTTGCGGACGAAGAAGTAGCGGAAGTTCACGCCGATGTCGACGTGCGGGTTGAGGCCCGACTCGAAGGGCAGCTCGATGCCGAGGCCGACCGAGACGCCCTTCGCCTCCCGCGCCCCCTTGTTCGCCGCCTCCATCGCGCCGGGCCCGCCCCCGGTGATCACCGCGAAGCCCGCCTCGACCAGGGCCTTGCCGATCCGTACGCCCGCCTCGTAGTCGGGTCCGTCGGCCGGAGTGCGGGCGGAGCCGAAGACGCTGATGGCGCTCGGCAGTTCGGCCAGCGCGCCGAAGCCCTCGACGAACTCCGACTGGATGCGCATCACCCGCCACGGGTCGGTGTGCACCCACTCGGAGTCGCCCTCGGTGTCCAGCAGCCGCTGGTCGGTGGTGCCGGGCTGCACCTGTTCCCTGCGGCGCAGTACTGGTCCGAGCCGCTGCTCCTCGGGGACACGTGCTCCCTCGGGGTTGCCCATGACCTGCTCCCTCCGACGACGATCGACGGCCGTCCGACGGCGGCCGTCCGTGTCAGGTCAGGGTAGATCGCCGAAGGTTACGGCCGGGGGAATGCCGTGGGTCAGCCGGTGAGCCAGGAGCGGAGCCGCTCCTCGCAGTGGGTGATCCGCTCGACCTTCACGTGCTCGTCGCGCTTGTGCGCCAGGAGCGGGTCGCCGGGGCCGTAGTTCACGGCGGGGATGCCGAGGGAGCCGAAGCGGGAGACGTCGGTCCAGCCGAACTTGGGCCGGGCGGTGCCGCCGACCGCCGCCATGAACGCCTTCGCCGCCGGGTGGGAGAGGCCGGGCATGGCCGCGCCCGAGTGGTCGTCGACGACGAATTCGGCGACGCCGCAGTCCGCGAAGACCTCGTGGACGTGGGCCAGCGCCTCCTCGGCGGTGCGGTCGGGGGCGTACCGGTAGTTGACGACGACGGTGCAGGCGTCGGGGATGACGTTGTTGGCGACGCCGCCCTCGATCCGTACCGCGTTCAGGCCCTCGCGGTATTCGAGGCCGTCGATGACCGGGCGGCGCGGCTCGTACGCGGCGAGGCGGGCCAGGACCGGGGCCGCGGTGTGGATGGCGTTGGACCCCATCCAGCCGCGCGCGGAGTGGGACCGCTCGCCCTCGGTGCGCAGGAAGACCCGCAGGGTGCCCTGGCAGCCGCCCTCGACCTCGCCGTCGGAGCCCTCCAGCAGGACCGCGAAGTCGCCCGCGAGCCAGTCCGGGTGGGCGTCGGCGATGTGGCCGAGGCCGTTGAGGTGCGCGGCGACCTCCTCGTTGTCGTAGAAGACGAAGGTCAGGTCGCGGTTGGGCTCGGGCACGGTCGCGGCGATCCGCAGCTGGACGGCGACGCCCGACTTCATGTCGGAGGTGCCGCAGCCCCACAGCAGGCCGTCGGCGTCGAGCCGGGACGGCACGTTGTCCGCGATCGGCACGGTGTCGATGTGCCCGGCGAGCACGACCCGCTCGGCCCGGCCCAGGTTCGTCCTGGCCACGATGTTGTTGCCGTGCCGGTCGACGGTCAGGTGCGGGAGCGTGCGCAGCGCCGACTCGATCGCGTCGGCGAGGTCCTTCTCCTGACCGCTGACCGAGGGGAAGTCGACGAGCGCGGCGGTGAGCGCCGGGCCGTCCTGGGTGAGGTCAAGTGTGGTTTCGGGCATGGCACCGACCCTAACGACCCCGCTCGCGGTCGGCAGGGCCGTCTCACCCCGGGCCGTGGCGGGACGCCCGCCACGGCCGGTGCGCGGCCCCCGGCCCGGCCGTCCCGCCGCCGGCCGCGGACGCGACCGTACGGGACGGTACGGGAGCAGGGCTTTTCGTTCGCTCCGGGGCGGATCGGACTCCTCGGGCGCGTCATGATCCGGGCCTGGGCCCCTGGGCCCTCGGTCCCGGTCCGGCACTCCAGTACGGTGGCCCCGTGCCCCGGACCGCCTCTTCCACCAGCCGACACACCGGCCGCAGCCGTCTCTTCCGCATCACGGCGGCTCTTGTCGTGCTCGCCGCGCTCGGCGGCTATCTGGCCGTTCAGTACGTCACCGGCAACAAGCTCGTCGAGGGCTGCACGGTGGAGTCCGCCGACGGTTCGGACGGCCGGGCCCGTACGTACCGGATGAGTCCCGAGCAGGCGTCCAACGCCGCGACGATCTCGGCGGTCGGCGCCTCGCGCGGGATGCCGGAGCGCGCCGTGACGATCGCGCTGGCGACCGCCCTCCAGGAGTCCGGGCTGCGCAACATCGAGCACGGCGACCGGGACTCGCTGGGCCTGTTCCAGCAGCGTCCCTCGCAGGGCTGGGGCACGGAGGAGCAGATCCTGGACCCGGTCTACTCCGCCGGTGAGTTCTACCGGCACCTGGCGAAGGTCCCCGGCTACTCGCGGCTGCCGCTGACGGTCGCCGCGCAGCGGGTCCAGCGCAGTGGCTTCCCGCAGGCGTACGCGAAGCACGAGCCGGACGCGGCGCTGCTGGCGGCGGCGCTGACCGGCCGGACGCCCGCCGCGCTGAACTGCGTGCCGCCGCGGGCGACGGGCGCGAAGGCGGACCCGGCCAAGGTGCGCTCGGAACTGGTGCGCGCCTTCGGCAAGGACGTGCTGCCCGCGCGGGAGGTCGCGTCGCCGGACGGGAAGTCCGCGGCCGGGGCCCCGGCGGCGGGCCCGGTCTCGGTGCCGGTGCGCGCGACCCGTGCGTCCGGGGGCGGCGGGAAGGGCACGGACCGGCGCGGCTGGGAGCTCGCGCACTGGGCGGTCGCGCGCTCCGAGGCGCTGCGGATCGACGAGGTGTCCTACGCGGGCCGGGTGTGGAAGGCCGGGGCGGGCTGGCGGACGGAACGCAAGGAATCGGGCACCACCGAGGTCCGGATCGGCCTCGCGCAGTAGTTCGTCCGATCGCTCGCAGCGGTCATCCGGCGCCTCCCGTCCGCCCCCGCGCGCGGACCGTCGCGACAGCCCCCACTGCTTCTCGAATAATCGCCACTTCCCTTGCGCCACAAGGGAAGTGATGGTTCATCCACCCGTCCGGAAAGTCGCGGACCGACCGAATTCCGCCGCTGCGGACCGTGCGGTGCGTTACCGACTCTTTACCTCGGCCCACCGCAACCTCTCCCGCCCTCACGACGGTTGTCATTGCGTCCGATCAACGGACAGACAGATTCCTCACCCCGTCGAAGGAGCATCATGTCCCTCCCCCTGACCCGCCGGATCGCCCGTGCCGCGCTGCTGATCGCCGCAGGTGCCGCCCCCGTGGTCGGCGCGGCCGGAGCCGCGGGTGCCGCGACGCTTCCGCAGGCCCCGGAGCTCGGCGGTCTGACCACCGTCGACGGAGCCGGCCTCGGCGAGGTGGCGGACGGCGCCGGTCTCGGCAAGGCGGTCGACGGCGCGTCCCGGCAGGGTGCCGGCACGGCGAACGAGACCGGCGGCAAGCTCGTCGGCACGGCCCTCCCGGTCGCGAGCAAGACCGTCGGCGAGGCCGGCACCCAGGCGGCCCCCACCGTGCAGAAGGCCGCGGGCGGCCTCGCGGGCAACGCGGGCGAGACCCTCGGCGGCGCGGCCGGGGGCGGTCTGCCGCTCGGCTGACCCGCCCCGGCCATCGGCCGGCGCACCACGCGCGAGGGGCCTCGGGACGCGATGCGTTCCCGAGGCCCCTCGCGCGTGCGCACGATCCGGTACGGACAGGCCGTCTACGGTGCCAGGCGCTTGACCGCCGCCGCGACCCGCTCGTCCGTCGCCGTGAACGCCACGCGCACGAAGCGGTCCCCGGCCGGGCCGTAGAAGTCGCCCGGCGCCACCAGGATGCCGAGCTCCGCCAGGTACGCCACGGTCTCCCAGCACGGTTCGTCGCGGGTGGCCCACAGGTAGAGGCTGGCCTCGCTGTGCTCGATCCGGAAGCCGTGCGCCTCCAGTGCCGCGCGCAGGGCCGTGCGCCGTTCCGCGTACCGCTCGCGCTGCTCGGTGACGTGCGCGTCGTCGCCGAGCGCCGCGACCGTCGCGGCCTGGACCGGGGCGGGCGTCATCATTCCGCCGTGCTTGCGGATCAGCAGCAGCTCGCCCAGCACGGCCGGGTCGCCCGCGATGAAGGCGGCCCGGTACCCGGCCAGGTTGGAGCGCTTGGAGAGCGAGTGGACGGCGACGACGCCGTCGTACGTGCCGCCGCAGACGTCCGGGTGCAGCACGGAGACCGGCTCGGCCTCCCAGCCCAGTTCCAGGTAGCACTCGTCGCTGAAGACCAGCACGTCGTGCTCGCGGGCCCAGGCGACGATCCGGGTCAGCTCGTCCTTGGACAGGACGCGGCCGGTCGGGTTGGACGGCGAGTTCAGCCAGAGCAGCTTCAGCCCGGCCGGGTCCAGCTCGGTCGGGTCGTCGTAGACCACGGGCTCGGCGCCGCAGAGCCGGGCACCCACCTCGTACGTGGGGTAGGCGAGCCGCGGGTACGCCACCTTGTCGCCCGCGCCGAGGCCGAGCTGGGTCGGCAGCCAGGCCACCAGTTCCTTGGAGCCGACGACCGGCAGGACGTTCTCGTGCGTCGCCCCGGCCGCGCCGAGCCGCCGCTCCAGCCAGCCGGTGATCGCGTCGCGCAGCTCGGCGGTCCCCCACACCGTCGGATAGCCGGGGCTGTCGGCGGCGGCGACGAGCGCCTCCTGGATCAGCGCGGGCACCGGGTCGACGGGCGTGCCGACGGACAGGTCGACGATGCCGTCGGGGTGCCCCGCGGCCGTCGACTTGTAGGGGGCGAGCTTGTCCCACGGGAAGACCGGGAGACGGGAGGAGACTGCGGACACGGAATCTCTCTGCTTTCTCGTACGTGGCTTTCTCGTACGGGCCGCCGGGCACTCGTCGCCCGGGTGCGAAAACGCCTCGGCCCCGCACGGTGACGAGCCGTACGGGACCGGGGCGGTGCGCGTGGCGGCCGCCGACTACTGGTTCTGCGGCGGGAGCGCGGCGATGAACGCGTGGTCGCGCTCGATCAGGCCCAGCTTGGAGGCACCACCCGGCGACCCGAGGTCGTCGAAGAACTCGACGTTCGCCTTGTAGTAGTCCTTCCACTCGTCCGGAGTGTCGTCCTCGTAGAAGATCGCCTCGACCGGGCACACCGGCTCACAGGCTCCACAGTCGACGCATTCGTCCGGGTGGATGTACAAGGACCGCTGGCCCTCGTAGATGCAGTCGACGGGGCACTCTTCGATGCAGGCCTTGTCCTTCACGTCGACACAAGGCTGCGCGATGACGTAGGTCACGCTGTCGTTCCTCCTCGGTAGGGCGTTGGCTCTCGCGCGGGAGCGCGGCGTCGTCGATGCCCACCCCTAGTATCTCCGTTCCGGGGCACGAACCGAACAGGAGGGGCGCACAGAGCTGTGGAATTCACCATCGGCGGACAGTTCGAGGTCCGAATCACACCGGTTGACGTGGGCAAACGGGTATCAGTCCGGCGTGTGTGCGAGACCGATCCTCAAGGCGTGAAGTTCACGGACACCGTCGGGGTTCTCACATCATGGGACGATGGTGTGCTCTCGATCACACGGAAGAACGGTGAATCCGTCCGGATCGACGAGTCCGCGTTGGTCGCGGGCAAGGTCGTGCCCGCCGCCCCGGCCCGCCGCCGCGGCCCCGCCGCCTCCTTCGACGAACTGTCCGCCGTCTGTGCCCGTGCCTGGCCCCCGGTGGAGAGCGAACCGCTGGGCGACTGGCGGCTGCGCGCCGCACGGGGGTTCACCCGGCGCGCCAACTCCGTGCTGCCGCTCGGCGATCCGGGCATGCCGCTCGACGAGGCGCTCCGGCGCGTCGGGCAGTGGTACGGGGAACGGGGCCTGCCCGCGTACGTCCAGGCCGCGACCGGCGGCGAGGGCACCCAGGAGCTGCTCTGCGCGGAGCTGACGGAGCGCGGCTGGCGGCGCGAGGTGACGACGGAGGTGCGGACCGCCGCGCTGGCGCCGATCGGCGACCTGGCGGCGGACGTGTCGCGGGTGCGGCTGGGCCGGGACCTCGACGAGGCGTGGCTCTCCCGCTACCAGCGCTTCGAGACGCCGGGCCCGCACGTCCTCCAGGTGCTGCGCGGCGGCCCGTCGGTGTGGTTCGCCTCGGTACCGGCCGACGACGCCGACACGTCCGGCGCGGCCGGTGTCCCCGTCCCGCCCGCCGCGATCGGCCGGTGCGTGGTGGACGGCCGGTGGGCGGGCTTCATGGCCGTCGAGGTCGATCCGGCGTACCGGCGTCGGGGCCTGGCCACCGCCGTGATGACCGCACTCGCCCGCCGGGCCCTGGACGAGGGTGCTTCGGCGGCCTGGCTCCAGGTGGAGTCGGACAACGAGGCCGCGCGAGCGATGTACGAGGGCATGGGGTTCGCGGTCCACCACCTGTACCACCACTTCCGGTCGGCATGACGGACCGGCGTGACGAAGGCGGACGATCCCGATGAACCCTCACCGAGGCGGACGATCCCGATGAGCCATCACCACCACGAGCAGCAGCCGGACCGTCCCGGCCCCGACGAGCTGCGCGGGCGGTTCGCCGAGGAGGCGCGCGAGGAGCGGCCCGACCTCGCGCTGCTCTGCCTGCTGCTGGGTGCGGTGGCCGATCCCTCGCTGGGCGAGCACGGGATCGACGCGGCGCAGATCGAGCTGGACGAGCTGGCGGGCCGGCTTCCCTACGGGGTGCGGGGCGGCCGGGCCTGGGCCTCGGCCCTCGCCGAGCTGCTCGGTGAGCGGTGCGGTTTCGCGGGCTCGTCGGCGGACTACCGGCGGCTGGAGTCGTCGCTGCTGCACGAGGTGCTGCGGCGGCGCCGGGGGCTGCCGATCCTGCTGTCCGTGGTGTGGATCGAGGTGGCGCGCCGTGCCGGGGCCCCGGTGTACGGGGTGGCGCTGCCCGGCCATTTCGTCGTCGGTTTCGGTGATCCGGACGAGCGGGTGCTGGCCGATCCGTTCGACGGCGGCCGGCCGATGACCGGTCAGGACGCGGAGCTGCTGGCGGCGGGGGCGACCGGGCGGCCGCTCGACGAGTCGATGCTGGTGCCCGCGCAGACCCTGGACATCGTGCTGCGCATCCTGAACAACATCAGGGCCTGGGCCGCGCACCGTCCGGAGCGCACGGACGTGGCGCTGTGGGCCGTGGACCTCTCGCTGCTGCTGCCCTCGCACCCCGCCAGGCTGCGCTACGAGCGTGCGCAGCTGCTCGTGCAGAGCGGCCAGTTCCTGCGCGGGGCGGCGGAGATGGAGGAGTACGCGGACGTGGTCGACGCGGTCGAGCCCACGGCGGCGGAAGACATACGGCGCCGGGCGCGGGCGGCACGGTCCTTGCTGAACTAGGGCCTTCCGGATCAGGGCCTTTTGGCGCTCGTCACGTCGAGCGCCCCGAATCCGCCGCAACCCGAGCGGAATGCCACACTTCGCCCATGAGCAACGCCAAGGACACCGTCCACCAGTTCCTCCTTCAGGTGCGCTCGGGGCTGCACCCCGACCGGGCCGGTCGCTTCATGGCCGACCGGGTCCGGGCCCATCAGGTCGTCTCGGAGGCCCCGGCGACCGTGGAGCGGACGCCGCAGCAGTACACCGAGCACGTCCAGGAGATGCTCGACGCGTACGGCCCCTTCACCCTGACCGTGGACGAGCTCGTCGCCGAAGGGGACCGGGTCCACGCCCGCTGGACCCAGCACGGGCGGCACGTCGGGCCGGTGGACCACTACCGGCCGACCGGTGCCCCGGTCACGGCGATGACCAGCGCGGTCTATCGCGTCGAGGACGGACTCATCGTCGAGTACTGGATCCAGATCGACCGGCAGGGCATCACCGCCCAGCTGGAGCAGGCGGCCACCGAGCGCTGACCCCGGCGCGGGCCCGCGCCCGGTATCCGCGGCCGGAAGGGCCCCGGCGTCAGCTTCCCTGGTCCGCCCACTGCCGCAGCAGTCGTTCCCGCTCCGCGCCCCGGGGCGATCCGCCCTCCGCCCGGCGGCCCCAGTCCGACATCGCGGCGAGCGTCGTGGACATCGTCGCGGCGCCCTCCGTGAGGCGGGACAGGAGGGCCCCGGAGAGCTCCGCCTCCGTCGAGGAGTAGCCGGCGGCCGCGGCGGTGTAGGCCGTCAGCCGGTGGTCGCCGCCGTCCGTGCTCACGTGCAGCGTCATCGTCGGCGGGGCCTCGCCCGCCCGGAGCGGGCGCTCGGGCAGGACCAGGTTCATCACCGTCTCCAGGGCCACGCCCCCGGCCTTCCCGGCCTGCCGCATGAAGGACTTCATGGGGACGTCGGCCAGGGTCAGGGCCCGCACGTCCTCCCAGAGGTGGAGGGTGGACTGCCCGTCGCCGAGGCCCATCACACCCTCGGGGGTCAGGCGCACCCCGGGCGCCAGACCGGTCGGCTTCGCGCCCAGGTACACGTCGCCCTCGGCGATCCAGAACAGGCCCACCATGGCCACGGTTTGCTCACTTCTCCCGACGACGGCCCGGCCGTCGTGTCACATCGATGATCAGGTCCCCCGCACGGCCCGGACCGTCGCGAAACGCCTCCCCGGCCCTCACGGGTCCGGCCCGATCCTAACGAGCGGCGACGTCCGGGCCGCGGGCACCGTCACCGGATCACCAGGTCACCGCGCCTCCCCGCCCGCCGCGACCTTGCGCATCGTGCGCAGCAGGTACTCCTTGCGGTTGAGCGGGTCGTGGTCCGTGCGCGGCCGGGCCGGGGGCGGGCCGACGACGGCCCGGTACCGGTCGAAGCCGGATTCCAGCATCCCCTCACCGCGCGTCAGGGACGGAAGCCGCTGCTGGAGTTCGTGGACGCGGGCCGCCGGGATCTCGCCCTCCAGCACGCAGGCGGAACCGTGCACGGCGGGCGTGCCGGGGACCGCCCCCAGCCGGGCGAGCACGGGCAGGACCGGGCCGAACAGGTCCTCGGGGAGTTCCAGCCGGAACCGGTGCACCGGCTCGTGCACCGTGGTGCCGGCCCGTTCCAGCGCGCTCATCAGGACCAGCGGCGTCAGGTTCCGGAAGTCCCCCGCGGTGCTCGACATGCTCTTGTCGAAGACCCCGTGGGAATGGCTCTGGCGGGGCCAGTAGCCGGAATGCGTCATGGTGACGACGCAGTCGGTGACCTGCCAGCCGTGAATTCCCTGCCGCAGGGTCTCCCCCACGGTCTCCTCCACCGCCCGCATCAGGGAGAAGGGCATCGAACCGAGTTCCACCTCCAGGCGGTAGGCGATGCCGCTGCCGACGGGGGCGGGGTCGACCCTGAGTCCGACGGTCGCCAGAAAGGGGTTCTCCCCCTCGTCGATGATCTCGTGCGCCGCGCCGCTGCCGCTCGGCCGTTCCAGGCAGATGGTGGTGGTCTCGCGGAAGGTGACGCCGATGCCGAATTCGTCGGCCAGCGTCGCCTCGATGACCTCCTTCTGCACCTCGCCGTAGAGCGATACGGACAGCTCCTTGCGGACGTCGTCCTGCCGCAGGTCGATCAGCGGGTCCTGGTCGGCGAGCCGGGCGAGCGCGGAGTACAGCTCGCCCCGGTTCGCGGGCGGGCGGGGAACCACGACCGATTCCAGCGTCGGCGGGGCGAACCACCGGCCCGGCCCGGCCGCGCCGTCCGCGTCCGGCGCCCCGACCGGGTCGCCGATCCGGATGCCGTCGAGCCCCCGGAGCCTCGCGATCCGGCCCGCGCCGACCTCCGACCCGCGCACGACCGAGCCCCCGTCGAAGACGTCGATCCCGGTCACCCTGCCCTCACCACGCCCCTCGCCCCGGCCGAACGGCAGCCGGTCGCGGACCCGCACCGTGCCCGAGAACATCCGGACGTACGCCGTCCGCTCGCCGCCCGGTCCGCGTTCCACCTTGAAGACCGTGCCCGCGACCGGCCCCTCGGCATCGCCCCGGCCCGCGGGCAGCAGCTCCCGGACGCCGCCGATCAGGGCGTCCACCCCCGCGCCGGTGATCGCCGAGCCGAAGTACACCGGGTGCACCAGGGACCGCCCGGTCTGTGCCGCCAGTTCCCCGCGCAGCCGGTCGTACGGGAGCGGCCCGGCGTCCCCGACGTACGCGGCCAGGAGTTCGTCGTCGTGGTCGGCGAGCAGTTCGGCAAGCCGGTCCGTGAAGCCGGTGTCGGCGCCGGTGTACGGCACGCAGCGGGCGGCCGGACCGCCCGCTGCGTCGACCGAGCCCATGGCGACCACGGCCGGGGTCAGCTTCTCGGCGATGCTCCGCAGCACGGCGCCGGTCCGCGCGCCGCCCCGGTCGACCTTGTTCACGAAGACGAGCGTCGGGATGCGCAGGCGGCGCAGCGTCCGCATCAGGACGCGGGTCTGCGCCTGGACGCCCTCCACCGCGGAGACGACCAGCACGGCGCCGTCGAGCACGTTCAGGACCCGTTCCACCTCGGCGATGAAATCCGGGTGACCGGGGGTGTCGATCAGATTGACGGTGGTGTCGTCGACGGCGAACGAGACGACGGCGGATTTGATCGTAATGCCGCGTTGCCGTTCGAGCGCCAGGGAATCGGTCCGGGTGCTCCCGTCGTCGACGCTGCCGATTTCGTCGATGACTCCGGCGGCGTGGAGCAGCCGCTCGGTCAGGCTCGTCTTACCGGCGTCGACATGCGCCAGAATTCCCAGGTTCAGCGTGTGCACGAAACTCCATGTCTTCGAGATCGGTGGCAATTCCCGTCTGAATGAACATGTGAGTTCCGCGCATGATCCGCTCCTTCGGCCGGTGGACGTCAGCGGCGAGTACAGCAGGGGCCGGACCCGTCGACAACCGATTTACCGGCCCCGGTCGCCGCCTCAGGTCCCGAACACCTCTCGCCGTCCGAAAGCAAACAGGTCAGAGGCGGCGAGTCGCCCGGTACCGCACGTCATGGCCCCGGATCGGGGGCCTTCGCACGAAGAAACTGACGGGCCGCCGGAACCGTCCCGCCCGGCCCGTCCGCGACAGGGTCCACGCGAAACCCGCCCAATCCTCCCTTTCCAGAACGCCGTTGACGGGAAATGAGAAATGCGGGCGGACCGGGCGCCGGGCGCACCGAAGAACTGACGCACCGGCAAACGGGTGGCCCTCCGCCGCCCAAACCTCACACGGCGCCTCATGCAATCCAACGGGTGATTATCGGCCCGGTGCCACCCGAAAAGAGCAGGGTATAGCTCCAATGCGCCTCTCCCCGATGGCGCGGATCGGCATTCCGACTGACGGTGGATCACGTCGCCACTGCGCCACATTGAGTCGACAGCCCGTCACTCTTCGCAGTTGCGTCGGAAGGAATGTGTTCAGATGCGCTCTGCCCGCACACTGTTCGCTTCGGCCGCCGTCACAGCGGTCCTCGCCATCACCGGTCCGGCCGCCTACGCCATGGCGACGTCCGGCGACTCCGATCACGACAACGGTTACTCGTCCTCGCGCGGCGAAGACCACGGGAAGTCCGACTCCGACCGCGGCGGCGACCGCGGCGGCTACGGCGGCGACCGTGGTGGAGACCGCGGCGGCTACGGCGGCGACCGGGGCGGCGACCGGGGCGACAAGCCCTGGGGCGGCGTCCACGCCGGCGGCGGCTTCATGGCCTCCATCCTCACGGGTGACGACGAGGGCGGCCGCGGCGGCGACCACGACAAGGGTGGCAAGGACGACCGCGGTGGCTACGGCGACCACGACAAGGGCGGCAAGGACGACCGCGGCGGCTACGGCGACGACCGCGGCGGACGCGGCGACCGCCCCCACGGTGGTGTCCACACCGGTGGCGGCTTCATGGCTCGCGTCATCACGGGTGACGACGAGGGCGGCCGCGGCGGCGACCACGACAAGGGCGGCAAGGACGACCGCGGCGGGGACCGCGGTGGAGACCGCGGTGGAGACCGCGGTGGAGACCGTGGCGGCTACGGCGGCGACCGTGGTGGAGACCGCGGCGACAAGCCCTGGGGCGGCGTCCACACCGGCGGCGGCTTCATGGCCTCCGTGATCACCGGTGACGACGAGGGCGGCCGCGGCGGCGACCACGACAAGGGCGGCAAGGACGACCGCGGCGGCTACGGCGACAAGGGCGGCAAGGACGACCGCGGCGGGGACCGCGGTGGAGACCGTGGTGGCTACGGCGGCGACCGGGGCGACAAGCCCTGGGGCGGCGTCCACGCCGGCGGCGGCTTCATGGCCTCCGTGATCACCGGTGACGACGAGGGCGGCCGCGGCGGCTACGGCGACAAGGGTGGCAAGGACGACCGCGGCGGCTACGGCGACCGCGGTGGTGACCGCGGTGGCGACCGTGGTGGTTACGGCGACCGCGGCGACGACCGGGGTGGCTACGGCGACCGCGGCGACCGCCCCCGCGGCGGCGTCCACACCGGTGGTGGCGGCATGGCGATGACCGGTGGCGGTCTGGCCGCCGGCTCGGCGCTGCTCCTCGGCGGTGTCGGTGTCGGCGCGTACAAGCTGCGCCGCCGCCAGTCGACGGGTGGCGCGATGGCCTGACCGGGCCCATCGCCGTCCGAACGGCACGTTGTCGCGGCCGTCGCCCCTCGGGGCGGCGGTCGCGGCGGCTGCGTTTCCCCCCGAGTAAATCCCGAATAAGCCCCGGCGGATCCGGTGAGCCCCCGCGAATCCGACAGGTCCCGCACACGCAACGGGGGCTGCACCTGCCGCACCCGCGCCCGCCCCCTCAGCACCGCACGACTGAACCGAAAGGCACGTTCCCATGGCCGCCCCGCAGTCGACCGGCTCCACCCCCACCCGGACTGCCTCCCGCACCACACTGGGCCGCGCCCTGATGTGGCCCGCCGTGACAGCCGGCGTCGGCGTCCTCCTCATCTACAACTCCTTCGGCACCTCGGCCGACGACAAACCGCCCGCCCCACCTGCGGCCGTCTCGTCCGCCACTCCCGAGGTCCTCGGCTCCCACGCCGCGCCCGCCCCGCTCCCCCCGTCCCCGACCACCGTCGGCCCGACCATGCCGCGTTCCGTCCCCAAGCGGCTGAGCATCCCGGCCATCGGCGTCAACGCCCCGTTCACCGATCTGTCCCTCGGTGCCAACGGCCAGCTGGACGCGCCGCCCCCCGACGACAACAACCTGGTCGGCTGGTACAAGGACGGCGCCACCCCCGGTGAGCGCGGCGCCTCGATCGTGGCGGGCCACGTGGACACGATGACCGGCCCGGCCGTGTTCCTCCAGCTCCAGTACCTCAAGCCCGGCGCCAAGGTGGACATCACCCGCGCCGACGGCTCCGTCGCCACGTTCAAGGTGGATTCCGTCGAGCAGTTCAGCAAGGCGGACTTCCCCGACGAGCGGGTCTACGCCGACACCAACTCCGCCCAGTTGCGCCTGATCACCTGCGGTGGCGCGTACGACAAGACCGCCAAGGACTACAAGGACAACGTGGTGGCCTTCGCCCATCTCGACACCTTCAAGGAGGGCTGAGCCGACGGCATCCGTCATCGGTCGTCGGCACTTCGGCACAACCATCCGCCGGGTCGCAACGTCGTACGGGGCAGTACGGAAGCGTTTCCGTACTGCCCCGACCGACGTCCCGAGCACCGGAGTTGATCCACGTGCCTGTTCTTTTCCCCCACCGTCGGCTGGCGGTAGCGACCGGTGTCGCCCTGGTCGCAGGAGCCCTCGCCGCACCCGTGGGTCATGCCGCCGCGCAGTCGTCCGCCCCGGCCGCGAAGTCGTCCGTCGCCGCCGCGCAGTCGTCCGTCGCCGCGAGCACGCCGAGCCCCAAGCGGCTGCGCGACGACTTCAACGGCGACGGCTACCCGGACGTCGCCGTCGGTGCCCCCATGGCCACCACCGTCGTCGGCTCGGAGGAGGGCGCGGGCGCCGTGAGCGTCCTCTTCGGCGGCCCCGGCGGCCTGTCCTCCGCCCGCAAGCAGGTGCTGACCTGGCCGGACCGCTCCGGCATCGAGGGCGGGAGCGACGCCCGTTACGGCACGAAGCTGCGCAGCGCCGACCTGAACTCCGACGGTTACGCGGACCTCGTCAGCCGCCTCTGGGCGAACATCCCCGGCGACCAGGGCACGGTCCTGTCCGTCAACTGGGGCAGCGCGACCGGTCTTTCGAAGAACGCCACGGTCCTCGCCCCCGTCCCGGGCGAGCAGACCGACGCCACCGGCGACCTGGACGTGGGCGACGTGGACGGCGACGGCTTCGCCGACATCGCGGTGGGCGACGTACGGCGCGGCGGCCACGTCCTGCACGGCCCGATCAGCCGTACGGGCAAGCCGGGCCGGATCAGCTCGTTCTCGGTCGACGGCACCGCCGTGCTCGACACCTCGGAGATCGCCGTCGGCGACGTGACCGGCGACGGCGTGGGCGACCTGGTGATCCTCGGCTTCGGCCCGGACGACCCGTGGCAGCAGCACACGTACCTGCTGAAGGGCAGCCGTACCGGTTTCGGCGCACCGGTCGAGATCAAGGACGCGGACGGCGCCGGTGTCGGCGGCGTCAGCGTGGGCATCGCCGACCTGGACAAGGACGGCCACGGGGACATCGTCATCGGGCGCGGCGACGAGTGGTCGCAGGCGGACCCGCCGGTGAAGAAGGGCGGCGCGCTCTTCGTCTCGTACGGCGGCCCGAAGGGGCAGAGCACCACCCGGAAGCCCGTCTGGATCAACCAGGACACCGAGGGCGTCTCGGGTACGGCCGAGGCCCACGACCGGATGGGCTACAGCCTGGCGCTGGGCGACACGAACGGCGACACCTACCCCGACATCGCCGTGGGCCTGCCCGGCGAGCGGATCAACGGCATCTCCGACGCCGGCCGGGTCCTGGTGTTCAAGGGCGGCCCGAAGGGCGTGAGCGGCGCGGGCACCAAGGAGTTCGGCCAGTACACGGCCGGGGTCCCGGGTGTCGCGGAGGCGGGCGACCAGTTCGGCGAGGCCGTCGCGCTGGGCGACTACGACGGCAACGGCCGTACGGAGATGGTGGTCGGCGCCCCCTCGGAGAACAACAGCAAGGGCGCCCTGTGGATCTTCGGTACGGACGCCACCGGCATCGTCGCCAAGGGCTCCGTCTCGTTCGGCGCGGCCACGATCGGCGCCCCGACCAACCAGTCCCGCTTCAGTGAAACGCTGACGGACTGAGCAGGTGTCCTCCGCAGCCGGACGATCCGGCCTGATCACTCGACACGGACCGACGGGCTGACGGACCGACGGACCGCGAGGGGCGGGAACGGCCTTACGGGGCTGTCCCCGCCCCTCGCCGTTCATACGGCACCCCCTGAATGCGCGCCCCCACCGAACCGACCCCATGACGGGTCAATCGCCTTTCCCATGGCTTTAGTTGTTGCACTCAAGCCGATCCCGGGCGCCCACCTGTGCACACCTCTTGACGTTCACCGCGCGGCAACGGAACCATCGGAATCCGTCCTGAGAGCGCTCTCAGGACGCTCTCAAGACGCTCCCCCGACAGTTCGTCGTGCATCCGAACCACGACTCAGGAGAAGTGTTCCCATGCATGCTCCCCCCACAGCACCCCCACGCCTCAGCCCTCGTTCCGGCCTCCGCCGCAGCCGTCGGGGCCGTCGGAGCCGGATTCCCGGACCGGCCGTGATCGCCGCGCTCGCCGCCGCGCTGCTCGCCTCCGTCCTCGCCGCCCCGACGGCGCACGGCCAGAACGCACAGGAGATCGTCGGCGGCGGCGACCTGGGCCCCAACGTCCTGGTCTTCGACCCCTCGACGCCGAACATCCAGGGCAAGGTCGACGAGATCTTCAAGCAGCAGGAGTCGGCACAGTTCGGCGACGGCCGCTACGCGCTGTTCTTCAAGCCGGGCACGTACGACAACATCAACGCGCAGCTCGGCTTCTACACCTCGATCGCCGGGCTGGGACTGAGCCCGGACGACACCACGTTCAACGGCGACGTGACGGTCGACGCCGGCTGGTTCAACGGGAACGCCACCCAGAACTTCTGGCGCTCGGCGGAGAACCTGGCGCTCAACCCGGTGAACGGCACGGACCGTTGGGCGGTCTCGCAGGCCGCGCCGTTCCGCCGGATGCACGTCCGGGGCGGGCTGAACCTCGCACCCGACGGCTACGGCTGGGCCAGCGGCGGCTACATCGCCGACAGCAGGATCGACGGCCAGGTCGCACCGTACTCACAACAGCAGTGGTACACCCGGGACAGCTCGGTCGGCGGCTGGAACAACGCCGTCTGGAACATGACGTTCTCCGGCGTCGAGGGCGCGCCCGCGCAGAGCTTCCCGAATCCGCCGTACACCACGCTGGACACCACCCCCGTCTCGCGCGAGAAGCCGTTCCTGTACCTCGACGGGGACGCGTACAAGGTGTTCGTGCCCGCGAAACGCGTCAACGCGCGCGGCACTTCATGGGGCAACGGCACACCGCAGGGCGGGTCGATACCGCTGGACCGGTTCTACGTGGTGAAGCCCGGCGCGACCGCCGAGACGATCAACGCGGCGGTGGAGCAGGGCCTGCACCTGCTGTTCACGCCTGGCATCTACCACGTGGACCGGACGATCGACATCGACCGCGCCGACACCGTGGTGCTCGGCCTGGGCCTCGCCACGATCGTCCCGGACAACGGCGTCACGGCCATCAGGGTCGGTGACGTGGACGGGGTGAAGCTCGCCGGACTGCTCGTCGACGCCGGTCCCACCAACTCGGACACCCTGGTCGAGGTCGGCCCGGCGGGCGCCTCCGCACGCCACGCGGACAACCCGACGTCGCTCCAGGACGTGTTCGTACGGGTCGGCGGCGCCGGGGCCGGCCGGGCCACCACTGGCATGGTGATCAACAGCAACGACACGATCGTCGACCACACCTGGATCTGGCGCGCCGACCACGGCGAGGGCGTCGGCTGGGAGACCAACCGGGCCGACTACGGCTTCCAGGTCAACGGCGACGACGTCCTGGCGACCGGCCTGTTCGTCGAGCACTTCAACAAGTACGACGTGCGGTGGTCCGGCGAGAACGGCCGGACGATCTTCTTCCAGAACGAGAAGGCGTACGACGCCCCCAACCAGGCCGCCATCCAGAACGGCGACACCAAGGGCTTCGCGGCCTACAAGGTCGACGACTCGGTGAACAACCACGAGGGCTGGGGCCTGGGCAGCTACTGCTACTTCAACGTCGACCCGACGATCCGCCAGGACCACGGCTTCCAGGCACCGGTGAAGCCCGGTGTGAGGTTCCACGACCTGCTGGTGGTCTCGCTCGGCGGCAAGGGCCAGTACGAGCACGTCATCAACGGGACGGGATCGCCCACCTCGGGCTCGGACACCGTTCCGTCGCAGGTGGTGTCGTTCCCGTAGTACGTACGGGAACGGGAGTGGGGCCCGGCCGTCGCGGCGACCGGGCCCCACTCCGTGGTTCGACGCACCGTCACACCAGGCGGTCGCCCTTGACCGCCGTCACGAACGGCGTCCAGGCCGCGGCCGCGAAGACGACGGCCGGACCGTGCGGGTTCTTGCTGTCGCGGACGGGGACGCGGGCGGTGCAGGAGTCGTTCACTTCGAGACAGTCGCCGCCGTTGTCGCCGCTGTAACTGGACTTGCGCCAGGCGGACAGGACCGAGGCGTCCGGGACGATGGGTTCACTGCGCTTCATGCTCGTACTCCTCCGCAACCGAACGGATGAGGGCCAGGGACTCCCGGTGCGAGAGCGCATCCCCCAGCGCGTGATCGTAGGCCACCTGGAAGTCGCGTACTGCCGATGGGTTCTCCCAGATCCTCCCCGACTTGAGCCCTTCGGTGTAAGCGATGGGCGGTAGATCCTCGAACCACATCAGGGAGACCAACCCCTCCAACAGTGCGTGATAACCCGCCGAGAACGGCAGGACGTGCACTCGTATGCGTCGCCGCTCCCCGAACCCCACAACATGACGCAACTGTTCGGCCATCAGGGCCGGGCTGCCAATGGGACGGTGCAACGCCGCCTCGTCGAGCAGCACCCACACCACGGGCGATTCGAAGTTGCCGAGGATGCGGGCACGCTTCAGGCGTGTGACAAGGAGCCTGTCACGTTCCTCTTCGCTCTTGGGCGGGAAGCCCGAGCTCAACACCTCGCGGGCGTATGCCTCCGTCTGAAGCAGACCGGGAATCAGCTTGGGGTCGTAATGCCGGAGCACCGTCGCCTGCTTCTCGAACTCCATAACCGCCTCGAAGTACTTGGCGATCTTGTGTTCGTCGTCCAGCACAGGCAGGAACCGCACGAAAAACCCACCCGTGCCCAGCACCTGGTCCAGCCGCTCGGCGTCTTCCGGCGAGGGCAGCCGCCGCCCCGCCTCCATATGGGCGAGGTGCGTACGGGACAGGAACGCGCGCCGACTCAACTGCTCCTGCGTCAGCCCGGCCGCCTCTCTCCGGCTGCGCAATTCCTTGCCGTACAGGACCCGTACTTCGGGAATCCCCTCGCTCGCCACCGGTAACTCCCCCATGTGCGAAGTGCGTCGTCACGCTGAACCCTCTGGCGAGCGTAGCCGCAAGCGACTCACCCTGTGACATGAATCACCCACGCAGAGTGAAGTGAAGCGAGAGGAAGTGCCATGACGACGCCCTTCGAACAGGACGCCTACGTCGCCCACACCGGTACCGACGCCTACGGCCCCGGCAAGGTCATCGGGGTGGACGGGACCCTTCGACGGGTGCGGTTCGTCCATTTCGTGGCGACCATCAACGCGGCCGATCTGCGCGCGGCGTCGCCCGAGGAGACGCACGTGATCCGGGCGCGGATCCAGCGGAAGCAGGAGCGTTACGGCGGGGAGTGGCGACCGGATGAAGTGACCCTGTGTGTGCGGATGTTCATGTACGGTGACCAATGAAGCGGCCCCCATCGCTGGTTGCACCCGGCGACAAGGGCCTTCACCGCCAGTTCCCGACACGACAGGAACACGAACGATGCTTCGGCATGTTATCGCGCCCTTGCGCCACTTCTCCCAGATCTCCAACGAGATCCTGCGGCACCCCCGGCTGTCGTCCGACGCCGTCCGCATCCTCACCTGGCAGCTCTCCCTCCCTCCGGGCGCCGAGGAATCCCTTTCCCGCACCGCCACCCGCGCCGGTATCGGGAAGGGCGCCTTCAACCGGGCCAAGACCCAGCTCAAGGGGGAGGGGTTCGTGCACGAGTGGCGACAGCAGGGGCTGCGCGGCCTCTGGTCCACCGTGCAGCTGGTCTCCTCCGTGCCGCTGACCGCCGAGGAGGCCCTCGCCGTACGCAACGGGCGTCCGACGGCCGCCGTGCGCGACGAACGTCCGACGGCCGCCTGTCCGGCCGCCGGTGAGCCGAAGGGTCGGGCCGCCGGTCGTCATCCCGAAAAGACTCCTGCCGAAAACACCTCCATCCCTCCCTCTCCCCCGCCCCCGGACTCCGAATGCGACCGCGAGGCAAGGGAGTTGATCGCCGACATCACGACCCTGGACCCACGGCTGACCGTGCCGCGCGGCATGGTCCCGCAGCTCGTCGCGCTCGCCTCCCAGTGGCTGGACCTCGGGCACACCGCCGACGACGTACGCGGCCGGGTCCGGCGCGGTCTGCCGGGGCGCGAACGGGCCATCCACCGCCCGGGCGGCCTCCTGCGGTACCTGCTCCGGGAACCGGAGCCCGTGCCGCCGCCGGTGGCCCCTCCCGCCACGACTCCGCCGCCCCGACTGACCGCGATGCGCGAGTGCGCCGGACCCCATCACATGCAGCCGATGCTGTTCACCCCGGAAGGGGACGAGGAGCTGTGCGCCATGTGCCGGGGCGCGTCGCCCCTCCAGGAGTCGGCAGCGGTGGCAGCCACGGCACGCGGCGCAGCCGCCGTACGCGCGGGGCTGTCCGGGCGGTCCGCCGCCCGCAGCTGACCCGATCGCATCGACTCCCGCGGGGTGCGGTGACGTCCGTTGCCCGGCGGTCGGTCCGTGCCGGTGGACGCACCGCCCCGGGCATCGGCGTCATGGTGGGCGGCCCGACCCTGGTCGACGTCATCGCACCGGCCGAGCCGGATACGGCGCGACGGCCGTTCCGGTCGGGCCGGGTGCGGCACGAGGAGCACGTCGGACGGCGCTAGCATCGGCACTCCGCCAACCACTGGAGTTTGCCGCTATGTCGTTGCCGCGTATCGGAGTCGTCATCGTGACCATGGGCACCCGCCCACGGGAACTGGAGGCTCTCCTCACCTCGGTGGAGAAGCAGGACGTGCCGGCGGCGCGCGTGGTACTGATCGGCAACGCGACGCCCCTCACCGATGTGGACGTGGCGGAGAACGTGACCAAGGTCCCGCTCGACGAGAACCTCGGCTGCCCGGGGGGCCGCAACGTCGGTCTGGAGTTGCTGCGCGACTCCGGCGACGTCGATGTCGTCGTCGAGCTGGACGACGACGGACTCCTCATCGACATGGGCGTGTTCCGGAAGGTCCAGGAACTGTTCGCGTCCGACCCGCGGCTCGGGATCATCGGGTTCCGGGTCGCCGACGAGCACGGGCACACCGAACGGCGCTGGGTTCCCCGGCTGCGCGCCGACGACCCGATGCGCCGGGGCCTGGTGACGGCGTTCCTCGGCGGCGGGCACGCCTTCTCCGTACCGATGCTCAAGCAGACCGGCCTGTGGGCCGGGGAGTTCTTCTTCGGGCACGAGGAGTCCGACCTGGCCTGGCGTGCGCTCGACGAGGGCTGGAAGATCCTGTACGAGCCCGAACTCGTCCTGCAGCACCCGAAGACGTCCCCGGCCCGGCACGCGGTCTACTACCGGTTCACGGCGCGCAACCGCGTATGGCTGGCACGCCGTCGGCTCCCGGTCCCGCTGATCCCGGTCTACCTCGGCGTGTGGACCGGGATCACCATGATCCGCATGCGCTCCTTGAGCGGCGCGAAGGCGTGGTGGGGCGGCTTCGCCGAGGGCGTGCGGACGTCGTGCGGCCCGCGCAAGGCGATGAAGTGGCGCACGGTGTGGCGCATGACCCGGCTGGGCCGCCCCCCGATCCTCTGACCTCCGGCCGTTTAGCATCGGCGCATGGGTGTAAACGTCATGTTCGATTTCGCGGTGCACGGACTCGCCGACGAGGCGGAAACCAGAACCGTCCTGGACTCGATCGCCGACCTGGTGACCGAAGAAGGCTTCCAGGACCACGAGGTCGCCATGGGGTGGAGCGTGATCGACGGGCAGTACTTCATCACCGGCGAGACCGACTACCCCGTCGGCATCAGGAGCTTCTACGCCATGCGACCGCGCTTCGAGACCGGCTTCCGGGAACGGGTCCACGCGCTCGCCCCCGCCGCCACGCACTCGATCAACTGGAACTGCCTGGACGGCGGCTGACCGCACACGCGCCCGCCCGCCCGTCCCTCGCCCCGAGGTGACGACACCCCCCTCCGCCCCCGACTGCAAACGCCTCCCGGCACCACCCAGGAGTACTTCCCTCACGCTTTCCTCGCACTTCATCACGTCATGAGTGAGTCATTGTTGGCCGATTGACGATTTGCTGATTGCACCAGCGACGCCATGGTTGATAGGGATGACCATGCGAATGGCCGTTCGTTGTGCGCGCGTACAGGCGGGCGGCCGGGCCGGCGCGGGACGTGAGGGGGCTTTGTCGTGGTGGGGTGGGACATCAGGCCGCAGGGGGTTCAGGGCCAGTTGAGGGTGGTCGGCGGTCATGCCGGTGATCTGCAGAAGGCTCTGACGGCGATGCTGGAGACGGTGTCGGAGGCGGCGCGGGCGGCGGGGACGGCGGTGCCGGGTGCGCAGGCGTCGACTCCGGTGCAGGGTCCGGTGGTTGCGGGGAGTGCGCCGTTGTCGCGGGCGGCGATGGGTCCGGTGGCCGTGGCGCTGGGCGAGTACCTGCGGGAGCGTGATCAGGACTTCCGGTCGATGGCCGAGCGCACGGAGGCGTCGGTGCTGGGGGCGCTGGAGGCGACGGGGGCGTACTGCCGGGGTGATCTGGAGGCCGCCGAGCACGCGCAGAAGGCGGCCGGGGCGGTGCGGCTGGATCTGCTCAGGCGTGGTGGGGAGGGGCGGTGAGCGGGGCGGGGCCGGTGGATCCGGTCGGTATACCGGTTTTCACGGGTGATCTGGCGTTGCTGGACACGAAGGTGACGGCGTTGTCGGGGCACGGGGCGAAGGTGGCGGGGGCGGCCGGGGAGGTGCACCGCAGTTTCGGTGGGCTGCGCGCCTTCTACAGGGCGCCCGAGGCGGAGCAGTTGTTCGCGACGACCGGGCCGGTCGCGGCGAAGGGTCAGGTTCTGAGTTCGGATCTGTGTGTGATCGCCGGTGCGCTGGGGACGTACTCGGCTGATGCGTTTCCCCTGGTGGAGAAGCTGAAGGAGCTGAAGCGGGACGCGGTGGCCTTCCGGGTGGAGGTCGACGGCGACGACACGTGGTCCGAGGACGGGGACCTGGTCGAGGAGAACAACCGGCGCCGGGGCGAGATCGCGGAGGTGTGGGCGGCGTTTCAGGAGGTGGAGCGGGCCTGTCACGCCAAGATCGTCGCCCTGGTCGGCGGCAGCCCGTTGAAGACCGGTGACGGCTCGGGCAAACCCGGTACGTACGGGTACGACGCCGGAGCCCTGAAGCGGGCGAAGTCCCTGCCGTGGGGTGAGGCGGTTGAGGAGTCGACGCCGTGGTGGCAGGTGTGGGAGCACGCCTACGACTTCGGCAGGGGCTTCCTCGTCGACGGTGTCTGGGGCACCCTCAAGGGTTTGGGGACCCTGGCCGGCTTCAGTGGCGGGGACGCGGCGGAGGATGCCTGGACCGGGCTGGCGAAACTCGCCACCGGCCTCTCACCCGCCGCCCAGCTCGTCCTGCACGCCCTGCCCGGCGACCACTCCGCGTGGCTGCGTGATTCGGGTACCGCGGTGAAGGAGACCGGCAAGGCCCTGGTCGCCTGGGACCAGTGGGGCTCCAACCCCTCCCGGGCGGCCGGGGCGGTCACCTTCAACGTGCTGACCACCGTCTTCACCGGCGGCACGGGCGGCGCGGCCTCGGGCGCGGGCAAGGCCGGCCTGGCCGCCAGGGCCCTCTCCCTCACGAGCAGAACCGCCCGCGCCGTCGACCCCATGACCTACCTGTTCAAGGGCGCGGGCGCGGGCCTGTCGAAGGTCAGCGACGTGCTGGCCGGGCTGAAGGGCCTGGGCAGGTTCGAGGCCCCTGCCCTCGACGTGGACGGCGCGATCGCCCTGCCCGAGGGCGCCGCACACCTCCCCGACGGAACGATCCACCTCCCCCCGGGCACGGCGGTCCCCGACGGAGCGACCCGGCTCCCCGACGGCACCCTCAAGCTCCCCGAGGGCACCACCACCTTCCCGCCGGGCACGGTGAAACTCCCCGGCGACGGCCCGTCACAGTTCCTGGACCCCCACGGCAACATCTACAACGCCACCGGCGACCTCACCCAACACGCCAAGAACGCCCCGACAGGCAACCCTGCCACCCCGGCCACGGCCGAGATCCCGGAACACGAACTGGCAGGCGTCGGCGGCCGCAACGGCGACGACGCGACCCGCCTGGGCAGCGATATCTCCGACCCCCTCCACAGAAGCGACCACACCCCGGACCACACCCCCGGCGGCCACGCGGGCGACCGCATGCCCGCAAACAACCTGGACAACACGCCCTCGGCCAACAGACCGAGCGGCAACGGGGACGGTCCTTCCAACATCGGCAACCACACCGACGGTCTTGGCGGCGGGCACCACGAGCCCCCACCCGTGGGCGGCAAAACCCGTCTCCCGGAAAGCCCGGGCACAGGCGGCCTGGACGACGCAGCACACGGTGCGGATGATGCGGCGCAGCCGACGCACCCCTCAGAGGGGCGGCGACTGCCCGCCGAAGAGATCAAGGCCAAGCAGGACGAATTCGTCCGGCGCGCGAACGACCCCGACAAGTCCTGGTTCGACCTCTACTACCGGTCCGATGGCCATCGCCGCAGCATTCAAACCAAGATCGACGACGTCGAGCTGCCCATTCTCGCGAAGGACAGCGACGGCTCCTGGATGTCCAAGCACGACCTTCCCTCGGCCCCATCCGAGACTAGGTACGGTCGGGACCCACTGGATCGTGACAGCACTCCGGTCGACCAGATCGACCACTTGGACGATGTCTCGAGGGACCGCAAGGTCTCAGTGGATCTGTCCAATGCCGAGCGTGCGCACAAGCTCTCACCGACCGAGCAGACGTTGGCGGAAGTGGAGCGTGCGCGAAAACAGTTCACCGACCACTTCGACGATCAGACGTCCAACAACAGCAGCTACTCCGAGCGGCTGGGCGAGGACGCCGCACGGCTGCATGTGATACCCGAGCGGTTCAAGGGCTCGGTGGAACAGCCTCTGCCAAAGACCCCCAACGGTGCCAACATGTTTGACCAGTTGTACCGTCGGCCGGACGGTAAGCTCATGATCGTCGAGGCAAAGGCGCCGGGTTCGGGACTCATCTGGCGCAGAGGCAAGGGTGCCGCCGAAAAGTTCATGGTGCAGCAGGGCACCAGCCACTACCTGGAAACCATCATCGCCGAGATGGAAGCCCGCCCTTCACTTTCAGCGACCGACAGTACAGGGAAAGTCCGGACCAATGCCCAGCTGGCAACTGAGCTGAGGACGGCGTTCGACAACGGCAACCTGGAGTATGTGATGGTGAAAGCCGCCAAGAGCAATGGCACATACGCTGGAGCCGTCCTCGAGTATTTCAATATCTGAATCCAAAAAGGGAGATCAGTGGTTACCAGCGTGTCCCGTCAGGAGTATCCGGTGGCAGAGATGGCGGCAGTCGTCCCCGTCCTGGAGGAAGGCCTGTCCAATTCACTGCAGAATATCGAGACTTCACATCGCGCCAGGACTGGTGCGCTGACAACGTCCCTGAACGTGGCGCGTATCCGTTGTGTCGGGGATCCGGACGCAGTGATGTTGGAGACCTGGGAGTCCTGGCTGCTGGCCATGCAGGTGCACTCGGCGGTCTTCGCCGCCGCAAGCTCCACTCAAGAGACCGTGACCTGCAAGGTCCGCCAGGAGGAACGGCAACTCGCCACCACCGGTCCGCAGTTCTATCTCAACGCGGGAACCTGGCTCAATGCCTTCTTTCTGGCACTGATCTGCCGGGAGACGGCCCGCCTCGACATGCTGGCGCAGGTGCCCGCATCGCTGCTTCGGGACTGCGGCGGTGTGGCGGACGAGTACGTCTACGCCTGGGTGGAGACCCTCCGAAGCTTCTGGCTGCGACGCGACGACGTCGGCCAGCACCTGGTGCGGGCCGTGGACCTGAGCGCCCCCGAACACGCCCGCATCATGGATCCCGAGACCATGAGCAAGCTGGAATACCCGCCGATCATGATGTTCTACCGCTATCTGCGCAACGACGCGGCGGGCTTCAACGAGGCACTGAACGACGCCCTGCGCTGGCACAAGGAGTACTGGACGGCCGACGAGGACCGCACCCAGAACATCGAAGGGGTCGTGGCCATCGCCCCGCTGGCAATCACCTGCCTCGCCAAGGCCAACGGCATCCCGATCGAGGTCGAATCCGGCTACCTGCCGACCGCCCTGCTGGACTTCTCCTGGCGTGGCGAGTTCGACGCGTAGCCTCCGGGAGAAACCATGCGGCGAACTCGACCGTTCCCCGCCTCAACCCCCCTTACTGCCAGCTCAAGACCACCAGAAGGGCTCTTCGTGGCCATAACCTTTCCCCGCCACAACTTGCCTTCTGAGTCTGACGACGAACAGCTTGCAGAGAAGCTGAATGCGCACCTTTTCCGAAGAATCGAGACTCTCGAAGAAACAACGGAAGTAATCGATTCAGATTTCGACACCGCCGTCTTGTCTTTATACGCTCGCTGCACTTCCGACCCACGGGCCGCAGCGGCAGAGACGTGGGACGCCACGGTCAACGCCATGCAACTCGGCTCCGCACTCTTCGCCGTGACCGGCATCACCGAAGGAACCGTCGAGTGCCGCATCAATCGGAAGCTGCGGACTCTCCCCGCTGCCAGGGGGCCGAGGTCGTCCGCCAATGCCGGCAACTGGCTGTCCGCGTTCTGGCTCGCCGTCATCTGTCGTGAGCAGCAGCGGATGACGCAGTTGTGCGAGATTCCGCTGGAACGGCTGCGGTCTCCGGAGGGGACGTACGACGAGTACATCTACCACTGGGTCGACACCCTGCAGACGTACTGGCTGCGCCGCCCCGGACTGGCGGAGAAACTCACCACCGCCATCGAGATGACGGACCCCGCCATCGCCCGCATCGCCCCGCTCGACCTGTTGCAGGGGCAGCTCTATCCCCCGATCAACCTCTTCTACCACTTCGTCACCAGGGACCTCGAAGGCTTCACCCCCGCCCTGATCGAAACCCTGAAACTCCACCGGGCCTACTGGACCCTCACCGAAGAACGCACCACCGACATCGACGGAAGCATCGCACTCGGGCCGCTTGCCATCGCCTGCCTCGCCTACGACGGCAAGTTCCCCATCGACGTCGAATCCGACTACCTCCCCACACACCTCCTCCAGCACACCTGGCTCGGCGAATTCCCCACCTGAGCCCCGGCTGCGCCGCAACAGGGGGAACGACGCAGCGGGATCGCGGTCTCCGGCTCGGCTCAGGTCCTCGCCGCGGCCGGCCCCTGTTGTCCGAACCGTGCCAGGTAGTGCCACACCCTCTTGAGCGCCTGGGGGTCGAAGCGGTCGTCGTGGGCGGCTTCTCCGAGGATGCGGGGGTTCAGTACGCCGTCGACGGCGATCTTCGTGCCCAGGTCGACGTACTCCTGGCCCCGGTAGTCGGGGTGGCGGTGGAGTTCCTCGACCGTGAGGCGGAATCCGGGGTGCCATTCGACGGGGCAGCCCAGGCGCAGGGCCGCGGACTCGACGGCCGTGTCCCGGTAGCAGGGGTCCAGGACCAGGGCCTCCACATGGCGGTCCGGGCGGACCGGGCCGTGCACCTGCGCCTCTATGTAGTCGTCGAGGTCGTCCTGCTGATCGGCGAGGGCGAGCCCGATGAGGCCCATGCGGTCCGCGACGCCGAAGTCCGAGGGTTCGAGGAAGCTGTCCGGGTAGCAGAACGTGGTCCGCTCCAGCGTCCCGGCCGACAGCCGGAAATGGGCCGAGCCGAATCGCGGCGCCCCGCCGACCGGCTTCCGGCGGAAGTTCAACGCCCCGTAGACGGGCCGCTCATGGGCGGGTGCCTCGTCGTAGGCCCCGTTGAAGATACGGCTCTCCCAGCGCCACCGGTCGCCTCCGGGATGCGCGGTCAGCCCGCCGTTGCTGGTGCCCGTGACGAACTGCGAGCGGTACACGCCGTCCTCGGCCATCGCGTCCAGTATCGCCGTGCCGTGTGCCGGGCGGTCCGGATGGAAGTTGAGGGTCACCCGGAGTTCAGGATCCATCGGCGGGCCCGAGGCCAGTTCCGTGACGTGGCCGAGGGCCTGTTCCTGTGATGCCCGGGAGGTCGGTGGGGTCGGGGAAGTCATCTGTGCAGTATTTCCCTGGGTGGGTGGACGGCGCGTGCGAATTGTTTGGAGTGCCTCCGGGCCGGACCGGGCTCCGGCCGGCCCGGGTCCCACAACCGCCGGGTTCTACAGCCAGCCCTTTTCGCGGGCGATGCGGACCGCCTCCGCACGGTTGCGGGCCGCGAGTTTCTGGATGGCCATGGAGAGGTAGTTGCGCACCGTTCCCTGGGACAGGTGGAGGGCGCCGGCGATCTCCGCGTTGGTGGAGCCGTCCGCCGCCGCCCGCAGCACGTCGCGTTCGCGTTCGGTGAGCGGGCTCGCCCCGTCGGCGAGGGCCGCCGCCGCGAGCGTCGGATCGATGACGCGTTCCCCGGCGAGCACCTTCCGTACCGCGGCGGCCAGTTCGGCGGCCGGGGCGTCCTTCACCAGGAAGGCGTCGGCGCCCGACTCCATGGCCCGGCGCAGATAGCCGGGGCGGCCGAAGGTGGTGACGACGACGACCTTCACGTCCGGGAGCTCGCGCCGCAGCACCGCCGCCGCGTCGATTCCGGTCATGCCCGGCATCTCGATGTCCAGGAGCGCCACATCGATGTCGTGCGCGTGGGCGGCGGCCACCACCTCGTCGCCGCGGGCGACCTGGGCCACCACCTCGATGTCGGGTTCCAGGCCGAGAAGCGCCGCCAGGGCCTCGCGCACCATGGACTGGTCCTCGGCCAGAAGGAGTCTGATCATGCTCATTCGTCGGATCCTAGGCCGGAACCGAGCGGAACGGTCAGCGTGAGGGTGAAGCCTTTGCCCGAACCGGAATTGGTTTTGCCCGGAACGGAATTGGCTCTGCCATGGGCGGAACCTGATCTGCCCGTGCCGGAACCGGATCTGCCCGACCGGGTGGTCAGTGTGCCGTCGACCGTGGCGAGGCGTTCGCCGATGCCGGTGAGGCCGTTGCCCGGCGTGGTGCCCGAGGCGCCGACGCCGTCGTCCGAGACGGCGAGTTCGAGGACCTTGCCGTCCAGGGTCTGGCGCCGGACGAGAGTGACCGTGCAGTGCCGGGCCCCGCTGTGCCGTACGACGTTCGTGACGGCTTCCCGCAGCGCCCAGGCGAGCACCTCCTCCGGCTTCTCGGGGAGGTCGTCGGGGACCTCGGACGGGACGTCGGCCGCGATGCCCGCGGCGGCCAGCGCCGTACGGGCGCCCGCGAGTTCGCCGGGGAGCGTGGGGCGGCGGTAACCGGTGACCGCGCCGCGCACGTCGATCAGGGCCTGGCGGCTGACCTGCTCGATGTCCGCGACCTGGGCGGCGGCCCGCTCCGGATGGTCCGGGAGCATCCGGCCGGCCAGCTCGCTCTTGAGCGTGATCAGGGAGAGCGAGTGGCCGAGCAGGTCGTGCAGATCGCGGGCCAGCCTGAGCCGCTCCTCGTTGGCGGCGAGCTGGGCGACGGTGGCGCGGGCCTCGCGCAGCTCGATCGTCGTACGGATCAGCTGGCGCACCCCCGTCATCGAGAACCCGCCGAGCAGCGCGGGAAAGATCAGGGCCGTGATGACCTCGCGGGGGTGGTCGGCCGTCAGCCCGATGACCACCATGACCGCCACGACGGCGGGGATCAGCCAGCGGGCCGTGCGCAGCGGCAGGGTGGCGCCGACGGAGACCGCCACGTACACGAAGAGCACCAGCCACGAGGTGCCGAGCGTCAGGGCGAGGACGGTGGACAGGAGGCCGAGGAAGGCGATCGAGGCGTGGACGACACGTCGGTCCAGGGGGCTGCTCGTGTGGCGGAAGACCAGGAGCAGATAGGACCCCACAAAGGTCAGCAGGCCGAGCCAGCCCAGTACCGTCCCCCACGGGGTGTGGTGGCCCCCCGCCAGGTCCTCGACCGGGGCGCCCATGAACGCGAGCCAGATACCGATCCAGAGCAGCTTGATCCAGAACTGCTTGCGGTTCGTGGGAGGGCGTCCGATGCCCACCGGCGTCTCGTCGTCGTTCACGCCTTCAGGGTGTCCTTCCGGTAGAGCAGGGCCGCGCCGCCCGTGAAGAGGAGGAAGTAGGCGCAGAGGACGGCGACGTCCTTGCCCTGCGGCGCGCCACCCATTTCGATCGCCTGGCCGAGAGAAGCGTACGCGTGCGTGGGCAGCCACTCGGAGATGTTCTGGAGCCACTGCGGGAAGGTCGCGCTGGGCATCCACAGGCCGCCGAGGATGGAGAGCCCGAAGTAGATGATCATGGTGAGCGGGCGGACCGCGTCGCCGCTGGCGAGGTAGCCGATGGCCACCCCGAGCGCGGCGAAGACCAGCGAACCGGCCCAGATGACCCCGGTCAGCGCGAACCACTGCCAGGTCTCCACCCGTACGTTCTTGACGGCGGCGCCGACCAGGAAGACCACCACGATGCAGGGCAGGGTGACCACCGCGGCGCTGGCGATCTTCGCCAGGACGTAGCCCCGGCTGGGCAGCGCGGTGAGCCGCAGCTGGCGGACCCAGCCCTTCTCGCGTTCCTTGGCGATGCGTTCGCTGTTGCCCATGAGGACGGCGGTCAGCGCGCCGAAGGAGGCCATCGAGACCATGAAGAACGCCTGGAAGGTGAGGGCGGTGTGCGGAATCCGGTCGGTGGTGTTCTGGGTGCCGGAGATGAGGAGGTAGATCACCGAGGGGTAGACCACCGAGAAGAACATGAACTTCTTGTTCCGCAGGGTGCGGGCGACTTCGAGCCTGATCAGCGTGTTCATGCGGTCCTGGCCTCCTCGGCCTCGGTGATGGCGACGAATGCCTGTTCCAGGCCGAGTCCCGCGACTTCGAGGGCGCGCGGGTGGAGGCCGAGCCCGTAGACGGCGTGGACGGTCGCGTCGGCGTCGTGCGACTGGATGCGGACCCGGTTGCCGGTGATGTCGAGCGCGGAGAGGAACGGCAGGCCGCGCAGGGCCGTTTCGTCGACCGGGCCCTCCAGCTCGAAGGAGATCCGGCGGGCCCCGGCCCGGGCCTTGATCTCGGCGGCGGTGCCGTCGGCGAGCAGCCGGCCCTTGTGGAGGACGAGCACGCGGTCGGCGATCGCGTCGGCCTCCTCCAGGTAGTGGGTGGCGAACAGGACGGTACGGCCCTGCTCGGCCTGCTCGCGCATGGTGGCCCAGAACGCCTGGCGGGCGGTGACGTCCATGCCGGTGGTCGGCTCGTCGAGGACGATCAGGTCGTTGGCACCCGCGGTGGCGAGTGCGAAGCGGACGCGCTGTTCCTGGCCGCCGGAGAGCTTGTTGACCATCCGGCCGGCGATCTGCGCGATGCCGGCGCGGGACATCACCTCGCCCACCGGGTGGGGCCTGGGGTGCAGGGAACAGCCGAGGCGGACCAGCTCCTCGACGGTGACGTCCTCCATCAGGCCGCCGGTCTGGAGCATCGCGCCGACCCGGCCCTCGGCGATGGCGGTCTGCGGCGTCGTGCCGAAGACCCGGACCGTGCCGGAGTCCGCGGTGCGCAGACCGAGCAGCAGGTCCAGGGTGGAGGACTTCCCGGCCCCGTTGGGGCCGAGGAGCGCGACGGTCTCCCCGGGGTGCAGTTCGAGGGTGAGCCCGTCGACGGCGCGTACCTCTCCATACGCCTTGCTGACCTGGTCGAAGCGGACCGCGGGGGTGGGCGCCCCGGTGGCCTCGGCGGCTTTCGTTGTCATGCCCCCAGCGTGGCGGAGGGCGGGGTGGACGCGGCAGGGTCGCCGGTCGTGGAAACGGGATGACAGATGTCATGCCCGGTTTGTGACTGCGGGGCGGGCCGGCCCCGGGCGGTACGGGAGCGGCGCCGTTTCCGGTACCGGGCCCGGCAACGGCGCCGCCCCCGGCCGGTGGGTCCGGACGGGGGCGGGCGGGTGGTGCGATGTGGCGGAAGGTCAGCCGTTGCCGCCGAGGTCGATGACGGCGGTCCGTTCGGCAGGGGTCTTGCCGAGCAGTGCGGTGTTCATGGCCGCAGCCACGTCGTCCGCGTTGAGCTGGTGCTTCTTGCCGTCGCCCTTGGTGACCATGATGCCGTCGAAGACGCCGTCGCAGAGCTCGTCGATGGCCTTCTTGTCGTAGTGCTGGACCAGCTTGCCCTCGACCGGCACCATCGTGAGGATCTTCGGCAGCGACCGGGACGGGCCGAACTGGATCTCCTTCGCCCCCGCCTTGATCGTGACCAGCCCGGACATCGCGGGCTTCGCGAACTCCTTCATCGCCCGGTCCAGTTCGGCCTGGGTGATGGTGGGCTCGCGGGTGGCGACGGGCAGTTCGACGACGTTCGACCGGCCGGTCTGCACCTGGGTGCGGTACGCGTCGCGGACCGAGATCATCGACTGGCCGACGTCCAGCGTCTTGCCCGGCTTGCCGGGGACGGCGGTGACCTTGTTCGGTTCGAACTTGATCGTGCCCTCGCCGGCCGAGCCGGAGACGCCCGCCAGGTCCCTCAGCGCGACGCCGAGCTTCTCCTCGTCGACCGGGATCACCGGGTCGACGGCGCGCTTGTTGCCGAACAGGGAGCCGATGACGGAGACCGGGTTGTAGTCGCTGCCGGCCGCGGCGCGCACGGTCGCCTGGCTGTCCAGGGCGAGTCCCGCCTTGTCCGGCACGAGTTCGGTCTTCTTGCCGGCGACGGACAGCTGGAGCGGGGCCTCGGCGCGCTTGCCGAGGGCCGCCTCCAGCTTCGCGACGCCGTCGTCCTTCGTGCCGCCGCCGATGTCGACGCCGAGGACGGTGGTGCCCTTGGGGACCTCGGAGTGGTTCATCAACAGCCCGGCGCCGTAGGCGACACCGACCAGGCCGACGACGCCCACGCCGAGGAGGACCAGCTTGGAGCGGCCCTTCTTGGCGGGCGCGGACGAGGACGAGGACGGCGACGGGGCGGCCGGTTCGGGCGCGGCGGGTCCGCCGGGACCGGCCGGACCGGTGCCCATCGGGTCGCTCGGGCCGCCGGACACCGCGCCGACGCGCTCGCCGAGGCCGGGCGGGGACGGGAACGGGGAGGCGGACCGGTGCTCCGGCGGGACGACGGGGATGCCGCTGGTGAGCGTGTCACCGGAGACGTTGCCCTCGGGCCCCGCGGGGGCCGGGGCCGCGAACTGCGGCGTCAGCACCGCCGTGTCGTCCGACATCCGCGGCGGCACACCGCCCGCGCCGCCGGGACCGGCCGGGCCGTCGAGGTTCGGGGTGAGGGCCGACGTACCGGTGACCGGACCCGTGGTGGGGCCGCCGGGGGGCGGCGTGCGCACGCCGAGGCCCGGCGTGGGACGCGGGCCGCCCGCGGAGGCGTCGTCGGCGCCGAAGTCGTCGCCGTCGAGGCGGGGTACGCCCTGGCCGCCCGTGGGCTGCGGACCGTCCGAGAAGTACGGCAGGTCGGGGCGGGGCGCGGGGCCCCCGGGGCGCTCCGCGCCGTTGGCCGGGCCGCCTGCGGAGGGGCCCCCGAGCGGCGCGTTGCCCCCGAGGGTGCCGCCGCCACCGGCCGGGCTCCCGCCGAGCGACGCGTTGCCGCCCGGCGTGCCGCCGCCGGAGGGCTCGGGCTTCGAGGCGTTCGCGAGGGGCTTGCGCGGGGCGAACCAGTCGCTGCCGCTCGGCTCCTTGGCCGGCTTCTCGGCGGCCGGTTCGGCCGTCGCGGCACCCGTCCGCTTCTCGGCGGCCGGTGCGGCGCCGGACGTGTCCGGGGCGCCGTCCGGCCCGGAGCGCGCGGGGCGCGGAATGCTGCCCGTGCGCTCGGCGCCCTCGGTGTCGGCGTCGCCCACGGGCGTACGCATGACGACGGGCGGGATGGGGCGCGACCCCGGGATGTTGATCCGGATCCGCGTCGTCAGCGTCGTCTCGGTCTTCGGCTCGTCGGACCGAGAAGGATCCGCAGGTTCCGGGGCCCCCTCCGGGGCGTCCTGCGAAGGGTGCAGCGACGGATACTGGCGGGATCCGTACGGCGGCGTCCCCGAGGGGTACGCGGCTCCTCCGCGCCCCTGGGGCCCGGAGGACGAACTGTCAGTTTCACGACTCAAAGCAGGTTCTCCCGATTGGCTCCGCCGCCCGTACTTCCCCCATGCCGCAGGCCTGGGGACGGCTCGGCGCGCGAACCACCATACTGGCCGCCACCGGCAGACACCCCGCGACCGGGGGAAACGGCCGGGTGGCCGCCGGAAGGACAGGGGGCTTTACGGGATCGGAGATGGCACATTACTTGCCAGGTCGGTCGCTGTCGGCACCCCGCAGAAGCGACCGCGACATGGTGGCACAGATCACAGCGACGGCCATTCCGCCGATCATGAAGAGGATCAGACCCAGTTCGCCGCCGAAGACATAGTCGCCCTCCGGCCGCCCGCCGAGCAGAACAACGATCGAAATCAGCCAGCCCGCGGCGGGTGCCAGGGCGCCGAGCTGGGTGTCGAAGACCCGGCGACCGCCGTAGAAGAGACCGCCGGCGGCCAGCAGCGCGAGCAGCAGTCCGGCGGGGAACCAGGCGGCCTGGACGAGCGATCCGGCGATTCCCACGAGCGCGCCGAGCAGGGCGAGGCCCACGTAGGAGACGATCCGGGCCGGGTTGACGGGGGCGGCGAGGCCGGTGGCCGCGACGTTCCCGGCGGGTGTGCGGGGGTGCTGCTCGCGTCGCTCCCCGCCGCTCATCGCTCCGCCTCCGCCCGGTCCGCGGACTCCGCCAGCCCCGCGAACAGGTCGTCCTCCCGGGTGCCCCGGGGAGCCCCGTACGTGCCGCGCGCCAACTCGTAGTACTCGGTGGTCAGGAGCGGCTGCCCGAGGTCGTTGGAGAGCGCGAAGAGGGAGCCGTCGACAGTGATCTGGGTGACGTGGGCGCGCATCGCGGCGGCCTTCGCGGCGGCGTGGGCCGAGCCGTCGATCTCCGCGGCGATCCGGCAGTCGTCGACCACGCCCGGCAGGTCGTCGAGGGCGGCGACGCCGGGGAAGGGGAAGGCGTCCGGCGCCGTCTCCCGGAGGCGGGCGAGGCCGTCCTGCGCGACGGTGCGCGGCACCCGGTTCCAGTAGATCTTGGCGATGGTGTGCGGGGCCCCGGACCCGGCGCGGTACGCGGGATCGGCGGCCAGCTCCGCGGCGCGCATCGCGACCCGGTGCGCCTGGATGTGGTCGGGGTGCCCGTAACCGCCGTCGGAGTCGTAGGTGACGAGGACCTGCGGACGCACCTCGCGGATGATCTCCACCAGGTGTCCGGCGGCGTCGTCCACGTCGGCCGTCCAGAAGGCGCCGGGGCGGTGGTTCTGCTCGACGCCCATCATTCCGGAGTCGCGGAAGCGGCCGGGGCCGCCGAGGAGCCGGTGGTCGGTGACCCCCAGCTCCTTCATCGCCGCGGCGAGTTCGCCCTGCCGGTACGGGCCGAGGGCATCGTCCCGGTCGGAGGCGAGATGGGCGAGGGCGGGCGGAATGACCTCGCCCTCCTCGCCGAGCGTGCAGGTCACCAGGGTGACCTGGGCCCCTTCGGCCGCGTACTTGGCCATGGTGGCGCCATTGTTGATCGACTCGTCGTCGGGGTGCGCGTGCACCAGGAGCAGACGCCGGGCGGGATGGTCCGTCATGGGGACAGCCTACGAGCCGGGCGGACCGATCACCGCCCGCGCACCGTACGCGCACCCACCGCACACCGGACGCGCACCGACGGAGCACCGGCCGGTCACCCGCGGTCCGTCCCCGGCCCGCCGGCGGTACGGAGGCCGGAGGGCGGGGGCCGGAGGAGCGGGCCGGGAGACGGAAGTCAGGAGACGGGGGTCAGAACTTGATGCCGCCGATCATGCCCGCCACGTTCGTGGTCAGCTCCGAAATGGTGGGCGCGATCGACGAGCTGGCGAGATAGAAACCGAGCAGCGCGCAGACCACCGCATGTCCGCCCTTCAGTCCGGCTTTCCGGATCAGCAGGAAGACGACGATCGCCAGCAGCACCACCGCCGAAATCGAGAGTGCCACGGCGGTTCACCTCCATCAGTTCCATCAATACGGTCGGGACGGGCAGCACACACGGAGCCAGCAGGTTCATACCCACCGAGCGCTACGGATCATAACTATCCGTGCCAACGCATTGTTCGGAGCACAGCAGCACGAGGGGCGCACGAACGGGTGGTCGGGGGCTAGGTTCGTCCCATGACTTCGCAGAAGATCTCGTTCCCCCGCCAACACGCCCGAACGATGCGTTTCAGCCTCGGAGCACCCCGTGCGTTCACCGTCTCCCCCGACGGGGAGCGGGTGGTCTTCATCCGCTCGGAGTCGGGTACGGACCGGACGGGCCGGCTGTGGGTCCTGGACCTGCCGAAGGACGGTGCGCCGGAGGAACGCGTGGTCGCCGATCCCGTTGCCCTGCTGGGCGGTTCGCAGGAGCGGCTGTCGGCGCAGGAGCGGGCCCGGCGCGAGCGCAGCCGCGAGGGATCGTCGGGGATCGTCGGCTACGCGGTCGACGCGGCCGCCGAGTTGGCCGCTTTCGCACTCTCCGGGAAGGTGTACGTCGCCGAACTGCGGGCGGGAACGGCCCGCGCGCTGCCGGTTCCGGGCCCGGTGATCGACCCGCGACCGTCACCGGACGGACGACACGTCGCATACGTGTCCAAGGGTGAGCTGCGTGTCGTGGGGGCGGAGGGCGACGGGGACCGGGCGCTCGCCGAACCGGACGGGGCGAACGTCACGTACGGCCTCGCGGAGTTCATCGCGGCCGAGGAGATGCAGCGGTCGCGGGGCTTCTGGTGGTCGCCGCAGTCGGACCGGCTGCTGGTCGCCCGGGTCGACGACAGCCCCGTGCGGCGGTGGTGGATCTCCGACCCCGCGCACCCCGACCGCAAGCCCGCCGAGGTCGCCTACCCGGCGGCCGGGACGCCCAACGCCGAGGTGCGGCTCTTCGTGCTGGGCCTGGACGGCACCCGTACCGAGGTGGTCTGGGACCGGGTCCGCCACCCCTACCTGGTGCAGGTGCACTGGTCGTCGAACGGGGCTCCGCTGCTGCTCGTCCAGGCCCGTGACCAGCGCAGTCAGCTCTTCCTGGCGGTGGACCCGGAGACCGGCGCGAC
The DNA here is from genome assembly GCF_042889165.1 of Streptomyces sp. NPDC002669. Taxonomy (NCBI): domain Bacteria; kingdom Bacillati; phylum Actinomycetota; class Actinomycetes; order Kitasatosporales; family Streptomycetaceae; genus Streptomyces; species Streptomyces sp. NPDC002669. The sequence continues at coordinate 44,654 of NZ_JBIAQQ010000029.1, read as the reverse complement.
GCGGACGGTGCACGCCGACGAGGATCCCGTATGGCTGGAAATCTTTCCCGGGGTGCCGGCCTGGGCTCCGGGCGGGCGGCTCGTACGGATCGCGGACGAGGGCGGGGCGCGGGTGCTCGCGGTGGGCGACCGGCCGCTGACCGGGGCGCAGTTGCAGCTCCAGGCGGTCCTGGACATCGGGGAGTCCGACATCCTGGTGGCGGCCTCGGCCGGTGAGGAGGCCGCGGCGCCGGAGGTCGGCGAGACCCATGTCTACCGGGTCAACGAACTGGGCGTGGAGCGGGTCTCCGAAGCGGCCGGGGTGCACTCGGCGGTGCGCGCGGGCGGGGTGACGGTCATGGTCTCCCGCGTGCCCGACCGGCCGGGCGTCCGCGTCGAGGTGTTCCGGGACGGCAAGCCGGTCGCCACGGTGGCGGACCGTTCCGAACGGCCGGTTCTCTCCGCGCGGCCCCACCTCACCGAGGGGGGCGCACGGCGTATTCCGTGCGCCGTACTGCTGCCCGAGGGGTACGACGAGTCGGACGGCCCGCTTCCGGTCCTGATGGACCCGTACGGCGGTCCGCACGGCCGCCGGGTGCTCGCCGCCCACCATCCGCATCTGACCTCGCAGTGGTTCGCCGACCAGGGCTTCGCGGTCGTGGTCGCGGACGGCCGGGGCACGCCGGGGCGTTCGCCGGGCTGGGAGAAGGCCATCAAGGACGACATGGCCCGCGTGGTGGTGAACGACCAGGTCGAGGCGCTGCACGCGCTGGCCGACCGGTTCCCGCTGGACCTCGGCAAGGTGGCGATCCGCGGCTGGTCGTTCGGCGGGTACCTGGCGGCCCTGGCCGTGCTGCGTCGGCCCGATGTGTTCCACGCGGCGGTGGTGGGCGCGCCGGTGACCGACCAGCGGCTGTACGACACCCACTACACCGAGCGCTACCTCGGCGACCCGGCGGAGCAGCCCGAGGTGTACGCGCGCAACTCGGTGATCACGGACGAGGGGCTCTCGGAGGCCGCCGACCAGGTGCGGCCGATGATGATCGTCCACGGTCTGGCGGACGACAACGTGGTGGTCGCGCACTCGCTCAGGCTCTCGTCGGCGCTGCTCTCGGCCGGGCGCCCGCACGAGGTGCTGCCGCTCAGCGGGGTGACGCACATGACGCCGCAGGAGCAGGTGGCGGAGAACCTGCTGCTGCTCCAGGTCGACTTCCTGAAGCGGTCGTTGGGCCTGGCCGGATAGGTCTGCGGGGTGTTCCTTCCGCCCGCCCGGTGACGCCGGGCGGGCGGAAGGGGGCGCGTCCGGGCGGCGGGTCCGTCACCAGCCGGGCGGCGGCTGGGACGGCGGCGGCGGTCCGAAGACGCCGGGCCGCGGATAGCCGTACCCCTGCCCGTAGCCCTGGTGGGGCGGGGCGGGGACGTCGGCGGGGCCCGGCAGGGACATCGCCAGCAGTACCACGGCACCGGCCGCCACCTCGAAGAACGAGGTCAGCACGAGGAGTTGCTCCTCCACCGGCAGTCCGCCGAAGTTCTCCAGCAGCTCGTGGTGCACGGAACGGGCCACGCCCATCACTCCGCCGAACAGCAGCAGCGCGGCGGCGATCAGGCCGAACGGCCGCGCGTGCGCGGCCCGGGCCAGCGCGCTCACCGCCGCGAACAGGCAGAACAGCGCCAGGACCGCCGTGAACCAGCCGGGCGGCGGGTCGATCAGCCCGTGCAGGACCCGGACCCCGCCGACGTACCAGTCGGGGTAGACGTCGAAGGTGGCGTCGGCGAACCGCACCGCCTGGCGGATCTCCCAGGCGATCACGACCGCCCCCGCCGCGCCGAGGCCCAGGAAGGCCATCACGCCCGCGCCCTGGCCCGGCCGGGCCGGGAGGCGTTCGGAGGGGTCGTACGGCGCCCTGCGGCCGGCCCCGGCGGTGATGATCAGCGCGATGCCCGCCGCGAGCGCCACGAAGGCGCTGAGCAGGGCACGGGTGCGCAGGTCGTCGGTGAACCGGGCGGTCGTCCCGCTCCCGCCGATGGTCCAGAGTCCGGGCAGCCGCACGGCGATCGTGACCGCTCCGGCCGCGACCAGCGCGGTGGCGGCCACCGACGAGCGCAGGGCGGCGACGGCCGCGCCGACGTACACCAGGAACAGCACCGCGTCGTAGGCCGAGGTGGCGGGCAGCGCCTCGAGCCGCGCGTCGTGGTAACCGGCCCAATGGCGCCACAGCTGTGCCGGATCGTCGACCGCTCCGACGTCCCGTACGATCCAGCCCGCGACGATCACCGCGAGCACCGCACAGAGAACGGCGCCGGTGACCCTTGCCCCCCGAGTGAGTATCACGCGAGCGATCCTCCACCGTCGCCGCGCCGTGGGACAAGGGGTTCGTCCGCGTGGTGCGCGAACGGGCAACCGGCCGGGGCTCAGCGCGCCCGGCTGCTCCCGGACGGCGGGGCCCCGCCCTCCCGGCCCTCGTCCGGGCCCGCGCTCCCGCCCTTCTCCCCGTCCTCGACCCCGGTCTCTTCCCCTTCCTCGTCCTCGTTCTCGTGCTCGTCCGTCTGGTCCGCGGTGCCGCCCGGTGCTTCCAGCAGCCCCTCCGGCGGCACCACCTGCTTCTCCTCCGCGAAGTGGCAGGCGGAGTCGTGCTTGGCCATGGAGTCCGTCAGCCGGAAGACGGCCGGGACCGCCAGCAGCGGCACCTCCAGTTCGCACCGCTCCTGCGCCTTCCAGCAGCGGGTGCGGAAGCGGCAGCCGGAGGGCGGGTTGGCCGGCGAGGGGACGTCGCCGTGCAGGATGATCCGTTCCCGGTGCTCGCGGGCCGTCGGGTCCGGCACCGGGACGGCGGACAGCAGCGCCTGGGTGTACGGGTGCGTGGGGTGGTCGTAGATCTGCTCGTCGGAGCCGATCTCAACGATCCGGCCCAGGTACATCACCCCGACCCGGTCGGAGATGTGCCGGACGATCGACAGGTCGTGCGCGATGAAGACGTAGGCGAGCCCGAACTCCGCCTGGAGCCGGTCCAGCAGGTTGACGACCTGCGCCTGGACGGAGACGTCGAGGGCGGAGACGGGTTCGTCGGCGACGATGATCTCGGGGTTCAGGGCCAGGCCGCGGGCGATGCCGATGCGCTGGCGCTGGCCGCCGGAGAACTGGTGCGGGTAGCGGTTGATGTACTCCGGGTTGAGGCCGACGACGTCCAGCAGGTCCTGGACCTTCCTGCGCCGCTCGCCCTTCGGGGCCACCTCGGGGTGGATGTCGAAGGGCTCGCCGATGATGTCGCCGACCGTCATGCGCGGGTTGAGCGAGGTGTACGGGTCCTGGAACACCATCTGGATGTTGCGGCGCACCGCCTTCAGGGCGCGCCCCGACAGCTTGGTGAGGTCCTCGCCCTTGTACCTGATCGCGCCGGCCGTCGGCTGTTCCAGGTGCACCAGCATCTTGGCCACGGTCGACTTGCCGCAGCCGGACTCCCCCACGATGCCGAGCGTCTCGCCCGCGGCCAGGTCGAAGGAGACCCCGTCGACCGCCTTGACCGCGCCGACCTGCTTCCTGAACAGGATGCCCTGGGTCAACGGGTAGTGCTTGGCCAGGTCGCGGACCTCCAGGATCGGCTCGCCGGTCCTCACGGCCGCCTCGCGCACCGTGCCGGTCGCCGAGTCGTCAGCGCGCATCGAGCGTCTCCTTCCAGAAGTAGCAGGCGCTCTCGCGGTCCTCGGCCACCTCGAACAGCCGCGGCACCTCGTCCCGGCAGATCTCCTGGGCCATCGGGCAGCGCGGGTTGAAGGCGCAGCCGGGCGGGATGTGCAGCAGGTTGGGCGGCAGGCCCTTGATCGCGTACAGCTCCCGGCCCTTCTGGTCCAGGCGCGGGATCGACCGGAGCAGACCCTTGGTGTACGGGTGGGCGGGTGCCCGGTAGATCTCGTGGACGGGGGCGGACTCGACGATCCGTCCCGCGTACATCACGGCGATCTTGTCGGCGACGTCCGCGACCACGCCCAGGTCGTGGGTGATCAGGATCAGGCCCATGTTCAGCTCGCGCTGGAGTTCGGCGAGCAGGTCCATCACCTGGGCCTGGACGGTCACGTCGAGGGCTGTGGTGGGTTCGTCCGCGATGATCAGCGAGGGTTCCAGGGCCATCGCCATCGCGATCATGATGCGCTGGCGCATGCCGCCGGAGAACTGGTGCGGGTAGTTCCCGACGCGTTCCTTCGCGGCCGGGATGCGGACCCGGTCCATCAGCTCGACGGCCTTCGCCCGGGAGTCCTTGCGGGACATCCCCCGGTGCACCTCGAACATCTCGCCGAGCTGCTGGCCCACGCTGAGCACGGGGTTGAGGGAGGAGAGCGCGTCCTGGAAGATCATGGCCATCTCCTGGCCGCGGATCCTCCGGCGCTCGTCCTTCTTCATCGTCAGCAGGTCGCGGTCCTTGAAACGGATCTCGCCGCCGCTGATCTTTCCCGGGGGCATGTCGAGGATACCCATGATGGCCTGCGCGGTGACGGACTTGCCGGAGCCGGACTCGCCGAGGACGGCCAGCGTCTCGCCCTCGGCCACCGAGTAGTTGACCCCGTTGACGGCCTTGGCCACGCCGTCGCGGGTGTGGAACTCCACGTGCAGATCGCGCACTTCGAGCAACATGGCAGCGGGCTCCTCAGCGCAGCTTGGGGTCGAGGGCGTCGCGCACCGCGTCGCCGAGCATGATGAAGGCGAGCACGGTGATCGCCAGGGCTCCGGCGGGCCAGAGCAGCATGTGCGGGGCGTTGCGGATGTACTGGGACGCGGCGGAGATGTCGATGCCCCAGGAGACGGCGGGCGGTTTCAGGCCGACGCCGAGGAACGACAGGGTCGCCTCCAGCGAGATGTACGTACCGAGTGCGATGGTCGCGACGACGATGACCGGCGCGATGGCGTTCGGGGCGATGTGGCGGAGCATCATCCGGGTGTTGGAGGCGCCGAGCGCCCGTGCCGCCTGCACGTAGTCGTTCTGTTTCGCGGTGATCACGGAGCCGCGGCCGATGCGGGCGATCTGCGGCCAGCCCAGCAGCACGATGAAGCCGATCACCGGCCAGACGGTGGAGCTGGTGACCACGGAGAGGAAGACCAGGCCGCCGAGGACCACGGGGATGCCGAAGAAGACGTCGGTGATGCGGGAGAGGACCGAGTCCCACCAGCCGCCGAAGAAGCCGGCCAGGCCGCCGAGCAGCCCGCCGAGCAGGGTGACGCCGAGGGTGGAGCAGACGCCCACGGTGACCGAGTTCCTGGCCCCGTAGACGGTCCGGGTGTAGACGTCGCAGCCCTGGCCGTCGAAGCCGAAGGGGTGGCCGGGCTGGGAGCCCTCCTGGGCCTTGGCCAGGTCGCAGTCGAGGGGGTCCTGGTCGGCGATCAGCGAGGGCCAGATCGAGATGATCACCAGGAAGAGGATGACCAGGGCGGAGATGATGAAGACCGGGTTGCGGCGCAGGTCCCGCCAGGCGTCGGACCACAGGCTGCGCGGCTTCTCGGCGGGGCCGGTCCCCTCGGGACCGCCCGGCGTCTTCTCCAGGGTGGTGCCCTCCTCCAGGGCGAGGTCCATCGCGCCTCCCGCTCCGGCCGACGAGATCGCCTCGTCCGGTGTCTGCTCAGGCATAGCGGATCCTCGGGTCGAGTACGGCGTACAGGAGGTCGACGATCAGGTTCGCCGCGAGGAAGACGAGGACCAGGATCGTGACGAAGCCGACGACGGTCTGGGAGTTCTGGCGCAGGATGCCCTGGTAGAGCTGGTAGCCGACGCCGTGGATGTTGAAGATCCGTTCCGTGACGATCGCCCCGCCCATCAGGGCGCCCACGTCGGTGCCGATGAAGGTGACGACCGGGATCAGCGAGTTGCGCAGCAGGTGCCGGACGACGACGCGGCGCCGGGGCAGGCCCTTGGCGACGGCGGTGCGGACGTAGTCGGCGCGGGCGTTCTCGGCGATCGAGGTGCGGGTGAGCCGGGTGACGTAGGCCAGGGAGACCGAGGCGAGGACGAGCCCGGGGACCAGCAGTTCGTCGAAGGGGGCCTCCGTCGAGACGGAGGGTTTGATGACGCCCCACTCGACGCCCAGCAGGAGTTGCAGCAGCAGGCCGGTGACGAAGGTCGGTACGGAGATGACGACCAGGGTCAGGATGAGCACGGTGGTGTCGACGGGGCGGCCGCGGCGCAGTCCGGTGACGACGCCGAGGCTGATGCCGATGACGATCTCGAAGACGATCGCCACGAGGGTGAGCCGGATGGTGATGGGGAAGGCGGTGGCCATCAGCTCGGTGACCTTCTGCCCGTTGAACGCGGTGCCGAAGTCTCCGGTGAAGACATTGCCCATGTAGGTGAGGTATTGCTGCCACACGGGCTTGTCGAGGCCGAATTCCGCACGGAGCTGGGCCGCGGTCGCCGGGTCGCACTGGCGGTCGCCGCAGAGACCCGCGATGGGGTCGCCCATCACATTCACCATGAGGAAGATCAACAGCGTGGTGCCGAAGAAGACCGGGATCATCTGCAGCAGCCGCCGGATCACATAACGTCCCATGCAGGGCTCCGGAGGTCGCGGGGTCGGGAACGCGGGGCTGGGGAGCGACGCGTCGGGGACGTGGGGGGGGGGGGGGGGGGGGGGGGGGGGGGGGGCGCCCCGGGCCCGCCCCCCCCCCCCCCCCCCCCCCCCCCCCCCCCCCCCCGACGGGTCACTTGACCTTGATCTGCTCGTACACCGGGACGCTGAACTGGTTCAGGCCGACGTCGGAGATCCGGTCCGAGTAGCCGGCGCTGCCGTTCTGGTACCAGAGCGGGATGACGGGCATCTGGTCGGCCAGGACCCTCTCGGCGTCCTGGAAGGTCGAGACGGCCTTGGCCTTGTCCGTCTCGGCGTTGGCCTTGTCGACCAGGCCGTCGAACTCCTTGTTGCTCCACTTGCCGTCGTTGGACGAGGCGTTGGTGTAGTAGAGCGGCTGGAGGAAGTTCTGGATGAGCGGGTAGTCCATCTGCCAGCCGGCCCGCCAGGCGCCGGTCAGCTTCTGCTGGGTGACCTGGCTGCGGAAGTCGGCGAAGGTGCCGACGGGGCCGCCGACACACGCCTTGTTGTTGCCCATCACCTTGTTGATGCTGTTGCAGATCGCGTCGACCCACTCCTTGTGGGAGCCGGTGTCGGCGTTGTACGAGATCTTGAGCTGGCCGCCGGGGATGCCGCCGCCCTCCTCGATCAGCTTCTTGGCCTTGGCCGCGTCGTACTCGCAGGGCGCGCCGCACAGCCCCTCCTTGAAGCCGCCGTCCGCGCCGAGGACCGGGGAGGTCCAGTCGGAGGCGGGGGTGCGGGTCTTCTGGAAGATCTGGTCGGTGATCTGCTGCCGGTTGATCGCCATCGACAGGCCCTGGCGGACCTTGACGCCGCCGGGGGTGTCCCACTTCTTGTCGTAGAAGGGGAAGGCGAGGGTCTGGATGATGCCGGCCGGGGTGTTGATGTAGCGGTCGCCGAGGTCCGCCTTCACGTTCTTCAGCTGCGAGGCGGGCACGTCGTCGACGAGGTCGAGGTTGCCGGCCGTCAGGTCCGTGTAGGCGGTGTTGTTGTCGGTGTAGACCTTGAGGTCGATGCCGCCGTTCTGCGCCTTGTCGTCGCCGGGGTACCCGTCCCACTTGCGCAGGCTCATCGCCGAGCCCTTGGTGTACTTGTCGACCTTGTACGGGCCGTTGCCGATGGGCTTGGACACCCAGGCCGCGTGGTCGGTGAAGAACGCCTTGGGCAGCGGGGCGAAGGCCGGGTAGCCGAGGGTGTCGGGCCACAGGGAGAACTTCTGCGACAGCTTGACCGTGAAGGTCCGGTCGTTGACGGTCTTCAGGCCGGAGAGCGTGGTCGCGGTGGCGGCGCCGGAGTCCGGGTGGACCTTGTCGTACCCGTCGATGTAGCCGAAGAAGTAGGCGTTCTTCTGGTTGTTCTTCAGCAGGGCGCCGTAGTTCCAGGCGTCCACGAACGATTTCGCGGTGACCTTCTCGCCGTTGCTGAAGGTCCATCCGTCCTTCACGGTGATCGTGAAGTTCTGGTTGTCCTTGGTCTCGATCTTCTCGGCGAGCATGTTGTCGGCCGCGCCGGTCTTCGGGTCGTACCGCTTGAGTCCCCGGAAGATCATGTCGAGGACCTTGCCGCCCTGGACCTCGTTGGTGTTCGCCGGTTCGAGCGGGTTCTGCGGGTCACCCCAGGAGGAGCTCACGATTCCGTCGGCCCCACCGCCGCCACTGCTGCTGCCCCCTCCGCCGCATGCCGTCGCCGCAAGGGCGACGACCACCGCACCTGCGGCCCACCTGGCCTGTGTGGCTCCGCGCATGGAGTGCCTCCTCTTGGTGCTCCGTCTCACTTGGGGTCAAATATCACCGCACAAGGGACAAGATGCACATTTACTCCACCCATTCGGGCGCGTCGGAGCCCCACCCGAGTGGCACCGCGCGGCCACCTCCGGTTCACCCCGCCCCGGCCCGCGCGGGCCGGAAAAAGGGGAGGTCCGGGCGCCCGTCGCGCAGCGGAGAGGTAACGGCTGCGCATCGAATGCGCATCGTCCGCGAGCCCGCCCGCCCGGATGTACGGATTCCGAGACAACAGCGCCCGCATATCGGACTCATTGCCGGACTTCGACCGTTAAGTCACGAACATGTCTTCGAAAAGCCCAAGCGGAAGCAAAGCCACGCCCCAGAAAAGGTAATGAGCTGGAAAAATTTCCAAAGAGCACCCCAAGGGCGTCGGACATTCATTGACCCTGCATGAATTGCGTTGAAAAAGTCCGGGTAGCCCGTAGGTGTTGCCCTGCGGAGTCCTTCGACCCTCCGGGCCAGGAGCACCATGACGATTCCAACCCCGCGAGCAGCCGCACCACTTGAAGCAGCTGACGCGAAGCAGGCGATATCCGACACGTCCGCCTCGAAGGGCGGCGACGGACGGTCCCCGGGCAAGATGGCCTGGCGACGCTTCAAGCGCGACCGCACCGGCGTGATTTCGGCCTATGTGGTCATTTTCTTCTTCGTGATCGGCATCTGCGCGCCGCTGATCGCGAAGCTGTACGGCAAGGACCCGTACACGACGTACGGGCAGAACGAACCCGGTCTGCTGGACGACTTCGGCTCCCCGATCCTGCCCAACGGCGGTATCAGCGGCGACTTCTGGTTCGGCATCGAGCCGGGACTGGGGCGGGACGTCTTCACCTTCCTGCTCTACGGGATCCGCAACTCCCTGCTCATCGCCGCAGTGACCACTCTGCTGGTGACGGTGATCGGCATCGCCGTCGGCATCACCGCGGGCTACCTGGGCGGAAAGACCGACTACTTCGTGGGTCGGGTCATCGACATCCTGCTGGCTTTCCCCTCCACGCTCTTCTTCATCGGCTTCTGGCCGGTGATGATCTCGATCCTGGTCTCTCCGGAGGAGAACACCCCGGTCTGGCTGACCGTCGTCAGCCTCATCACGGTCATGACCGCATTCGGCTGGGCCTCCATCGCCCGACTGCTGCGTGGCGAGGTACTCGCCCTGCGCGAGCGGGAGTTCGTCGAGGCCGCCAAGGTCACGGGGGCGTCTCCGGCGCGCATCATCTTCAAGGAACTGCTGCCCAACCTCTGGACGCCGATCCTCATTCAGGCGACGCTCGCGCTGCCCATGTACGTCACCGCGGAGGCGGGCCTCGCCTTCCTCGGTGTCGGGCTGACCTCCCCGACACCCGACTGGGGCGTGATGATCCAGCGCGGGTCGGACGTCTACCAGAGCGACATCACGTTCATGCTCTTCCCCGGCGCCGCGATGGTGATCTTCGTCATCGCCTTCAACCTGCTGGGCGACTCGGTGCGTGACGCACTGGACCCGAAGACCAAGCGCTGAACCGCACTTCCTCCGGCCGGGCGACGGGGCCCACCGGATCGAACGTTTCTCTCCATCGACCAGAGCAGGAAGCCATGTCCCTTTCCCGCAGAAACTTCGTCATCGCCACGTCGGTCGCAGCCGGCGGTTCGATGGTTCTCTCCGCGTGCAGCAGCGGCAGCACGGCCAAGAAGGGCGGCAAGGACGCCGGTCACGGCGGTGCCGACAAGTACACCGGCTCGGTCGTCGTCGGCACGAAGGAAGACTCCACCGGTCCGGCCCCCGAGATCCCGGGCGCGAAGAAGGGCGGCACGATCCGCGGCATAGCCCCGGACGACTTCTCGCACCTGGACCCGCAGCGCATCTACTTCTCGTGGAACTCCGCGGTCGGTGACCTCTTCATCCGCGGGTTGACCGGCTACAAGATCGCCGCGGACGGATCGATGAAGCTGGTCGGCGACCTCGCCACCGACGCGGGCACCATGTCCGACGGCGGCAAGACCTGGACCTTCACCCTGAAGGACGGTCTGAAGTGGGAGGACGGCAAGGAACTCACCATCGAGGACGTGCGCCACGGCATCGAGCGCGGCTTCGCCAGCTTCACCACCGAGGGCGCCGGCTACGTCCAGAACGCGCTGGTCGGCCCGGGCGACTACCGCTCGAAGTACAAGGGTCCGTACGGCGGCAAGCACCTCGACTCGGTCGTCACCGACTCCAAGGCGAAGACGATCACCTTCAAGCTGGCCGAGCCCCGCCTGGACCTCAACTTCACCCTGGCGATGAACTCCTACGCGGCCGTCCCGGTCAAGGGCGACACGAAGGAGAAGTACGACAAGGACCCGATGAGCTGCGGTCCGTACCGGATCAAGGCGCACTCCGTCGACAAGTCCATGACGCTGGTGCGCAACCCGCACTGGGACCCCAACACGGACTCGATCCGCAACGCGTACCCGGACAGCATCGTCTACGAGTTCGGCCCCGAGTCCCTCCAGGCCACCGACCGCCTGATCGCCAACGACGGCGACGACCAGTACGCGGTCATGGCGTACAGCGGCGTCCCGGCCGAGCGCATCCAGAAGGTCCTCACCGACCCCGAGCTGAAGAAGCGGACCTTCAACGGCCTGCTGACCGGCATCTACTACTACGCGATCAACACCAAGCGGATCACCGACGTGAAGGTGCGTCAGGCACTCATCCACGCCTGGCCGCTGGAGCAGATCCGCAAGATCTACGGTGGTCCCTCGGCCGGTGACTACGCGACCTCCATCCTCAGCCCCGACATCCTCGGCTACGCCAAGGACGACGTCTACGGCAAGCTGAAGAAGCCGATGGGCGACCCGGAGGCGGCGAAGAAGCTGCTGAAGGAGGCCGGCAAGGAGGGCCAGAAGGTCGTCTACGCCTTCCCGCAGAGCAACACCTACGACAAGACCAAGGTCGTCATCGAGAACGCCCTCAAGGCGGCCGGCTTCGACCCGGTCATGAAGCAGCTGGACTCCACCAGCTACTACGACCAGATCCAGCAGATCGACAACAAGTTCGACGTGATGTGGTTCGGCTGGTCCCCGGACTGGCCGACCGGCTACACCCTGATGCAGCCGCTCTTCGACGGCAGCACGATCGCCAACGGCGCGAACAACATCTCGCAGCTGAACGTCGACTGGGTCAACGAGGCCATCAAGAAGAACAACCTCATCGCCGACCCCACGGAGGCCGGCAAGGCCTGGGCCGCGCTGGACAAGCGGATGATGACGGAGGAGGCGCCGATCATCCCCGAGACGTACCAGCGCCGCTTCTACCTCTACGGCGAGAAGGTCGGCGGGGCGATGTTCCACCCGCTGTTCTCCTCGGCCGTCTTCTACAAGCTGTTCGTGAAGGCCTGACGCCGACACTCCCCGGGCGGGGCGCCCGTACGGCGCCCCGCCCGCTCCACTCCCCCTCGTCGGCGTCTGCCAGGGAAACCCATCGCCATGTTCCGCTTCCTCATCCGCCGGGCAATCGGCGCACTGGTCATCCTGTTGATCATCAGTGCCATCACTTTCGTCCTCTTCTACATTGCACCCCGTGACCCAGCTCGCGTGGCCTGCGGCAAGGTGTGCACCCCCGAGACGCTGGCACTGGTCAAGCGCAACCTCGGCATAGACGACCCGATGCCGGTGCAGTACTGGCACTGGTTGCAGGGCGTGTTCGTCGGCCGGGACTACACCTCGTTCGGCCACTGCCCCGCACCGTGCCTCGGTTACTCGTTCCACAACCGCGAGCCGGTCCTCGGCACGATCATCGACCGCTTCCCGACGACGCTCTCCCTCTCCATCGGCAGCGCCTTCGTGTTCGTGCTCTTCGGTGTGGGTACCGGCATGATCGCCGCGGTCAAGCAGGGCAAGGCGCTGGACAAGATCGCTTCCTCGGCGTCGCTGATCGGCTCCTCGATGCAGATCTACATCGTCGGCGTGGTCGCCATGTACTACCTCGCGGACCAGTGGCACATCCTGAACCGGCCCAAGGAGGTCCCCTTCACCGAGGACCCGGCCGGCTGGTTCTCCGGGCTGCTGCTGCCCTGGCTGGTGCTGGCGCTGATCTTCACCGCCAACTACACCCGCATGGCGCGCTCCCAGCTCGTCGAGACCCTGAGCGAGGACTACGTGCGTACCGCACGTGCCAAGGGGCTGTCCCGGCGGACGGTGTTCTTCAGATTCGCCTGGCGCGGGGCCATGGGCCCGATCGTCACCATCTTCGGCCTCGACCTCGGCGTCCTGCTCGGCGGCGCGATCATCACCGAGAAGACCTTCGGCCTGCACGGCATCGGCGCGCTCTCCATCAAGGCGGTCGCCGACAACGACCTGCCCCTGCTGCTCGGTGTCGTCCTGGTCGCGGCAGGCGCGATCGTCGTCTTCAACATCATCGTCGACGCCGTCTACGCCCTCATCGACCCGCGCGTCCGCCTCGCCTAGGGAGAGACCCAGTGAGCACCCCCTTCCTCTCCGTACGCGATCTGCGCGTGCACTTCTCCACCGAAGACGGCATGGTCAAGGCCGTCGACGGGCTGTCCTTCGACCTGGAGAAGGGCAGGACCCTCGGCATCGTGGGCGAGTCCGGCTCCGGCAAGTCCGTCACCAACCTGACCATCCTGGGTCTGCACCACCCCGATCACACCGAGATCGAGGGCGAGATCCTGCTCGACGGCCAGGACCTGCTGACCGCGTCGGAGCGGGAGCTGGAGCGGCTGCGCGGCAACAAGATGGCCATGATCTTCCAGGACTCGCTGGCCTCGCTGTCGCCGTACCACACCATCGGCAGGCAGATCGGCGAAACGTTCCGCAAGCACACCGGCGCCTCCAAGAAGGAGGCCCGGGCGCGGGCCGTCGAGATGCTCACCAAGGTGGGCATCCCCCAGCCCGACCTGCGGGTGGACGACTATCCGCACCAGTTCTCCGGCGGCATGCGCCAGCGCGCGATGATCGCCATGGCGCTGGTCTGCGACCCGTCGCTGCTGATCGCGGACGAGCCCACGACCGCGCTGGACGTCACCGTGCAGGCCCAGATCATGGACCTGCTCAAGGACCTCCAGCAGGAGACCGGCACCTCGATCATCTTCATCACCCACGACCTCGGGGTCATCGCCGACATCGCGGACGACGTGCTGGTGATGTACGGCGGGCGCTGCGTCGAGCGGGGCACGAAGAAGGAGGTGCTGCGGGCGCCCCAGCACCCGTACACCTGGGGTCTGCTGGGCTCCATGCCGAGCCTGGACGGCCCGGTCGACGTGCCGCTCTCGCCGATCCCCGGCTCCCCGCCGAGCCTCCTCAACCCGCCGAGCGGCTGCCGTTTCCACCCGCGCTGCTCGTTCACCGAGCAGGTCGGCGGCGGGCGCTGCGCGAACGAACAGCCGCCGCTGGAGCTCACCGCCGGGCGCGGTGCCGCCTGCCACCTCACCGCCGAGCAGCGCGCCGAGTTCTTCACGGACTTCTCCGGCAACCGGCCCAACTGACGTACAAGAGACGGGACTTCCCCACCATGAGCAGCAAAGACCCCCTCCTGGACGTCTCCGGACTCACCAAGCACTTCCCGATCAAGGCCGGCTTCCCGATCCGGCGGACGGTCGGGGCGGTGCAGGCGGTCGACGGACTGGACTTCCAGGTCTCCGAGGGCGAGAGCCTGGGCCTGGTCGGCGAGTCCGGCTGCGGCAAGTCGACCACGGGCCGGCTGATCACCCGGCTGCTGGAGCCGACGGCCGGCCGGATCTCGTACCGCGGCCGGGACATCACCCACGCCTCGCGCAAGGAGCTGGCCCCGGTCCGCTCCGAGATCCAGATGATCTTCCAGGACCCGTACGCCTCGCTGAACCCGAGGCAGACCGTCGGCAAGATCATCACGGCGCCGATGGAGATCAACGACATCAACCCCGCGGGCGGGCGCGAGGCGCGCGTGCGGGAGCTGCTGGAGACCGTCGGCCTCAACCCGGAGCACTACAACCGCTTCCCGCACGAGTTCTCCGGCGGCCAGCGCCAGCGCATCGGGGTGGCCCGGGCGCTCGCCCTGGAGCCGAAGCTGATCGTGGCGGACGAGCCGGTCTCGGCGCTGGACGTGTCGATCCAGGCCCAGGTGGTGAACCTGCTGCAGAAGCTGCAGAAGGAACTCGGCATCGCGTTCCTGTTCATCGCCCACGACCTGGCCGTCGTGCGGCACTTCTCGCAGCGCGTCGCGGTCATGTACCTCGGCCGGATCGTGGAGATCGCCGACCGCGAGGACCTGTACGGCAATCCCCGCCACCCCTACACCAGGGCGCTGCTCTCCGCAGTGCCCGAGGTGGGCGTCGAGGACGTCGCGGGCCGTGAGCGCATCCGCCTGACCGGCGACGTCCCGTCCCCGGTCAACCCGCCCTCGGGCTGCCGCTTCCGCACCCGCTGCTGGAAGGCGACGGACAAGTGCGCGAGCGAGGCGCCGCCGCTGGTGCGGGTGGAGGGCAGCCGGGAGGGCCACCTGACGGCCTGCCACTACCCCGAGGACGCCCGGTCCGTCGCGGCCGCCCCGAAGGCCCGTGAGGAGGCCGGGACGGTGCTCGGCAAGAAGAAGGACAAGAACCTCGAGTCCGAGGGCTGATACCCCTCTCCCGGCCCGGGAACCGAGCACGCCGGCCCATTGACCCGAGCCGCCTGCGCGCCCGGTTCCCGGGGACGCGGGAAGGAGGCGCCCGGGAACCGACCGATTCCCGGGCGCCTTCGCGTGTCCGCCGCCGGGCGGGAACCACCGGACCCGCCGGGACGGGTGGTGTCGCCCGCACCGGCGTGAACCGGCGGAGGACGACGGCGCGCCCGCCGGGCACGACGAGAAGCGCCCGGAACCGATCGGTTCCGGGCGCTTCTCGTGCACTGCGGGTCGTACTACGGGGCTACGAGGCCGCGCCGATGACGTCCCTCTCCTCGGCGAAGTGGCAGGCCGACTCGTGCGCCGCGGGGCTGTCGGAGCCCTTGAAGCGCTCGGGGATCGCCAGCAGCGGCAGCTCCGTGGAGCACTTGTCCTGGGCCTTCCAGCAGCGGGTGCGGAAGCGGCAGCCGGACGGCGGGTTCGCCGGCGACGGGACGTCACCGGTGAGGATGATCCGGTCGCGGCCCTCACGGGCGGCCGGGTCCGGGACCGGGACCGCCGACAGCAGCGCCTGGGTGTAGGGGTGCGTCGGGTGGTCGTAGATCTCGGTGTCGGTGCCGATCTCGGCCATCTTGCCGAGGTACATGACGCCGACCCGGTCGGAGATGTGCCGGACGATCGACAGGTCGTGCGCGATGAAGACGTAGGACAGGTTGAACTCGTCCTGGAGCTTCTCCATCAGGTTGATGACCTGCGCCTGCACCGACACGTCGAGCGCGGAGACCGGCTCGTCGCAGATGATGATCTCCGGGTTGAGCGCGAGGCCGCGGGCGATGCCGATGCGCTGGCGCTGACCGCCGGAGAACTGGTGCGGGTACCGGTTGATGTACTCCGGGTTGAGGCCGACGACGTCCAGCAGCTCCTGGACCTTCCGGCGGCGGTCGCCCTTCGGCGCCACCTCCGGGTGGATGTCGAAGGGCTCGCCGATGATGTCGCCGACCGTCATGCGCGGGTTGAGCGAGGTGTACGGGTCCTGGAACACCATCTGGATGTTCCGGCGGACCGCCTTCAGCGCCCGCCCGGACAGCCGGGTGATGTCCTGGCCCTTGTAGAAGACCTCGCCGGCGGTGGCGGTCTCCAGCGTCATCAGCAGCTTGGCGACGGTGGACTTGCCACAGCCGGACTCGCCGACGATGCCGAGGGTCTCGCCCTGGTAGAGGTCGAAGGAGACCCCGTCCACGGCCTTGACCGCGCCGACCTGGCGCTTGAACAGGATGCCCTGGCTCAGCGGGAAGTGCTTGACCAGATTGCGCACCTGGAGGATCGGCTCGCCGCGCTCCACCGGGGCTTCGATCGCGGCGACCGCGGCCGTCTCGTCCGCGGTGTCGACCGTCACGACCTCGGTGACGTTCGGGGTGGCGTCCATGGAACCGTCAGTCTTGTCGAGCTCAGCCATGGATCGTCTCCTTCCAGAAGTGGCAGGCGCTGCCGCGACCGGGCAGTTCGGTGCCGTCCTGCTCGGAGACCGGCACCAGGGCCGGAATCTCCGTGCGGCAGATGTCCTCCGCCTTGGGGCAGCGCGGGTTGAAGGCGCAGCCGGACGGGATCTTGAGCAGGTTGGGCGGCAGGCCCTTGATCGCGTAGAGCTCCTGGCCCTTCTGGTCGAGCCGCGGGATCGAGTCGAGCAGACCGCGGGTGTACGGGTGCGCGGGCCGCTTGTACAGCTCGTGCACCGGCGCCGTCTCGACGATCCGTCCCGCGTACATGACCGCGATCTTGTCCGCGACGTCGGCGACGACGCCGAGGTCGTGGGTGATCAGGATCAGACCCATGTTGAACTCGGTCTGGAGCTCGCTGAGCAGGTCCATGACCTGGGCCTGGACCGTCACGTCGAGCGCGGTGGTCGGCTCGTCCGCGATGATCAGGTCCGGCTCCAGGGCCAGCGCCATGGCGATCATGATGCGCTGGCGCATGCCGCCGGAGAACTGGTGCGGGTAGTCGTTGACCCGCTGCTTGGCGGCAGGGATCTTGACCCGGTCCATCAGCTCGATGGCCTTGAGCTTCGCCTGCTTCTTGGAGAGTCCCTGGTGGACCCGGAACATCTCGCCGAGCTGGTAGCCGACCGAGAGCACGGGGTTGAGGGAGGAGAGCGCGTCCTGGAAGATCATCGCGATCTTCTGGCCACGGATCTTCCGCCGCTCCTCGTAGCTCATGGTGAGCATGTCCTGGCCGCGGTACAGGATCTGGCCCTGCGGGATCTTGCCGGGCGGCATGTCCAGGATGCCCATGATCGCCTGGGCGGTCACGGACTTGCCGGAACCGGACTCACCGAGCACGGCCAGGGTCTCCCCCGCGTCCACGCTGTAGTTCACACCGTTGACGGCCTTGGCGACTCCGTCCCGGGTGTGGAACTCCACGTGCAGGTCGCGCACTTCCAGGAGCGGGGTGTCGCCCGACTCCTCGGCACGGGGCGCCGGAATGTCTGATGTCTTGATGCTGGTCACGTCGTACGCCCTCCTCAGCGCAGCTTCGGGTCGAGGGCGTCGCGGACCGCGTCGCCGAGCATGATGAACGCGAAGACCGTGAGGCTGAGCATTCCTGCCGGGAACAGCAGCGCATGCGGGTTGTCACGGATGGCCTGGCTGCCCTCCGCGATGTCGATGCCCCACGAGATCGTCGGGTCCGCGAGCCCGAGTCCGAGGAACGAGAGCGTCGCCTCGGCCGAGATGTAGCCGCCGAGCGCGATGGTGGCCACGACGATGGTCGGGGCGAGCGCGTTGGGCAGTACGTGCCGGAAGAGGATGCGCGAGGTGCCGGCGCCGAGGGCGCGGGCCGCCGTCACGTAGTCCGCCTGCTTGGCGGTGATCACGGAGGAACGCATCACGCGGCAGATCGAGGTCCAGCCCAGGAAGGCCAGGGCCAGGATCACCACGTACACCTTGCGGTCGGTGAAGGCGTTCAGGACGACCATCGCACCGAGCAGGAAGGGGATGCCGAAGAAGATGTCGGTGACCCGGGAGATGATCGAGTCGAGCCAGCCGCCGAAGTAACCGGCGAGCATCCCCAGCAGGCCGCCGACCAGGGTGACCGTGGCGGTGACGCCGACGCCGACCAGGATCGAGGCGCGGGTGCCGTAGACGACACGGGCGTAGATCGAACGGCCCTGGCCGTCGTAACCGAACCAGTCGGGCTGGAAGAAGTGCCCCAGCTCCGGCTTGGTCAGGAAGTGGTTGGTCAGGTCGCCGTCGCGCGGGTCCGCACCGGTGAACAGCCCCGGGAAGGCCGCGACGATCAGCAGGAGGAGCAGCAGGATCGAGGAGATCCAGAACATCGGGCGGTGGCGCAGGTCGAACCACGCGTCGCCCCAGAGGCTGCGCGGCTTGCCCTGTGCCTTGGCGCCCTCGGCGGCCGCGGGTGCGGCGGTGGCGTCCACCGCTGCTTCGGTCGTGGTCTTGGTCGCGTCAGGCATACCGGATCCTCGGGTCCAGGACCGCGTACAGCAGGTCGACGAGCAAGTTGATCACAAGGATGACGAGGACGAAGACCGTGACGACGCCGACGATCGTCGAGCCCTCGCGCTGCTGCAGCGCCTTGAAGAGCAGGTTCCCGACACCCTGGACGTTGAAGATGCCCTCGGTGACGACCGCGCCGCCGATGAAGCCGCCGACGTCCGTACCCAGGAAGGTGACGACCGGGATCAGCGAGTTGCGCAGCAGGTGGACACCGACGATGCGGCGTCGCGGCAGGCCCTTGGCCATGGCGGTACGCATGTAGTCGGCGCGCAGGTTCTCCGCGAAGGTGGTGCGGGTCAGCCGTGCCACGTACGCCATGGAGAGCATGGCGAGCACGAAGCCCGGCAGGAACAGCTGCGCGTAGTCCGTGGAGTCCTGGACGTTCGGTGCCACCCAGCCCAGCGTGTCCGCGAGGACGAAGCGGGCGAGGAAGCCGAGCACGAACACCGGGATCGAGATGACGATCAGGGTGAAGATCAGCACGCCGGTGTCGGCGGCCTTGCCGGCCCGCAGACCCGCCCAGGCGCCGAGCCCGATGCCGACGATGATCTCGATGATCATGGCCACGGCGGTCAGCCGCAGGGTCACCGGGAAGGATTCGGACATCTCGTCGATGACTTCGCGACCACCGAAGGTCTTGCCGAAGTCGCCCTGGAAAAGATTCGCCATGTAGTCGACGTATTGCTTCCACAGGGGCTGGTCGAGCCCGAACTCATGGCGGAGCGACGCGACCTGTGCGGGGTCTGCCGCCTTGTCTCCCCACATCGCCCGGATCGGATCGCCGGGAAGAATGTGGACCATGAGGAAAATAATCAGAGTGGTCCCGATGAATACCGGGATCATCTGGAGCAGTCGCCTTGCGACGTAACGCCCCATCATGCCTCCATGCCGTGAGGGGTCGGCGATGGCCTTCTCAGAGTTGTCTCCGCCGCGGGGGTGTGGGGGAGAGCCCCGGGGCCTACGCCCGTGGGCCGGTTCCGCCGTCCCTCATCGGGGACGGCGGAACCGGCCTTCGGATCCCGATGCTTACTTCTTGGCCTTCACCTGGACGTCGGTGAAGATGGGGTCGCCGTCCTGGCCGTAAACGATCTTGCCGAAGACGTTGTTGGACTGACCCGAGTTGTTCTTGTAGAACCACAGCGGGATGGCCGGCATGTTGTTCTTCAGGAGCTGCTCGGCCTCCTGGTACATCTTGACGGTCTCGTCGAGCGTCTTGGCCTTGTCGGCCTTCGAGGCGAGCTCGTCGAACTCCTTGTTGGAGTAACCCGAGGTGTTACCCGCGGCGGTGGTGCCGTACAGGTCGCGCATGAAGTTCGAGTTGACCGGGTAGTCGAGCACCCAGCCACCGCGGTACATGGACTTGACCTGCTTGTTGTCGCGGGCGTTCAGGTCCGCCTGGAAGTCCGGCTTGGAGTCGCCGGTGCACTCGACACCGGTGGCCTTGCGGATGCTGTTGCAGACCGCGTCGACCCACGGCTTGTGGGACTGGTCGGCGTTGAACTGGATCGAGATCTTGTTGCCCGGGACGCCGCCGCCCTCTTCGATCAGCTTCTTGGCCTTGGCCGGGTCGAACTTCGTGATGTCACCGAGGGCACCGGGCTTGTAGCCGAGCACACCGCGGGCGACGTACGAGTCGGCCGGGGTACGGGTGCCGTGCAGCACGGTCTTGGTGATCGTGTCACGGTCGATGGCCATCGACAGACCCTGGATGACCTTGGGGTCGATGTTCTTGAACTGCTTGGTGTAGAACGCCGGGACGATCGACTGCACCGCGGAGTACTCGGCGTCGATGGCACGGTCGCCGAGGTCCTGCTTGTAGCTGGTCAGCGAGGTGGTCGGAACCTGCTCGATCCAGTCGAGGTTGTCCGAGCGCAGGTCCGAGTAGGCGGCCTCGGCGGTGGTGTAGTTCTTGAAGTCGATGCCACCGTTCTTGGCCTTGTTCGGGCCCTGGTAACCGTCGAACTTCCGAACCTTGATCAGCTTCTTGTGGTCCCACGAGACGAACTTGTAGGGGCCGTTGCCGATCGGCTTCTGGCCGGCGGCCTTCGGGTCCTTGAAGAAGACCTCGGGCAGCGGGGCCCAGACGTCGTAGCCGAGCTTGTACGCGAAGTACGAGACCGGGCCGGTCAGGGAGATGGTGAAGGTGTTCTCGTCGACGACCTTCAAACCGGACATCTTGTCGGCCTTCGGGTCACCCTTCTCCGGGTGGACGTCCTCGTAGCCCTTGATGTCCTGGAACCAGCTGGAGTTGGTCTGGTTGTTCTTGACGTTGGCCGACCAGTTCCAGGAGTCCACGTAGGACTTGGCGGTGACCGTGGTGCCGTCGTGGAACTTCCAGCCCGGCTTGAGCTTGACGGTCCACACCGACGAGTCGGCGTTGGGCGTCACGGACTCGGCGTTGACGTACGTGAGCTTGCCGGTGCCGGGCTCGTAGTCGACCAGGCCGGAGAAGATGGTGCGCAGGACACGGCTGCCCTGGCTCTCCTTGGCGTTCGCCGGCTGCAGCGGGTTCTGCGGCTCGCCGAGCTGGGCGGTCAGGATCCCGTTCGGGTCCGCCTTGCCCGAGTTCATGCCACTGTCGCTGTCCTTGTCGCCACCACCACAGGCGGTCGCGGCCAGGGCGATGATGGCCGCGCCTGCGACCCACTTGGCGCTCTTGGCACCACGCATGGGTTTCCTCCTCATGAGTCCACTTTTGACTACAAGAAGGGCACTGGAGTGATACACCGACACCCCTGACGGTGATCGTTTCAGTGCCCCTAGTGTGCTCGTGAGTCGGCACTCCCCACAGTGCGTGACCCATTGACCCGAGCTCAATGGAGCCAACTATTAAGTACGACCGGGCCGTAAACCACACTTAAGGGGTCTCGTTTTGACAACATCGAGGAACCCCGATTGCCCGAAATCCGGACAAAGTGATCCCAGACAGACACCCTCGAAACGGACCGTTAACGCAGCTTTCGGAGAGCGACGATCGATATCCGGACGGATCGCCGGAGGAAAACCACTGGACAAAGGCATGATCGTGCTGCTGGACGATCATGCTTCCGGCGCTCTTCGTCGCGGATGCACACGACCGCACTCCGCCGACACGCACCGGCGCTCCCGCACCCTGCCCACCCATGGTCCCGCACAACCCTCGCGACCGTGCGGACGCCCCCCGCGGCGGATGTCCGGCGGGTTCCCGGAACACCGCACGAGGGCCCGGCCCCCCGTCAACTGACGGAAGACCGGGCCCTCGTGGGACAACCAGGACGCACACCGGCGCGCGGGGCGCGCCGCGCGCCCGACGCCGCGTCAGCGCCCGGCGCGCGGCACGGGGCCGGCTCCGGGCGCGTGCGGAGTCACATCAGCGCTTGGCGCGCGACGCGGTGCGACCGCGCTCCTTCTGGTCCAGGACGACCTTGCGGATGCGCACGGCCTCCGGGGTCACCTCGACGCACTCGTCGTCGCGGCAGAACTCCAGGGACTGCTCCAGGGAGAGCTTGCGCGGCGGGACGATCGCCTCGAAGGAGTCGGCGGAGGAGGAGCGCATGTTGGTGAGCTTCTTCTCCTTGGTGATGTTCACGTCCATGTCGTCGGCGCGCGAGTTCTCACCGACGATCATGCCCTCGTAGACCTCGGTGCCCGGGTCGGTGAAGAGCACGCCGCGCTCCTGGAGGTTGGTCATCGCGAAGGCGGTGACCGCGCCCGCGCGGTCGGCGACCAGCGAGCCGTTGTTACGGGTCGTCAGCGTGCCGAACCACGGCTCGTGGCCCTCGTGGATGGAGTGGGCGATGCCCGTGCCGCGGGTCTGGGTCAGGAACTCCGTGCGGAAGCCGATGAGACCGCGGGAGGGCACGACGAACTCCATGCGGACCCAGCCGGAGCCGTGGTTCGACATGTTGTCCATGCGGCCCTTGCGGACGCCCATGAGCTGGGTGACGGCACCCATGTGCTCCTCGGGGACGTCGACGGTCATGCGCTCGACCGGCTCGTACGTCTTGCCCTCGACCTGCTTGGTGACGACCTGGGGCTTGCCGATGGTCAGCTCGAAGCCCTCGCGGCGCATCTGCTCGACCAGGATGGCCAGCGCCAGCTCGCCGCGGCCCTGCACCTCCCAGGCGTCGGGGCGCTCGGTGTCCAGGACGCGGAGCGAGACGTTGCCGATCAGCTCGCGGTCCAGACGGTCCTTGACCTGGCGGGCGGTGACCTTGCGGTCCTTGACGACGGCCTTGGCGTCGGCGCCCTTGCCGGTGGCACCGCGGCCGACCAGCGGCGAGGTGTTCGTACCGATGGTCATGGAGATCGCGGGCTCGTCGACCGTGATCAGCGGCAGCGCGACCGGGTTCTCCGGGTCGGCCAGGGTCTCG
The DNA here is from genome assembly GCF_042889165.1 of Streptomyces sp. NPDC002669. Taxonomy (NCBI): domain Bacteria; kingdom Bacillati; phylum Actinomycetota; class Actinomycetes; order Kitasatosporales; family Streptomycetaceae; genus Streptomyces; species Streptomyces sp. NPDC002669. Next base: position 21,901 of record NZ_JBIAQQ010000029.1, on the reverse strand, counting down.
CCGATCATGATGTCCGGGATGCCGGCCACGGCGCAGATGTCACCGGGGCCCGCCACCTCGGCCGGCTTGCGGGTGAGCGCCTCGGTCATCATCAGCTCGGAGATGCGGACGTTGGAGACCGTGCCGTCGCGCTTGATCCACGCGACCGTCTGGCCCTTGCGCAGCTCGCCCTGCTCGACGCGGAGCAGCGCGATGCGGCCGAGGAAGTTGTCGGCGTCGAGGTTGGTGACGTGGGCCTGGAGCGGCGCGTCCTCCTCGTACGTCGGGGCCGGGACGTGCTCCAGGATGGTGGAGAAGAACGGCTCCAGGCTGGTGGAGTCGGCCGGGACGGTGCCGTCCTCGGGCTTGGTGAGGGACGCGATGCCGTCACGGCCGCAGGCGTAGACGATCGGGAACTCGATCTGGTCCTCGTCGGCGTCCAGGTCGAGGAAGAGGTCGTACGTCTCGTTGACGACCTCGTCGATGCGGGAGTCCGGGCGGTCCGTCTTGTTGATGCACAGGATCACCGGCATCCGGGCCTGGAGGGCCTTGCGGAGCACGAAGCGGGTCTGCGGCAGCGGGCCCTCGGAGGCGTCGACCAGCAGCACGACCGCGTCGACCATCGACAGGCCGCGCTCGACCTCGCCGCCGAAGTCGGCGTGGCCGGGGGTGTCGATGATGTTGATCGTGATGGGCGCCCCGCCGTCCTTGGGGTGGTACTTCACCGCCGTGTTCTTGGCGAGGATCGTGATGCCCTTCTCACGCTCCAGGTCGTTCGAGTCCATGACGCGGTCGTCGACGGACTCCAGCTGGTGGGCGGCGAACGCCCCGGCCTGCTTGAGCATGGCATCGACGATGGTCGTCTTGCCGTGGTCGACGTGGGCGACGATGGCTACGTTACGGATGTCGTGGCGCGTGGGCATGGGTGGCTTGCGCTTCTCTCGGATCGTGGGATCAGGCGTCTCAGTCGGTCTCGGGTTCCTCGTACGCCCGCCGGGCGGACGCGCCACGGCTTGTCCATGGTACGGGGCCGAGGCCGCCGCGGCTTCCCGGGCAAGCGCCGCCGGGCCTCCGGGCGGGTGCCCGCCCCCGTGGGCGGGGCGCGGAAACACAGCCGTACGGGCCGGTGGGCGCACGGTGCCGGCCCCCTCGCGGGCGGCGGCGCGGGCCGCGGACGGCCTGCGGAATCGTCCGCGACGGCGGACGGGAACGAGGCGACGGGCGGCCGGGGGAATCGTCCGCGACGACGAACGGGAGCGAGGGACATGCCGCGCCCGCTCCCCCCGGTCCGTCCGGCGCCGGGCCGCGTCCACTTCGCGTTTCCGCCTCCGTGACCGGTTGTTCCGGCGATCGTCATCGACCGGTCCGGCCACGGTCGCCCGGCGGCGGAAGCGGGCGGCGTCGGCGCGTCTCGGAGGTGGGGCTCCGGGACGGAGGTACTGAGGGCCCGGAGCTCGGGGGCTCCGGGGTGGGGGGCCTCAGAAGTGGGGGGAGCGAGCGGCCACCCGGGTCGACGGGTGGGTACGACCTTGCCCGCCGGACCGTCCGTCGGGCAAGGAATTTGAGCCAGTTCTGAGCTTTGGGGAACCGCCCTGACCTGCTACTTCTTCGTCCCGCCCGGACCCTTCGCGACCTGCGGTTTCTTGAAACCGATGTCCTGGTAGTGGGGCGTGCCGAAGCCGAAGGCGCCGACGTTCAGCAGCTCTCGGTCGGTCGCCACGAGCTGCGGGCGCCGGTAGAGCGGGATCGACCCGGCGGCGGCCCAGATCCGGGCGTCGGCCTGCTTCATCAGGTCCCGGGCAGCCCCCTCGTCCAGCTCCGAGACCGCCCGGTCGAAAAGCTGGTCGATGTGGTCCGTGCCGACGCGGGTGTAGTTCTGCTCGACCAGCAGCGAGCCGTCGGTGGCGGGCACCGGCTTGGCGTAGATCGGACGGTTGTCGGTGGCCGGGTAGGCGGTGGCGGGCCAGGAGTACAGCGCCAGGTCGTAGTCGCCGGACGCGATGTGGTCCCGGAAGTAGCTGTCGTCGGAGACCTTGGTGATCTCCGTACGGACGCCGATCGTGTCGAGCATCGCCGCGATCCGGTCCCCGACGCCGCGCAGCGGCTCCGCCCCCCGGCCGGACGGCAGGACGAAGCGCAGCGTCAGCGGCTCGCCGTCCTTGCCGAGCGGGCCGCCGTGCGGACCGTCGGACGGAGCGCCGTGCGCACCGGACGCGCGGGCGGGGGCCGCGGTGCCCGCGGGGGCGTACGCGCCGGTGGCGCCGCCCGGCCGCCGGTCCCGGGCGGCGGCCTCGGCGGGGACGTCCTCGGAGGTCCCGGTCCGGGCCAGGTACCCGGCCTGCCGCAGCAGGGCCGAGCTGTGGAACGCGGCCACGGGGGCGGGCGCCAGGACGTGGGTGATGCCGCCCGCCGGGTCGCCCTCACCGGACTTGCCGTCGTCGCCGACGATGTACAGGCCGTCGTCCGCGGCGGGCTCGTGCCCGGCGGCGGCGTTCTTCCCCTCGGCGGCGGCGCCCGCCTTCTCCGCCGTCTTCCCCGCGGGCTGCTCCTTCTGCTTCTCCTTCTGCTTCTTGTCGGCCTCGCTGCCCGCCTTGGTCCCGTCGGAGGTGTCGACCGCGCCCTCCCGCGTCCAGCCCGCGTCGGCCAGCAGCGCCTGCGCCTCCTCGGTGTCGTGGCCGCCGAGCGCGCCGCTGCCGTCCTCGTACCCCGGCTGTCCGGCCAGGGCGAGGTGGCTGCCGAGCGGTTCGGCGGGCAGGCCGAGCGGGGCGAGCACGGCGTCGGCGATCTCCTGACGGTTCAGGGCGCGGGCCACCGCCCGGCGCACCCGGACGTCGGCGAGCGGCCCGGACTCGCCGTTCAGCGCGAGCTGGGTGTAGGCGGGCTCCAGCGACGCACGGACCACGTAGGCGCCCAGCCCGCGCTGCTCGACGGCGTACGCCTCGGCGGCGGCCCGGTTCTTCTTCCTGGCCGCCCGTGCGGCGGCCGCCGCCTTCGGGTCGGAGCCGTGCGCCACGGCCCAGGAGCGCAGCGCCGCGGCCGGGCCCGCCGGGGCGCCGGGGCCGTGGGCGAGCGGGCCGGCCGCGCCCCGGTCTGCGGCGGCCCGGGTGATCCGGCGCGCCGTCGCGGCGTCGATGTCGGCGACGTCCACCTTCCCGCCGGCCAGGGCCCCGGCCCGGTCCTGCGGTCCGACGGCCTTGAAGACCAGCGTGTCCAGCTTGGCCCGGCCGCCCCACCAGTGCGGGTCGCGGACCAGGGTGACCTCGCCCTTCGCCTTGTCCACGCCGCGCAGCCGGAACGGTCCCGAGGTGGCCTTGATCGTGGTGCGGGCCCCGTCGTTGAAGGCGCCCGGGGAACCGGTGACCTCCTTCGGGTACAGCGGGGAGAACAGCGAGCGCCAGTCCGCGTACGGCTTGGCGAAGGTGACCCGCACCTCCAGGTCGTCGGCGCCGCGCTCGATCTTCTCGATCCGCTCGTACCCCGCGTTGCGGGCGGTCCAGAACTCCGAGTTCCTGCCGCTCAGCGCCCGCCACTGGGCGACGAAGTCGGGCGCCCCGATCTCCCGGCCGTTGCTCCACACCGCCTGCTGGTTGAGCCGGTAGAGCACCACCTGCCGGGGCTCGCTCTCGATCACCTTCGCGGACTCCAGGTAGTCCGGGTCGAGCTGCGGCCTGCCCCTGTCGTCCAGCGGGAAGAGGTGCGGCAGCAGCGCTCCGGTGATCCGGGCGGTGGCACCGTCGGCGTCGGCCTGGAAGGCGTTGAGCGTGGTGGGCACGGCGTCGATCGCCCAGCGGACGGTGCCGCCCTGGGCGACCATGTTCCGGTCCGCGACCGCGACGTCCTGGGGAGTGGCGCCGGCGGACCCGCCGCTGTCGCCGGAGGTGCAGCCCGCCAGCCCGGGGAGCGTCAGCACGCCCGCCGTGAGGAGGGCGAGCGAGCGGCGCTTGCGGGCCGTCCCGCGCGGGACGCCGACGTGGGACATGGCTGATACCTCCGGGGCCGGCCCGGCTCACCCGTACCCGAGTGGGCCGAATTGTGCATTTTTGGTGGCATATGCAGTTGATCACATTGATTTCGTCCCTCCACTGAATGCGCCCCCGCGCGCGAGGCGGCGCAGACACGGCGCCGCACCCCGCAACCTCACCCGTGCGGAGGAGCGGAACCACCCGCGGGCCGCGGCCGGCCCCGCCCGCCCCCGCCCGCTCCCGGGCCGCCTTGCTCGCCGCGCGGCCCGCGATCTAGGGTGAATGCGCTTTCAGAAAAGGGTCGGTACATGCAACAACAGGTGCTTCGGTACGGAACAAGAAGCGGACGGTCGGTCGAGTGAGCGCCCCCACGGTGTACGACGTCGCCGAGCGGTCCGGCGTCTCCATTGCCACGGTCTCGCGGGTCTACCGCACCCCCGACTCGGTGCGCGCCCAGACCCGGGAGCGGGTCCTCGAAGCCGCCCGCCAGCTCGGTTACGTACCCAGCGGGAACGCCCGGGGGCTGGCCAGCCGGACCACCGGCGTGCTCGGCCTCTGCTTCCCCGACTACGCGGACCCCGACGCGGAGGCCGACGCCGAGGCGGACAGCGACGCCGACGACGCGGTGATGCTCTACTCGGACCAGATCATCCGCGGCATGGAGCGGGCGGCCCGCCGGCACGGCTACGCGCTGCTGATCGCCGCCTCCCTGGAGGGCGGGCCGGAGAGCCTGGTCGCGAAGGTCGCGGGCCGGGTCGACGGCTTCGCCGTGCTGGCGCAGACCGTGCCGACCGAGGACCTGGAGGTCATCTCGCGCCGGCTCCCGGTGGTGATGCTCGCCGGTCCCCGCGAGATCGACCACCTCGACCACATCGTCGTCGCCAACGCCGACGGCGAGCGCGAGCTGACCCGCCACCTGATCGAGGACCACGGGCTGCGCAGGCTGGCCTTCGTCGGCGGCGAGGTCGATTCGCCGGACGCCGAGGCCCGCTTCCTCGGCTTCCGGCAGGCGTGCGGCGACGCCGGGCTCCCGGTGCCGGACGCCCCGGACCTGCGGGCCGCGATGATGACGCAGGCGGAGGGCGCACGGGCCGCGGAGGCGCTGCTGGACCGGCCCGGCGAACGGCCGCAGGGGGTGCTCTTCGCCAACGACCAGATGGCGGTGGGCGCGCTGCGCGCCCTGGAGCGGCGCGGGGTGCGGGTGCCCGAGGACATCGCGGTGACCGGATTCGACGGGATCCCGCTGAGCCGGATCGTCCGCCCCGCGCTGACGACCGTGCGCCAGCCGATCCGTCAACTCGGCGAGCAGGCCGTGGAGTTGCTGGTGCAGCGGCTGGGCGACAGCGGCAAGGAGCCGGTGTCGCTGATGCTTCCGGTCACCCCGGTCCGCCGCGCCAGCTGCGGCTGCGGCTGACGCCCCCGAGGACACCGCGCGGCGGCCACCGGATCCCCGGGACGCCCCACGACGACCCGGCCGGCCGACGGCGGTGCGACCGGCCGACGGCGGCACAGCGATGCGGCCGGCCGGCGACGGTGCGCCCGCACCGCCCGGAGCCCACACCGCTCAAGCCCGCACCGCCCGGAGCCCACACCGCTCAAGCCCGCACCGGCCGCACCGCCAGGATCAGCGCCCCAGCCGCTCCCCGAAGAACCACCTGCGGGCCGCCCTGAGCTCCGCCGTCTCCGCCGCCAGGCCCTCGTGCTCGAAGTGGCCCGCGCTCAGCACCTGGAGCTCGCTCTCGCCGGCCAGCGCGTTGTGCACGGCGAACTGCCCCGGCGGGGGCACCGACGGGTCGAAGAGCGCCGCGGCCACCAGCGTGGGCTGCTTCAGCCAGGTCGCGGCCGTGGCGGCGTCGAAGTACCGCAGGACCTCGGTGACCTCGGGGTGGTCCCGGTGGTACCCGCGCACCGCCTCGCCGCTGCCGGAGCACTGCAGGGTGAGCCGGAGGGGGTGGTTCCCGAAGGTCGGCACGGTCAGCTGGGCCGCCCCGAAGCGGTCGTCCCAGGGCACCGCCAGCGCGCCGAGCCCGCCGCCGAAGCTCTCCCCCAGGTAGCCGAGCAGCGGGGCGCCCGTGCCGGGCGCCAGCTCCGGCACCAGCTCGTGCAGGGCCGAGGCCGCGCACCACAGGTCCGCCACGCAGTCGCCGAGGACATAGGTGTCGCGCGACTCGATGCCGTGCAGCACGTGCGCGCTCGAAACGGTCGGCACGCCCGGGAGCAGGCCGCGCGAGACCATGCCCCGCACGCACGGCAGGATCGCCGCGGACCGGGGCAGCGGCAGCGGCACGTCGGGGCCCGGGGCCTCCCGGCCGCCGTAGCCGTGCCCGATGACGAAGCCGCGCTCCGCCGGCCCCGTGTCGGGCAGCGCCACCCAGCCGCCGAGCCGCACCCCGCCCACCGAGGTGAAGGTCACGCCGTGGATGCGCACGCCGTCGCGCTCCTCCTCCGGCGGGCCCAGTTCCGGCGCGGTGTCGACCTTGCGCGCCTCCTCGTACCGGCCCCGCCAGAAGTCGGCGAAGTCGGCCGGGGCGCCGTCGGGCGCGGATATCCGCAGCAGGTCGTCGAGCGTGTGCCCGTGGGTCGGGTCGAAGGGGAAGTCATGTTCGAACGAAGCCATGGTCGCGACAGTAGCGCCCCGCCCCCGCGGGCCTCGGGGCACCACCGTGCGATCATGCGGAATCGGTCACAACATCCGCTATTTCGCAAATGGCACACTTACCGTGCCAAGTTGAACATTCAGATGTCCGGCACGTTGCGCGAGTGTGACCCAGCACCCTCTTGCGGATTCCCGGATTCCTGTCGCAGAGTGATGTATGCGCTTACAGGCAGCGCATACATCAGGATTGCTCAAGGAGGAGCCCTCCATGTCCCGCACCGCCAGAAACGCCACGGTCGGTATCGCCACCGCAGCCGCGCTCACCTTCGGTATCACCGCGTGCGGCAGCTCCGGTGGGGACGACGTCGCCGCGGACAAGAAGCAGACGCTCACCGTCTGGGCCATGGGGGCCGAGGGCGAGAAGCTCACGGATGTGGCCAAGGAGTACACGAAGGCCAACCCGAACATCACCGTCAAGGTGACCCCGGTCGGCTGGGACGTCGCCCACCAGAAGCTGGTCTCCGCGGCCGCCGCCGGCACCCTGCCGGACGTGGCGCAGATGGGCGGCAGCTACATGGGCGAGTTCGCCGAGCTCGGGGTGCTGGAGCCGGTCGACACCAAGACCTTCGACGAGAAGAACTACTTCCCCGCCGGCTGGAGCCAGGGCGAGGTGGACGGCCAGGCGTACGGCGTTCCGTGGTACGTCGACACCCGCGTCCTCTACTACCGCACCGACCTGGCCGAGAAGGCCGGCGTCACCAAGGCGCCGAGCAACTGGAAGGAGATGCAGGACCTCGCCACGGCCTACCAGAAGAAGGCCGGGACCAAGTGGGGCCTGTCCATCCAGCCCAGCGGCCTGGACACGGTGCAGAACTTCTACTCCTTCCTCTACTCGGCCGGCGGCGAGATCGTCAACGACAAGGGCGAGGCCGTCATCGACAGCCCCGAGGCCGTCAAGGCGCTCAAGGAGTACGGCTCGTACTTCGACAAGGGCCTGTCCAACAAGTCCGTGCAGCCCGGCTACGACGTGGTGAAGGACTTCGGCAACGGCCGCGTCCCGATGTTCTTCGGCGGCCCCTGGCACGTCACCCTGCTGAACGAGGGCCAGCCGCAGATCAAGGGCAAGTGGGCGGTGGCCAACGTGCCCGCCGACAAGGCGTCCGTCTCCATGGCCGGCGGTTCCTCCCTGGTGATCTCCAAGGACAGCGAGCACAAGGCCGCCGCCAAGGAATTCATCAAGTACCTGACCGACACCAAGGGCCAGGCCGACTGGTACGAGCGCACCAAGGACCTGCCGGCCAACACCGCCGCCTGGACCTCCGGCGACCTCGCCGACGACGCCAACCTCCAGGTCTTCAAGAAGCAGATGGACACCGCCAAGTCCTCGCCGTCGCTGTCCAACTGGACGGAGATCACGGACAAGGTCGACCAGGCCATCGCGAAGGTGACCCAGGGCAAGGCGTCCGCCGAGGACGCGCTCAAGACCGCGCAGTCCGAAATCGAAGGCCTCGTGAAGTAGGAGTCATGCGCACCATGACCTCAAGGGCCGCGGAGTCGGCCAAGGCGCAGGCCGGACCGGGGACCTCGAAGTCCCCGGCCGGCGGGCCCGCCGGCCGCCGGGGCGGCAGGAAGCGCTCGATGGGCGTGCAGAACCTGGCCGGCTGGCTGTTCTCCACCCCGTTCCTCGTGCTCTTCCTCGTCTTCATGGCGTTCCCGATCATCGCGACGCTGGTGATGAGCTTCACCGACTTCGGGCTGCGCAACGTCACGCACCCGCTGGACGCGGAGTTCATCGGCCTCGACAACTACGTCAAGCTGTTCGGCGACGAGAAGTTCCTCAAGTCGCTGTTCAACACGGCGTACTTCGTGGTGGTCGGCGTCCCGCTGACGATCGGCCTCGGCCTGGTCGTCGCCGTGCTGCTGAACAACGGCATCGACCGGGCGCGGACCTTCTTCCGCGTCGGCTTCTACGCCCCGGTGGTCACGACCATCGTCGCGGTCGCCGTCGTCTGGCGGTTCGTGCTCGACCCGAGCGACGGGCTGATCGCGGGGCTCTTCTCGGAAGTGGGCCTCACCGCGCCCGACTTCCTGGGGTCCGAGACGCTCGCCATGCCCTCGATGATCGCGATGGCGGTCTGGCGCAACCTCGGCACGGTCATGGTGCTCTTCATCGCCGGCCTCCAGGCCATCCCCACCGAGGTGCGGGAGGCCGCCCGGCTGGACGGGGCCGGCACCTGGCAGGAGTTCAGGGGCATCACGGTGCCGCTGCTGCGGCCCACGCTGCTCTACGCCACGGTGATCACCACCATCGGCTACCTCAACGTCTTCGAGGAGCCGTTCGTGATGACCCAGGGCGGTCCCTCGGACTCCACGCTCACCGTCTCGCTGAACATGTACCGCGAGGGCTTCAGCTTCTTCCACATGGGCTATGCGAGCGCCATGGCGTATGTCCTCTTCGTAGTGATCATGGGCATCACGGTGCTGCAGCTCCGACTGCTGAAGGACAACACGAAATGAGCGCCACCCGTGCACCCGGCGCCGTCCCGACGGCGCCCGTGAAGAAGTCCCCGCGGTCCGGCGGCGGAGCCAAGCGCGTCCTGGTCTACGTCCTGCTCTCGCTCGGCCTGCTGGTCATGTCGGCGCCGTTCCTGTGGATGGCGGTCTCCGCCTTCAAGACGCAGACGGACCTGTCGGCCAGCCCGCCCGTGTGGCTCCCGACCGAGTGGACCCTGGAGAACTTCCGGAACCTGCTCGACAAGCTCGACCTGCCGCTGTACTTCATGAACTCGGTGATCGTGGCGGTGCTGGTGACCGTCTCGAACCTGGTGTTCTGCTCGATGCTCGGCTACGCCCTGGCCAAGCTGAACTTCGCCGGCCGCAACAAGATCTTCGGGCTGGTCCTGGGCGCGCTGATGGTGCCCGGCAACCTGATGCTGCTGCCGCTGTTCGTGCTGATGAGCAAGTTGCAGCTGATCGACTCGTACGCCGGTCTGGTGCTGCCGTTCGCGGCCGGTGCCTTCGGGGTCTTCCTGATGCGGCAGTTCATGCAGTCGATCCCGGACGAGCTGCTGGAGGCGGCCCGGATGGACGGCGCCGGCGAGTGGTACATCTTCTGGCGCATCGTGATGCCGCTGGTGAAGCCCGCCCTGGCGACGCTCTCGATCTTCACCTTCCTGGGCTCCTGGAACAACTTCGTCTGGCCGCTCATCGCGACCAACGACCCCGACAAGTACACCCTCCCGGTCGCGCTGGCCACCTTCGCCACCGACCCCAACAAGGCGGGCGGGTCCAACGGCATGCTGATGGCCGGGTCCTTCCTGATCGTGCTGCCGGTCCTGGTCGTCTTCATCGCGCTCCAGCGCCACTTCACCCAGGGCATCGCCACGGCGGGCATGAAGTAGCCCCCCGCCCCGGGCGGCCGGGTCCTTCCCCGGCCGCCCCCACGAAACGTACGAGGCCGCGCGCCCCCATCCGCCCGGTCACACCCCTTCACGCACCAGAAAGACAGTCTGCGATGACTCACACCCAGGTCCCGTTCCCCGAAAACTTCCTGTGGGGCGCCTCCACCGCCGCGCACCAGATCGAGGGCAACAACACCAACTGCGACTGGTGGGTCAAGGAGCACACCCCCGGCACCCACATCCAGGAACCCAGCCTGGACGCCTGCGACAGCTACCACCGCTGGCACGAGGACATGGACGTGCTGGCCGGGCTGGGCTTCACGGACTACCGGTTCTCCATCGAGTGGGCCCGCATCGAGCCCGTCGAGGGCACCTTCTCCCGCGCCGAGCTGGCCCACTACCGCCGCATGGTCGAGGGCGCGATCGAGCGCGGCCTGCGCCCCATGATCACCCTGCACCACTTCACCGTGCCGCAGTGGTTCGAGGCGCGCGGCGGCTGGACCGCCGAGGGCGCCACCGAACTCTTCGCCCGCTACGTCGCGGCCTGCGCGCCGGTGATCTCCGAGGGCGTCGAGTACGTCTGCACCATCAACGAGCCGAACATGATCGCCGTGATGGCCGGCCAGGCCAAGCGGGGCGACAACAGCTTCCCGCCCGCCGGCCTGCCGACCCCCGACGACGAGACCACCGAGGCCGTCATCGCCGCGCACCACGCCGCCGTGAAGGCGGTCCGGGCGATCGACCCGGACATCAAGGTCGGCTGGACCATCGCCAACCAGGTCTACCAGGCGCTGCCCGGCGCCGAGGAGGTCACCGCGGCCTACCGGCACCCCCGCGAGGACGTCTTCATCGAGGCCGCCCGCGGCGACGACTGGATCGGCGTGCAGTCCTACACCCGGACCAAGATCGGCCCCGAGGGCCCGATACCGACGCCCGAGGGCGCCGAGCGCACCCTCACGCAGTGGGAGTACTACCCCTCCGCCGTCGGGTACGCGCTGCGCCACACCGCCGAGGTGGCCGGCAACGGCATCGCGCTGATCGTGACCGAGAACGGCATCGCGACCGACGACGACCAACGCCGCATCGACTACTACACCGGCGCGCTGAACGAGGTCGCCCGCGCCATCGAGGACGGCCTGAACATCCAGGGCTACCTGGCCTGGAGCGCCCTCGACAACTACGAGTGGGGCTCCTACAAGCCCACCTTCGGCCTGATCGGCTGGAACCCGGAGACCTTCGAGCGGCTGCCCAAGCCGTCCGCCTCCTGGCTGGGCGGGATGGGCCGCACCCGCGCGCTGCCCCGCGTCGCCGGCTGAGCGCCCGCCCCGAGCCGGGTCACCCCGGCTCCCCCCGACCGGGAGCCACCTGACGGCTCCCGCCCGTACGGGGACCGGCGACACCTGACGGATCGCCGGTTCCCGTACCGCCGGGACCCCGTCCGGACCGCGCGTGCGCGCCGGACGGGCCCCGCGCCCGCGTGCGGCGCCGCCCGTGTCCAGCCCCGTTCACGTGCGGCGCCCGCGCCGGGCGCCCCCGCACCCGCGATACGACCGACGAACGAAATCCGCCCGCCGGCCGAAGTGCCTGCGGCTCTTCTTCGAGGGGTTCAAGATGGACCGTCGCACCTTTCTCACCGCCGCGGGCTCCGGGGCCGCGGCCCTGTCGCTGGGGGCCGTGTCCGCGTCCCCGGCGGGCGCCGCCGGCCGGCCCGTGCGCGGCCCGGACGCGCCGCTGCTGCTGCGCTGGTTCCGTGACACGTACCGTTCGATCGAGGCCATGACGACCGGCTTCGGCCTGGCCGTCGACAAGATCGACGTCAGCGGGGCGCGTCCCGTGCAGTCGCGCCAGACCTCCCCCACCAACATCGGCTGCGGCCTGTGGTCGACCGTCGCCGCGGCCGGACTCGGGGTGATCGACGACGCCACCATGCGGCGCAGGCTGGAGCACACCGTAGGGGCCGTCGAGAAGCTGGAGCGCCACCACGGCTTCTGGCTCAACTGGTACGACGCGCACGACGGTTCGGTCATCACCCACTGGCCCGAGAGCGGCGACCCGGTGCGCCCGTTCCTCTCCTCGGTCGACAACGCCTGGCTGGTCACCGGCCTGCGGATCGCCGCCGACGCCGCGCCCGCGCTGCGCCCCCGCGTCGCCCGCATCCTGGCGACCGCCGACTGGTCCTACTACTACACGCCGTACGACCCCGCCGACCCCGTCGCCGGCCCGGGCCAGCTGCGCGGCGGTTTCTGGACCGACACCGGCGAGCCCACCGGCCACCACTACGGCGCGCTCAACACCGAGCCCCGAATGGCCAGTTACCTGGGCATCGCGGACGGCTCGCTGCCCGCCGACCACTACTGGCACCTGCTGCGCACGATGCTCCCCGAGCACGGCCAGGAGCAGCACCCCGGCGGCAGCTACGTCGCCATGGACGGCGTCCGCGTCTGGCAGGGCCACTACACCCACCGCGGCCGGAAGGTCGTGCCCACCTGGGGCGGGTCGATGTTCGAGGCGCTGATGGTGCCGCTGTTCGTGCCGGAGGCTGAGTGGTCGCCGCACTCCTGGGGGAAGAACCACCACCGCTACGTCCGCGGCCAGATCGAACACGGCCTGGAGGAGGCGAAGTACGGGTACTGGGGCTTCTCCCCCGCCAATGTCCCCGAGGGCGGCTACCAGGAGTACGGCGTCGACGCGCTCGGCATGCAGGTGGACGGCTACGCCTCCAACACCGACCGCACGTACACCGAGGACGGCGCGCCGCTGCCGCCCGCCTCCGCGTTCACCAACGGTGTGGTCACCCCGCACGCCTCCTTCCTCGCCCTGCCCCACGCCCACGACGAGGCGGTCGCCAACCTGCGCGCGCTCGACCGCGACTTCGGCGCCTACCACCCCGGGTACGGGTTCCGGGACTCCGTGAACGTGGGCACCGGCCGGGTCAGCGACTACCTGCTCGCCCTCGACCAGGGCATGATCGCCGCGGCCCTGGCCCAGGCGCTCCGCCCCGGTCTGCTGCAACGCCCGTTCCGCACCGGCGGGTTCCGGTCCCGGGTGCGGCCGCTGCTCGCCAAGGAGCGGTTCTCCATCTGAGGACCCCCACCGACACGGCGCACCGGGCGGGGCGGAGTGCTCGGGGCCCGGCCCCGGACCGGTGCGCCGTCGGGGGTCCGTCGCCCGACGGGCCCCGGCCCCGGGGCCCGAAGTCCCCCGGTCCCGGGGTCAGTTCCAGTCCTCGCGGTACGCCGTCCAGTCCCCGTCCCGGGCGGCGAAGTCGACGTAGAGGGCGACCCCGAACCGTTCGCGGCCGCGGTCCGTGCGTGCCAGGCCCAGCCTGGTGCCCCGGACCGCGGCCGTGACCGTCTCCGCCGACTCGTGGTGCCCGAGGTCGTCCTCGTGGAAGAAGGGCAGCCCCATCAGCAGGTCGGTGTCCTCCGGCGTCACCTCCAGGGCCAGCGCCGTCTGCTGGGCGACGTAACCGCCGTACAGGCCCTCCAGGGGCATCCAGGTGTCGTACGACATGACGGCGATCTGGTCGACCCGGCGCGCGACCTGCCCGAAGAACTCCTGCGACCACCACTTCTCGCTGCCGCTGAGCGCGCCGTTCACGCTGTGCGCCGCGGGCAGCGGGTCGATCTGGTGGGCGGCGACCGACAGCTGCGCCCCGCGCGGCCGGGTGAGCGCGCGCAGGTCGTCCAGGAGCGAGAGGTAGTGGCCGTCGTCGGAGAGCAGCGGCTCCAGGTCGAAGTGGACGCCGTCGAATCCGGCGTCCAGGACCTGCCGGGCCGAGGCCACCACCGCGGTGCGGGAAGCGGCCCGCTCCAGGCGCAGCCCGTCGGGTCCCTCGGTGGCCAGCACGTCGCCCAGCCATGCCTGGACCCGGATGCCGGGCAGGGTGCGGTGGACGGCGTCGATCAGCCACCGGGCCCGGGGGCGACGGCCGGCGGGCAGGGTGCCGTCGTGTTCCAGCGGCCCGGCGTGGACGTACAGGTCCTTGATGCCGGTGCCCGCGATCCGCTCGGCGAACGCGGCGAGGTCGGTGTCGTCCTTGCGCCCGTCGACCCAGGCGTGGCCGAGCCAGATGGCGTCCCGGCCCCGGGTGCGGGTGCCGTCGCCGGGGTCGCCCGTGTAGTTGAGCCGCAGGGCGGTGCCCGCGGCGAGGACAGGCACCACGATCACCAGGACCACGACCAGCGCGATCCGCCGTGGCCAGGTCCAACGGAACCGGGCCGCCCGTGCCCGTACGGCCGCGATCCCCCGCCTCATCCGCGTCAGCACGTCCGTCTCCCCCTCGTGTGTCGGTGTGCCGTCACAGTCTGAAGGGTTCGGGGGCGGGCCGTGCGGTGCCCCGGCGGTCCGGTCGCCGGGTCGCGGGGGGCGCGGGGCGGACATAGCCTCGCAAAGGTGATGCCGCTCGTGGGCCGTGCCCGGGTCTCCCCGCCGGGCCGGGCCCTTCTCACCGTGCTCTCGGCGGTGTGCTGGCTGGTCCTCCCCGTGCTGCCGGCCGCGCGCGCCGACGATCCCGTCACGCTGTCCCGGGACGGGCAGATCACCGACCGGGTGGGGGCGCTCGGGGGCCGCGGGAAGCAGGTGGAGGCGGCACTCGACCGGCTGTACGCGGACCGCCGCGTCCAGCTCTTCGTCGTCTACGTGCGCGACTTCTCCGGGCGGTCCGCGCAGGGCTGGGCCGATACGACGGCCGACCGCAACGGGCTGGGCCGGGACGACGTCCTGCTGGCGGTCGCCACCCACGACCGGCGGTACGCGTACACCGTCGAGCAGGGCTCGCGCCTCACCGACGGGCAACTCGGGGACGTGGCGCGCACGGCGATCGAGCCCGCGCTGCGGGAGAACGACTGGGCCGGGGCGGCGATCGGCGCCGCGAACGGGTACGCGGCGGTGCTGACGGGCAGGGCGGTGCCCACCCCGACCCCCACCCCCGGCGACCCCGACCCCGGCGGCCCGGACGGGACGGACGCCGAGGGCCTGGTCCTGCCGGTGGTCGTCGTCGGCGGGGCGGTGGCGGTCGCCGGGTACGCGTACGTCCGGCGCAGGCGGCGCACCACGACCCGCACCACGCCCGCCGCGCGGGGCTGGGGCCGGGGCGGGCCGCCGCAGCCGCCGCCCGTCCCGCTGGAGCGGCTCGACGCGCGGGCGAAGGAGGTGCTGGTGGCGACCGACGACGCGGTGCGCACCAGCGAGGAGGAACTGGGCTTCGCCACCGCCCAGTTCGGCGAGGAGGCCGCCGCGCCCTTCGCGGCGGCGGTCGAGTGGGCGAAGGGCGAGCTGACGGCCGCGTTCCGGCTGCGTCAGCAGCTGGACGACGCCGTGCCCGAGGACGACGCGGCCCGGCGCCGGATGCTGGACGAGATCGTCCGCCGCTGCGCGGACGCGGACGCCCGGCTCGACGACGTGTCCGGCGACTTCGACCGGCTGCGCGCCCTGGAGCGCGACGCGCCGGGGGCCCTGGCCTCGGTCGAGGAGGCGTTCCGCTCGCTCGCCGGACGGGTCTCCACGGCCGAGGCGGCCCTGACCGCGATGCGCGGGCGGTACGCGCCATCGGCGTCCGCGCCCGTCGCCGGTGACGTCGAGCAGGCCAAGGAGCGGCTGCTGTTCGCCACGGCCGGGCTCAACCGGGCCCGGCAGGCGGTGGACGACGGGGACGGTGCCGCGGCGGCCGTGTACATCCGGGCCGCCGAGGGCGCCGTGGACCAGGCGGCCACCCTCGTCGACGCGGTGGACCGGCGGGGCCGGGAGCTCGCGGAGGCGGACGAACGGCTGGCCGGGGCCCTGGCCGGGACGGAGACCGATCTGGCCGACGCGGGCGGGCTGCTGGAGGGGACCGGGGCGGACGTGCCGACCGGGGACCTGCGGGGCCGGATCGCCCGGGCCCGCTCGGTGCTCGACGGGGTGCGGGAGGAGCTGCGGGCCGGGCCGTACGACCCGCTCGACGCGCTGCGCAGGGTGGAGGAGGCGGACGCGGCGCTCGACGAGGCGCTGGCCGGTGCCCGGGCCCGGGAGAAGGACGAGGAGCGGGCCCGTTCCCTGCTCGACCGCACGACGCTCACCGCGCGTTCGGCGATCGCCGCCGCCGCCGACTTCGTCGCCACGAACCGCGGTGCGGTGGGCAGCCCGGCCAGGACCCGGCTGGCGGAGGCGCAGCGGCGGCTCGACCGGTCCCTCGAACTGGCCGGGGCGGGCGACGCGCAGGGGGCGCTGGCGCAGGCCCGGCAGGCGGACGCGCTGGCCGGGGAGGCGTCGAGCCTGGCGGAGCAGGACGTGCGGTCGTACGGCGGTGGCGGCGCGGCGGGCGGTGTGCGGGGGGCGGGGGACGGGATCGGTGGCGCGGTGCTCGGCGGGATCATCCTCGGCGGGCTCCTGGGCGGGGGGCCCGGGGGCCGCGGCGGAGGGTACGGCGGGGGCGGCGGGCCCGGCAGCTTCGGCGGCGGGGGCACGCGGGAGCGGCGCGGCGGCGGGGGCCGCTTCTGAGCCGGCGGACCGGGCGGCCCCGCCCGGTCCCCACGACACGTACACGCATCGAGGAGGAAGAGCATGACCAAGCAGACCGTTCTCGGCCGGGTCGCCCAGCTGGCGAGGGCCAACGTCAACGCGCTGCTCGACCAGGCCGAGGACCCGCAGAAGATGCTGGACCAGCTGATCCGCGACTACACGGCCAACATCGCGGAGGCCGAGCAGGCGGTGGCCACGACCATCGGCAATCTGCGGCTGATGGAGCAGGACCACCGGGAGGACGTGGACGCGGCCCACGAGTGGGGCGGCAAGGCGCTCGCCGCGAGCCGCAAGGCGGACGAGCTGCGGGCGGCCGGGGCCGGGGCGGAGGCGGACCGGTTCGACAACCTGGCCAAGGTGGCGCTGGGCCGTCAGCTCCGGTCTGAGAAGGAGGCGAAGACGGCGGAACCGGTCATCGCCGCGCAGACCGAGGTCGTGGACCGGCTCCGCTCCGGCCTGGACCGGATGCGGGACAAGCTGACGGAGCTGCGGGCCAAGCGGGACGAGCTGGTGGCCCGTGCGAAGACCGCCGAGGCGCAGAACCGGATGATGGACGCCGTCAAGAGCGTCGACGTCCTCGACCCGGCCGGTGAACTCGGCCGGTTCGAGGACAAGGTGCGGCGCGAGGAGGCGAGGGCGCTGGGCGGGCAGGAGCTCGCCGCGTCGTCCTTGGACGCCCAGTTCGAGCAGTTGGACGCGCTGGGCGACAGCGCCGAGATCGAGGCCCGGCTCGCCGCGCTGAAGGCGGCCTGAGGGCGGCCCGGAGACGGTCCGGAAGCAGCCCGACGGGCGCCCGGCCGGCGTCCCCGGCGCGCCCGTCTCAGTACATGCTCAGCAGCTGCTCCACCGAGAGTTCGGCGGGCGGCTTCCCGTCGGGCAGGGCCAGTTCGAACCAGACGGTCTTGCCGCGCGGGGTCCGCCGCGAGCCCCAGGCCACGCTCATCAGCCCGACCAGCTGGAGGCCGCGGCCGCCCTCGTCCGTGTCGCGGGCCCGTCGGCGGCGCGGCTGGACCAGGCCCGCGTCCCACACCTCGCACACCAGGGTGCGGTCGCGCAGCAGCCGGAGCCTGATCTCGCCCTCGCCGTACCGCAGGGCGTTGGTGACCAGCTCGCTGACCAGCAGTTCGGTGGTGTCGACCAGGTCGTCCAGGTCCCAGGCGAGGAGCCGGCCCCGGGCCAGTTCGCGGGCGCGGCCGACGGAGCGGGGTTCGCGGGGCAGCACCCAGTCGCCGACCGCGTCGTCCGGCAGCCCCTGGATGCGGGCCACCAGCAGGGCGATGTCGTCCTCGCCGTGCCGGGTGTCGAGGGTGGACAGCACCTGGTCGCAGACGTCCTCGACGGGCCGTTCGGGTTCCACGAGCGCTCCGCGCAGGGCGTCCAGCCCCTCGTCGAGCGGGTGGTGGCGGGATTCCACGAGGCCGTCGGTGTAGAGGGCGAGCAGGGAGCCCTCCTTCAGCTCGACCTCGACCTCCTCGAAGGGTTCGCCGCCGACGCCGAGCGGCATCCCGGGCGGGACGTCGAGCAGCATGGCGGGCCGGCCGGGTTCGGCCACGGCGGGCGGGAGGTGACCGGCGTTGGCGAAGGTGCACCGCCGGGTGACCGGGTCGTAGACCGCGTACACGCAGGTCGCCAGGTAGACCTCGGAGAGGTCCGCCTCGCGGGACTTGTGGGCGGCCCGGGAGGGCCACTGGGAGCCGCCGCGGGACGGGCCGGAGCCGCCGGAGGTGCCCAGTCCGCGGGCGACCTCGTCAAGTGCGGAGAGCACCTCGGCGGGTTCCAGGTCCAGCAGGGCCAGGGTCCGTACGGCGGTGCGCAGTTCGCCCATCGCCACGGCGGCCCGCAGTCCGCGGCCCATGACGTCGCCGACGACGAGGGCGGTGCGGTGGCCGGGGAGTTCGATGACGTCGAACCAGTCGCCGCCCACCTCGGTGGCCGTGTTCCCGGGGAGGTAGCGGCAGGCGATGTCGAGTCCGGCGGCCACCGGGTCGCCGGGGGGCAGCAGGCTGCGCTGGAGGATCAGCGCGCGTTCGTGCTCGCGCCGGTAGAGGCGGGCGTTGTCGATGCAGACCGCGGCGCGGGCGGCGAGTTCGGTGGCCAGTGCCCGGTCCCGTTCGCCGAAGGGTTCGCTGCCCTTGGTGCGGGAGAACCGCACCAGGCCGACCACCGTGTCGTGGGCGACCATCGGCACGGCGAGCGTGGACTGCACGAAGCCCCGGTCGTCGCCGGGGACGTCCTCGACGCGGCCGGTGCGCAGGGCTATGGCGCAGGGCGAGTTGAACGAGAAGCGGTGCACGGCGCCGAGCGCGGGCCCGTCGGCGGTGTCGGTCTCCGGCAGGGCGTCCGACACCGCGCTGGCCAGGGCGACCCGGCGCAGCTCCGCGGAGCCGCCGACGGATTCCTGACGGAGCGAGTCCCAGCTGCCGGGCGGGGCGTCGTCGCCGGTCAGCATCCTCTGGTACAGGTCGACGGAGGCGAGGTCGCAGAAGCCGGGCACGGCGACGTCGAGGAGTTCGCGGGCGGTGGTCTCCAGGTCGAGGGAGTTGCCGATGCGGGCGCTGGCCTCGTTGAGCAGGGCGAGGTTGCGGCGGGCGCTGGCGGCCTCGCGGGCGGCGATGTGCCTGCGGGTGACGTCGGTGGCCAGTCCGGCGATGCCGACGGGGCGGCCGGAACCGCTGTGCACCCGGTAGAGGTTCACCGACCAGTACCGGCTGCCGGGTTCGCCGGGGGCGGTGCCGACGAGCTGGAGATCGGTGACGGAGGTGCCGGTTTCCAGGACGCGTTCGAGGCTGGCGGTGAGCCGGTCGGCCTCGGGGCGGGAGAGGTAGTCCTCGACGGTGCGGCCGCGGTGGTCGTCGGCCCGGCCGCCGAAGACGGTGGCGAAGCGCTGGTTGGCCCGGATCACCGTGAGATCGGTGCCGAACAGCACGAAGCCGAAGGGGGACTGGCCGAATATGGCCTGTGAGGCGGCGAGGTCCGTCTCGATGCGGCGCAGGGCCCGGACGTCCACGACGATGCAGATCGCGGCCCGTTCCCCGTGCTCCGTCTCGCTCGGCATCACATAGATCTCGGCGAGGCCGTGCACGGTGTCCTCGTCCGGCATCCGGAAGGGGACCAGACCCGTCCACTCCCGGCCGTCGAGGATCTCCTCGACCCGGCGCCGGCCGTCGCCGTGCAGCCCGTCGGGCAGGAACGCCTCGACCGGGTCCATGCCCACGGCCTTGTCCGCGGCAATGCCGAAAAGACCGGCGGCCCGGCTGCTCCACTGCTCGATCAGGCCGTCGGGGCCGATCGAGAAGGAGGCGACCCTGATGTAGTCGTAGATCGAGCCGGGCGGGCTTGTCTGCCACATGACATCGCCCGCCGTCCCAGGTATTTCGCTCACGCGACCGTCCCCTCCAGCTCACACACCGGACCGGTCCTGCCCGCAGTATTCAGCACTACGGCCTCTTCCGACACGGCGTTCACGATCACAGCACGGTCTCAGTCCCTTTCGTCCAGGTTCCTTCGGACCTCCGTGATCGCTGTGCGTCCCACCCCACTCCTAACCAGGCAGGGCCAGCTCGAACCACACCGTCTTGCCGGTCTTTCCCTGTCTGGTCCCCCAGCGCCGTGCCGTGCAGGCCACGAGCTGCAACCCCCTGCCGCCCTCGTCGTCGGGCCCCGCCGCGCGTTCGGTGGGCGGATCCGGAAGCGGATCGGACACCTCCACCAGCAGTCCGGTCCGGGCGGCGGGCCCGCCGCCGTCGGGGGCCGGCCTCAGCAGCCGTACACCGATGGGACCGGATGCATACCGCATGGAGTTGGTCACCAACTCGCTGACCAGCAGAACCGTCACATCGGCGACACCGGCGTCGAGCCCCCAGGCGGTCAGTGCCTCGTGAACCGCGTGCCGCGCGGATCGAACGGCGCCCGGCACAGCCGGGAAGGTCCACTCGGCGCTGTCGCCTGCGGTGTCGATCACGCCGATCACTTCCCAAGACCAGCAAAGAAGAACGCCTCGCCTGCGAGGACTAATCAGCACATACCCGATAATCGGGGTGAACTATCGTCGGCATCGACACGTGGGGCGTACGGGTGTATGACCACGCGCACGAACGGGTGGACACCGTGGCGGGGGCGCACGACCGCCCGGCACGCGCCGCCGAGGGGGTGCTTGCCCGGGTCAACCACCTGCTCGGCGCCTCCGTACGCCCCGCTCCCGCACCCGGCCCCGAGCGTCCCGGGCGCACCGTCGCACTCCGGCGCACCCAAGTTCCACCGCCGCGCTCCCGTCATCGCCGGACCCCGGGGCCCGCGCTACTTCGCGGCCATCCAGGAGGCCGGCGGGAAGCCCCGGCTCCCGGCATGTCTCCAGGTCGCGGCGGTCGGCCCCGGCGCCGGGGTCCCGCCCTCGCCGCCCTGAAGGGCGGTGAGGACCACCGTGACGGCGGCGAGTTCCTCGGGCGTGGGCGCGCCGCTGACGACCTTCACCGGTGCGGGCCCCTGCGGGTCCTGCGGAGCATTCGTCATGCTTCCTCCACTCGCTGTCTCGTGGTGCCCGGCCGGTGCGGGACCGCGCCGGCCGGTCGCCCGACGGGCCCTCAGGCCGGCGGGTTGCCGTGCTTGCGGGAGGGCAGGTCGGCGTGCTTGTTGCGGAGCATGTCGAGCGAGGCGATGAGGACCTCGCGGGTCTCGGCGGGGTCGATGACGTCGTCGACCAGTCCGCGCTCGGCCGCGTAGTACGGATGCATCAGCTCGGCCCTGTACTCCTTGACCAGCAGGCCGCGCGTGGTCTCCGGGTCGTCGGACGCCGCGATCTGGCGGCGGAAGACCACGTTGGCCGCGCCCTCGGCGCCCATCACCGCGATCTCGTTCGACGGCCACGCGAAGGACAGGTCGGCCCCGATGGAGCGGGAGTCCATCACGATGTAGGCGCCGCCGTACGCCTTGCGCAGGATGACCTGGACCCGCGGGACGGTGGCGTTGCAGTACGCGTACAGCAGTTTCGCGCCGTGCCGGATGATGCCGCCGTGTTCCTGGTCGACGCCGGGCAGGAAGCCGGGGACGTCGACGAGGGTGACCAGGGGAATGTTGAACGCGTCGCAGAACTGGACGAAGCGGGCGGCCTTCTCGGAGGAGTGGATGTCCAGGACGCCCGCGAACGACTGCGGCTGGTTGGCGACGATGCCCACCGCCTTCCCGTCCAGCCGGGCCAGGGTGCAGACCACACTGGTCGCCCAGCGCTCGTGGACCTCCATGTGCTCGCCGTCGTCGACGATCTCCTCGATCACGGCACGCATGTCGTAGGGGCGCGCCCCGTCGGCCGGGACCAGGCTCAGAAGGGTGTCGCCGCGGCGGTCGGCGGGGTCGCCGCCGGGGGCGGTGGGCGGGTTCTCGCGGTTGTTGGAGGGGAGCATGCCCAGGAGGTAGCGGACCTCGGCGATGCAGGTTTCCTCGTCGTCGTAGGCGAAGTGCGCCACCCC
>NZ_JBIAQQ010000028.1:66949-109541 GCF_042889165.1 Streptomyces sp. NPDC002669 | reverse complement strand
GACCCCACTCCTCGCTGCGTTGTCGGAACGTCCGAATACATCCAGTATGCGGACGCCCCTCCGCCTTGCGATGCACCGCATCTGACGCCGCGCGCTGATCCACCAGGGATTACGGGACAGCCCTTAGCTCCGGTCGCGGGACGGGCCCCTACGCGCCGGGCCCCGTCACTCCCGCGTGCCGCTCACTTCGTCGTGCCGTTCCAGGAACTCCCGTACCTCCCGGGTGCCCCGCTGCGGCCTCAGTGCCGTCACCGACCCGGCCAGCATCGCCCGGATGCGGGTCGACCGGACGCGGTCCAGCAGGTCGAGCACCCGGTGTCCCTCCGCCGCGGCCTGCGCGGCCTCGCCCGCGCGGGCCAGGTCCCAGGTCAGCTCGGCCCGGTACAGCGCCAGGTTCCGGGTGAAGTGCGGGTCCTGGAGCCGCACCGCACGCCGCGCATGGCGGGCCGCCCGCGACCACTCGCCCAGCACCGACCAGCACTGCGCCTCCAGGAACTCCAGCTCCGCCTCCCGGAAGAAGCTCATCCACTCCGGGTCGGCGTCGGACCGGCCGTGCCCGAACGCGGCGTGCGCCCGGCCGATCGCCCGCTCGCAGCCGACGCGGTCCCCGAGCCCCGCCCGGCCCCCGGCCTCCCGTAGCGCGAGCAGCGCCAGCAGCCGGGGCGAGCCCAGGGGCTGCGCCGCCCGCTGCCCGGCCTCCGCCGCGCGGACCGACTCCCGGGGCCGCCCGGTGTCCCGGGCCAGGAACGAGGCGTTGCAGAACGCGTGCGCCTCCAGCGCCGCGTCGCCCGCGACCCGGGCCGTGGCCAGCGCCTCCGCGTAGTGCGAGCGGGCGTCCTCGAAGCGGCCCGAGTCGTGGGCCAGCCAGCCCACCGAGATGGCCAGTTCGCCCGCTCCGGCGTGCAGCCGGCCGGCCGTGGAGCGCTTGGCGGCGGCACCGGAGTCGAGCAGCGCGTACGCGATCCGCAGCGGTCGCGAGGCCTTGCGGTACAGGCCGTCGCCGCCGTGCCGGTCGTCGAGCAGCCGGATCTGCCGTACCGCCTTCTCGACGGCGCTCACCTCGGCCTCGCCCACCCGGCGCGGGGCGGGGCGGGCGGCAGCGGCGGCGGGGGTGCCGCCGAGGCCGAGGGTCGCGGTCGCCATCGTGGCGGTGCCGCTCGTCATGAACACGCGACGCAGCACGTCGCTCTCCTCGTCGGTGTCGCGGTGGGGCGCGGTGGGCGGTGGGGTGCCGACGGTGGCCCGCGCCCCCCTGCCGCGTACGGTCTCACGCGACGAGAAGCCCAGGTCCGCCAGGGTCGTGCCGGGGAACATGTGCAGGAAGACCCGCTCGTACGCGTAGTTGGGGCAGCGGA
This sequence comes from Streptomyces sp. NPDC002669, assembly GCF_042889165.1. NCBI lineage: Bacteria > Bacillati > Actinomycetota > Actinomycetes > Kitasatosporales > Streptomycetaceae > Streptomyces > Streptomyces sp. NPDC002669. The sequence continues at coordinate 108,186 of NZ_JBIAQQ010000028.1, read as the reverse complement.
TCTCCCCGGACTCCACGCGTCCGATGTACCGGGCGTCGCACGCGACCTGTTCGCCGATCTCCCGGGCGGCCCTGCGTACCGCGGCGGCGAACTCCCCGGCGGAGCGCTGTCCGCGCAACCGCCGGAAGGCGAGGTTGGGAACTGCCCCTGTCGACACCATGGACCGGAACCTCTCTTCTGCAGCCGGGGTTCCCGCTTCCGGTGTCCCGGCGGATGTCCCGGCGGAGCAAGAACGTACCTGCTGTGACAAGTCCCACATGGAGCGTTTGCCTTCAAACCGGGCATCTTGCCCGTGATTTGCCATGAACTGCCACCCTTTGCGGCGGCGTGGCACCGTAGCCCTTGACGCAGTCGGCGCGTTGGTCCATGCGGAGACGGAACCCGGCTCCGCCCGGCGATGAGAGGAGAGGTCCCTTGTTGCATCTCGGCACGGAGACCGACGCACGGACGACTGCGACGAGCCCGGCCGCGACGGGTGCCCCGGCACCCGCGTCCACGGAGGACCACGGGGCCGCCCCCTGCGACCTGGTGACCGTCCCGGCCCGTCAGGGACTGGAGGCCGTGGACATCCTGCGCCGGGACACCGCGCGGGACATCGGCCCGGTCCTGCACGACGGCGCCTGCGACACCCTCGGCTTCCTCGTGCCGCCGGGCACCGCCGAGGCGTGGGACGTACCCGGCAGCGCCTGTACGCGGACCGCCGGCCGCGGGCTGCGCATCCCCGCCGAGCCGCCGGCCCCCGGGAGCGGCTGGCTGCTGCCGCCGGAGGAGGACGCCCCGGTCACCGACCCCGCCGTGCTGCGGGCCGCCCTCGACCAGGCCGCCCGGCTCATCGAGGCGGCCGACAACTGCCGCTGACCGCACGGGGCCCGGGCCGCGGGTCCGGGGCGGAGCCGCCGGTTCCGGGCCGCGCCCCGGCCGCACCGGGGGCCGGGCAGCCCCCTCCGCCGGACCCGCTCCGGCCCGGGCCGCGCCCATAATGGCCGGTGGGCGGGTTCCCCCGCCCGGCCGGTCGCGTACCGGCCCGGAGCGAAGAGCAGTGAGCGGGCGCGAGCAGCAGTGGCACGTCGAGGAGCGTCGAGCGGGGGTGCGGGCGGTCGCGGGCGCCCGGACCGCAGGGCCGACGGCAGGACCGAACGCGGCGCGGGACGCGCCGGGCGCCGGGCGGAGCCCCTCGCCGAACCGGTGGACGGCGGCCTCGCCGAGCTGGTGCCCGACCGGGAGCGCCCGCACGCCTGGACACTGACGCTGGACGGCGCCCCGCAGTCCCACGTGGACCTCGACGACCCCACCTTCCTGTCCTTCGAGTACCAGCGCCGCATCGGGCACATGGCCGACCTCGTCGCCCCCGCCGGGCAACCGCTGCACGTGGTGCACCTGGGCGGCGGTGCCTTCACCCTGGCCCGCTACATCGCCGCGACCCGGCCCCGCTCCACCCAGCAGATCGTCGAGGTGGACGCCGCGCTCGTCGGCTTCGTCCGCCGGGAACTGCCGCTGGACCCGCAGGCCAGGATCAGGGTCCGGACCACCGACGCCCGCGCCGGGCTCGGGAAGGTCCGGGACGGCTGGGCGGACCTCGTCATCGCCGACGTCTTCAGCGGGGCCCGCACCCCCGCCCACCTCACCAGCACCGAGTTCCTCACCGAGGTCCGGCGGGTGCTGAAGCCCGGCGGGAGCTACGTGGCCAACCTGGCGGACGGGCCGCCGCTGGCCCATCTGCGCGGCCAGGTCGCCACCGCGGCCGCGGTCTTCCCCGAGCTGGCGCTCGCCGCCGACCCCACCGTGTGGCGCGGCCGGCGCTTCGGCAACGCGGTGCTGCTCGCGTCGGACCTGCCGCCGAAGGTCGCCGAACTGACCCGCCGGGTCGCGACCGACCCGCACCCCGGCCGCGTCGAACACGGCCGGGCGCTCGCCGACTTCACCGGCGGCGCGGCGGCGGTGCACGACGCGACCGCGGCCCCGTCCCCGGCCCCGCCCCCCTCGGCCTTCCGGTAGGAAACGGCTCCGCACCGCATCCGGCGCATCCGGCACATCCTGCCCCATCGGAGCCGCCGCCCGCTCGGGTACCCCGCGGACAGGACCCGCCCCCTCCGGATGGCGTACGGTGCCGCCCATGGCAAGTGTGCTCGTGGTCGAGGACGACCAGTTCGTACGTTCCGCCCTCATCCGGCACCTGACCGAGGCCGCCCATACGGTGCGGAGCGTCGGGACCGCGCTCGAAGCCCTGCGCGAGGTCGCCCACCTCCGCTTCGACGTGGTCATCCTCGATCTCGGCCTGCCCGATCTCGACGGCGCCGAGGCGCTCAAGATGCTCCGGGGCATCACCGACGTACCGGTGATCATCGCCACCGCGCGGGACGACGAGAGCGAGATCGTCCGGCTGCTCAACGACGGCGCGGACGACTACCTGACCAAACCGTTCTCGGTGGAGCACCTGTCCGCGCGGATGGCCGCCGTGCTGCGCCGCTCGCGCGCCGCCGGGGGAGAGGCGCCGCCGCCGAGCGTCATCCGGGTCGGCGGGCTCGCCATCGATCCGCTGCGCCGCCAGGCCGAACTGGACGGGGCCGCGCTCGACCTGACCCGCCGGGAGTTCGACCTGCTGGCCTTCCTCGCCGGGCGGCCCGGCGTCGTCGTCCCGCGCAAGGAACTCCTGGCCGAGGTCTGGCAGCAGTCCTACGGCGACGACCAGACCATCGACGTCCATCTGTCCTGGCTGCGCCGGAAGCTGGGCGAGACGGCCGCCCGGCCGCGCTACCTGCACACCCTGCGCGGTGTCGGGGTGAAGCTCCAGCCGCCCGCCCCCGGTGCCCCGGAGCGGCCCGCATGAGATGGGCGCTGGTCAAGGTCTGTCTGGCCGTCACCGCGATGGTCGTGGTGGCCTTCGCCGTACCGCTCGGCATCGTGGTCGCGGAGATGGCCCGGGACCGTTCCTTCTCCGACGCCGAACGGCAGGCCGCCGCCATCGGCCCCACGCTCTCCATCACCACCGACCGCACCGAACTCGAAACGGCCGTGCTCGCCACCGAACCGGGCGTCGCGGGCCGGATGGCCGTGCACGTCCCCGCCACCGGCGAACCGGACGGCGAACCGCTGGAGATCGGCACCCGGCGCGCCGCCCCGGAGGACCTGGAGACCGTGCGCAACTCGGGGCGCGCCTCGATCAGCGAGGTCAGGGGCGGCTTCACGCTGCTCCAGCCCACCGCGCTGGGCCCCGACGAGATCGCCGTCGTCGAGGTGTTCGTGCCGCAGGACGAGGTGTCCAAGGGGGTCGGCACCGCCTGGGTGGTGCTGGCGGGCGTCGCCGTCGCGCTGATCGTGGGCTCCGTCGCGGTCGCCGACCGGCTCGGCGTCCGGATGGTGGAGCCCGCCCGCCGGCTCGCGGGCGCCGCCCACGACCTGGGAGAGGGCCGGCTGGGCACCCGGGTCGTGGAGGAGGGCCCGACGGAACTGCGCTCGGCCGCCGCCGCGTTCAACTCCATGGCCGACCAGGTCATCCAGCTCCTCGCCAACGAACGGGAACTGGCCGCCGACCTGTCGCACCGGCTGCGCACCCCGCTCACCGTGCTCCGGCTCAACGCCGCCTCGCTGGGGGAGAGCACGGCCGCCGAGCAGACCCGGGCCGCGGTCCGGCAGCTGGAGCACGAGGTGGACATCATCATCAGGACGGCCCGCGAACAGCGCCCGCAGACCCAGGGGTCGAACGGCGGGCCGGGAGCGGGCTGCGACCTCTCCGAGGTGATCCGGGAACGGATGTCCTTCTGGTCGGCGCTCGCCGAGGACGAGGGCCGCGAGGTGAGCCTGGCGGGGGTGGACCGGACGGTCCGCATCCCGGTCGCCAGGCCCGAACTGGTCGCCGTGCTGGACGCGTTGCTGGGCAACGTGTTCCGGCACACCCCGGAGGGGGCCGCCTTCGCCGTGGACGTGCACCACAGCGACGACGCGGTGATCGTGCTGGTCTCGGACGCGGGGGGCGGGATCGCCGACCCGGCGGCGGCCCTCGCCCGGGGCGGCGTCGGCCGGGGCGGGGTGGGGGGCGCCGGGGGCGCGGTGGGCTCGACCGGGCTCGGCCTCGACATCGTCCGCCGGGCCGCGGAGTCCACCGGCGGCGACGTGCGGATCGGACGCTCGGTGCTCGGCGGTACGGAGGTGAGCGTCCGGATCGGCCTCGACGGACACCGGCGGGACCGCGGCCGGCGCGCACACCGGGTGGGCCGGAGCCGGGGCCGGCGCGGGAAGACGGCACTCCGGCTCCACCGGGGAAGGACCCCGGGCCTCTGACCGGCCTTCCGGGTTCGGGGAAAGAACGCGGGCATCGCCGCAGCCGCCCCGGCCGAGCGGTACCCCGTTCATCTTCCGGCGGGCGCCCGGGGGTGAACCGGGGATGACGGCGCCCGCACCCGTCGGCGGGCGGAAACCCGGCCCGGCCCGGACGGCACGGGCCGGGCCGGCCCCGTACATCCCCTCGGTACGCCGCTGACCTGCTGCTTTCCTTCGCGGAGCGGGCTCGGTGCCGAACTCGGCCCCGGCCCCGGCGAGTTATGGCAAGACCTCGGCGGGACACGGTCCCGTGACTTGCAGGACACGCTCGGGCAACGGAAGCGTCTTCAAGTCTTGACACCCGCACCCTTCAGGCAGGAACCTTCCGGCATCGACGCATGGGAGCGCTCCCACATCGGGTGGGTCCTCCACCCGAACGGCACTGCCCGTGCCCTCCCCCCTCCGAACCTCCGGCACCCGCGCCCCACCGGCGCGTGTGCCACGCAGTCAGAACGCCGGTCCCGCACCGGAATGTCCCACCCGGAACCCCGGAACCCCGGGACGTCCCACCCCGGAACAAGGAGCAGTGGAATGCGCATCACCCGCACCGTCGCCGGCAGGGGCCGCAGAACCGCGGTCCTGGCCACCACGGGCCTGACGGTCTCGGCCCTGTTGCTGACCGGTTGCAGCGGAGACTCGGACGCGTCGGGCAGCACGGGCCCCGACGCGGACGGGAACGTCACGCTGACCATCGCCGACTTCGGACAGTTCGGCTACAAGGAGGCCGGGCTCTTCGAGAAGTACCACGAGCTGCACCCGAACATCACGATCAAGGAGGACGTCACCGCCGACGAGAAGGTCTACTACCCCAAGCTGCTCCAGCAGTTGAACTCGGGCAGCGGACTCTCCGACATCCAGGGTATCGAGGTCGGCCGGATCAAGGAGATCGTCGACACCAAGGCGGACTCCTTCGCCGACCTGAGCAAGGTGATCGACGTCGGTGAGTGGGTGCCCTGGAAGGCGAAGCAGGCCACCACCACCGATGGCGCGGTGATCGGCGCGGGCACCGACATCGGCCCGATGTCCCTCTGCTACAACACCGACCTGTTCGAGAAGGCCGGTCTGCCCACCGACCGCGAGGAGGTCGCGAAGCGGGTCGCGGGCGGCTGGGAGGACTACATCCGGCTCGGTGAGGAGTACAAGAAGAAGGCCCCGGCGGGCACGTACTTCATGGACTCGGCCAGCGCGATGTTCAACGCCGTCGTGAGCTCGAACGCCCAGCAGTACTACGACGGGAGCGGCAAGCCGATCTACAAGGAGAGCCCCAGCGTCCAGCAGGGCTGGAACCTGGCGGCCGAGGTCGCGGCCAAGAAGCTCTCCCAGGGGCTGGCCCAGTTCGACACCAACACCTGGGTCCCCGCACTGCGCAAGGGCACCGTCGCCACCGTGGTCTGCCCCGCGTGGATGGCCGGACAGATCTCGGTCAACGCCGGTGAGGGCAACAAGGGCAAGTGGAACATCACCACCGCGCCCGGTGCCACCGCCGCCAACTGGGGCGGCTCCTTCCTCGCCGTGCCCAAGTCGGGCAAGAACGTCGAGGAGGCCGGCAAGCTCGTGAAGTGGCTGACCGCCCCCGAGCAGCAGGCCGCCGTCTTCAAGGCGATCGGCGTCTTCCCCTCCAACAAGGGCGCCTACGAACTGCCCGACGTGAAGAACGCGAAGCTCCCGTACTTCAACGACGCGCCGATCGGGCAGCTCTACGCGGAGGAGGCCAAGTCCATCCCCGAGGCGGTGCTCGGCCCGAAGGACGCCGTCATCAAGGACACCATCTCCACCCAGATCACCAACATGGAGCAGCGGGGCACCGCCCCCGACAAGGCGTGGAAGGCCGCGACCGAGGCGATCGACAAGGCGATCGGCTGACCCCCGCCGGTGCGGGCGCCCTCCTCCGGGACGCCCGCACCGGCCCCCCGTGACCCCTCCCGCACACTTCCTCGCGCCGGCACGTACCCCCAGGGAAGGACTCCCGCCCGTGGCCACCTCGACTCCCACCCGGGACGCATACGCCCCGCCACCCGGCGGTTCCCCGCACGCGTCGGCCCGATCCCGCGGGCAGACCTGGCGGAGCCGGCTGTGGAGGTTCGACGACAAGGCGTCGCCGTACGCCTACATAGCCCCGTTCTTCCTCGTGTTCGGCGCCTTCGGGCTCTACCCGCTGCTCTACACCGGCTGGATCGCCCTGCACCGGGTGGAGATGACCGGCATGGACCGGATGGAGTGGGTCGGCTGGGAGAACTTCGACCGGATCCTGCACGACTCCGAGTTCTGGACGGCCGTCGGCAACACCTTCCTGATCGGGGTCATGTCGACCGTCCCGCAACTGCTGGTCGCGCTCGGCCTGGCCCATCTGCTCAACTACCGGCTGCGGGCCAGCACCTTCTGGCGGACGATCGTCCTCACCCCGTACGCCACCTCGGTGGCCTCCGCGGCCCTCGTCTTCGCCCTGGTCTTCCGGGCCGACGGCGGCCTGCTGAACTGGGTGCTGGACTTCGTCGGACTCGGCGACACCAACTGGGCCAACGGCCACTGGACGTCGAAGATCGCTATCTCCGTCATCGTGATCTGGCGCTGGACGGGCTACAACACCCTGATCTACCTGGCCGCGATGCAGGCCGTGCCGACCGATCTGTACGAGGCCGCGTCGCTGGACGGCGCCTCGCGCTGGCAGCAGTTCCGCAAGGTGACGATCCCCGCGCTGCGGCCGACGATCCTCTTCACGATCGTCGTCTCGACCATCGGCTCCATGCAGCTGTTCGGCGAGCCCCTGCTGCTGGAGGGCGGCACCCTCGGCGCGATCGGCGGCAACGAGCACCAGTACGAGACGCTCAGCGTCTACCTCTACAACTACGGCTGGAACCTGGGCCACCTCGGCCCGGCCGCCGCGGTGGCCTGGGCGATGCTCGCCCTGCTGCTGATCATCGCCGCGGTCAACTGGCTCGTCGGCCGCTTCGTACGCACACCCGCGGCCTGACCGGGAGCGATTCCATGACCATGACCCGTACCAGCACCACTGCCGGCACCGCAGGGGCCCCGGACCCCGGGGCGCCGTCCGCCCGCCGACGGGACGCCCGGCGCCCCCGCCGCTTCAGGCCCGGCGCGGGACAGCAGCTGAAGGGCGGCCCGTTCGCCTACCTCGCCCTGACCGTCGTCGGCATCGGCTCGCTGCTGCCGCTCTACTGGACGCTGGTGGCCGCGTCCCGCACCCAGGACGAAGTGCTCGCCACCACACCGCCGTTCCTGCCCGGCGGACAACTGCTGCACAACCTCGAAGCGGCCTGGACCCAGGCGAACCTCGGCAGGGCGATCCTCAACAGCGCCGTCGTCGCCGGCTGCATCACGGTGGCGACGCTCTTCTTCTGCACCCTGGCCGGCTACGCCTTCGCCAAGATGCGCTTCCGGGGCCGCGGTGCGCTGATGACCGGCGTCATCGCCACGCTCACGATCCCGCCGCAGCTCAGCGTCGTCCCGCTGTTCATGATGATGTCCGACATCGGCTGGGGCGGAAAGCTGGAGTCGGTGATCTTCCCGACGCTGGTGAGCGCGTTCGGGGTGTTCTTCATGCGCCAGTACCTGAGCGAGGCGCTGCCCTACGAACTCGTCGAGGCCGCCAAGGTCGACGGCGCGAACAACTTCCGCATCGTGCGCAGCGTGGTCCTTCCGGTGGCCCGCCCCGCGATGACGGTGCTGGGGATGCTCACCTTCGTACAGGCGTGGAACGACTTCTTCTGGCCCTACCTCGCCCTCAACCAGCAGAACCCCACGCTCCAGGTGGCCCTGGGCCGGCTGAGCGCCTCGTACACCCCCGACCAGAGCATCGTGATGGCGGGCGCGCTGATCAGCACCCTGCCGCTGCTCGTGGTGTTCGTGATCTTCGGCAAGCAGATCGTCGGGGGGATCATGTCCGGCGCGGTCAAGGGCTGACGACGCGTCACCCACCCTCTTTCGGGTGCCCGTACGGCCCCCCGCCCCGCGACGGCCGGGGTGTCGTACGGCCGCCCGCCACACCACTTCGAGTCCCCGTCCCCCTTCACTCATGGGAGCGCTCCCGCATGACTGCTGTACGACCCGACATCGCCCCGAAGCGGACGCCCGAGACGGCGGACTTCCCGACCGGTTTCGTCTGGGGGGCGGCCACCGCCGCCTACCAGGTCGAGGGTGCCGCGGCCGAGGACGGCCGCACCCCGTCCGTCTGGGACACCTTCAGCCGCACACCGGGCAAGGTCCGCAACGGCGACACCGGAGACATCGCCGCCGACCACTACCACCGCTACCGCGACGACGTGGCGCTGATGAAGCGGCTCGGGCTGCGGGCCTACCGCTTCTCCGTCTCCTGGTCCCGGGTGCAGCCCACCGGCCGCGGCCCCGCCGTCGAACGGGGCCTGGACTTCTACCGCGGGCTCGTCGACGAACTCCTCGAAGCCGGGATCGAACCCGTCGCCACCCTCTACCACTGGGATCTGCCGCAGGAGCTGGAGGACGCGGGCGGCTGGCCCCAGCGGGCGACCGCCGAGCGCTTCGCCGACTACGCCGACATCGTGGCCGGCGCCCTCGGCGACCGCGTCGGCACCTGGACCACCCTCAACGAACCGTGGTGCTCGGCCTTCCTCGGCTACGGCTCCGGCGTGCACGCCCCCGGCCGCACCGAACCCGCCGGCGCACTGCGCGCCGCCCACCATCTCAACCTCGCCCACGGCCGGGCGACCGAGGTCCTGCGCAACCGACTCCCCGCTGCCGCGCGGACCTCGGTCACCCTCAACCTCCACCAGGTCCGCCCGCTGACCGGCGGCGAGGCCGACGCGGACGCCGCCCGCCGCATCGACGCCGTGGGCAACCGGATCTTCACCGGTCCGATGCTGCGCGGCGAGTACCCGGCGGACCTGATCGCCGACACCGCACACCTGGTGGACTGGTCGGAGCTGGTCCGGGACGGCGACCTGGCCACGATCTCCGCCCCGATCGACGTCCTGGGCGTGAACTACTACACGCCGACGCTGGTCTCCGCGCCCGCGGACGGCGTCGGGGACACGCGCGACGACGGCCACGGCAACAGCGACCACTCCCCGTGGCCCGGCTCCGAGCACGTCGCCTTCCACCTCGCCGAGGGCCGCGGGCGCACCGCGATGAACTGGGCGATCGACCCCGACGGACTGTACGACCTGCTCATGGACGTCTCCCGCGACCACCCCGACCTGCCCCTGATGGTCACCGAGAACGGCGCGGCCTTCGACGACTACGTCTCGCCCGAGGGCCGGGTGGAGGACCCCGAGCGGATCGACTACCTGCACGGCCACCTGGACGCCGTGCGACGGGCGGTGGCCGACGGCGCGGACGTCCGGGGCTACTTCCTCTGGTCACTGATGGACAACTTCGAGTGGGCGTACGGGTACTCCAAGCGCTTCGGTGCCGTCTACGTCGACTACGCCACCCAGCGCCGCATCCCCAAGGCGAGCGCCCTCTGGTACGCCGACGTCATCCGCCGCCACGCCCTGCCCCCGGCCCCCGGCCGCGACTGACCCCGCACGCCCCGTCCGACCCCGTCCGAGACCCGGCCGCCGCGCCGGGTCTCCGTCGTTCCCCGCCCGGCCCGGGGCCCCGGGGTCAGGACTTGGTTTGGCCATCCCGCTGTGAGAAATTGACCGCGAACGGGAGGCAGCCATGGCGGCAGCGCGAGTACGGAGCGGTGGGCGGCCCACGCTCGAAGAAGTCGCGGCGCGGGCGGGGGTGGGGCGCGGCACGGCCTCGCGGGTCATCAACGGTTCGCCGAAGGTCAGCGCCCAGACCCGGGAAGCGGTGGAGGCGGCCGTCGCCGAACTGGGCTACGTGCCCAACCGGGCGGCCCGCGCGCTGGCCGGCAACCGCACGGACGCCATCGCCCTGGTCGTGCCCGAGCCCGAGACCCGCTTCTTCGCCGAGCCGTACTTCTCCGACATCGTCCGCGGGGTCGGCGCGGCGCTCGCCGACACCGACATGCAGCTGCTGCTCACCCTCGTCGGCAGCGACCGCGAGCGCCGCCGGCTCGCCCAGTACCTGACCGCACACCGCGTCGACGGCGTGCTGCTGGTCTCCGTCCACGCCGACGACCCGCTGCCGGACCTGCTGGAACAGCTCGGCATGCCGGCCGTGACGAGCGGCCGCAGGTCCGCCTCCGACCCGTTCGCCTCCGTCGACTCCGACAACTTCGGCGGCGCCCGCGCCGCGGTCGACCACCTCTTCTCCCGGGGCCGCCGCACCATCGCCACGATCACCGGGCGCCTGGACGTCTACGGCGCGCAGCGCCGCCTCGACGGCTACCGCGAGGCGATCGCCGGGACCGGCCTCGAACCGGACGAGCAGCTGATCGCCCCCGGCGACTTCACCGAGGAGGGCGGCGCCCGCGCCATGCGCGAGCTGCTGGCCCGCCGCCCCGACATCGACGCGGTCTTCGCCGCCTCCGACGTCACCGCCGCGGGCGCCCGCCAGGTCCTGCGCGAGGCCGGCCGCCGCATCCCCGACGACGTGGCCCTCATCGGCTTCGACGACTCGGCCGTGGCCCGCCACATGGACCCGCCTCTCACCAGCGTGCGCCAGCCCATCGAGGAGATGGGCCGCACGATGGCCCGCGTCCTGCTCCAGGAAATCGCCCGCGAGACCCAGGAAAGCCCGCAGATCGTGCTCCCCACGGAACTGGTCGTCCGCGACTCCTCGTGACGGCCGTCACACCGCCGCCCGGTGAGGGCGGCTCAGGTGCCGGGCGGCCCGGAAACGGGTGGCCCGGACACGAGAAGGGCCCCGGTCAACGACCGGGGCCCTTCCCATCAGGGTGAGTAACGGGACTCGAACCCGCGACATCCTGGACCACAACCAGGTGCTCTACCATCTGAGCTATACCCACCATGCCCGGTCTTTTTCTGACCGGCCGAGAAAAAGTGTACAGGGTCCGAGAGGGTGCTCGCGCCCCAGTTGTTCAGCCGCCGGTCCGAACCCCCGAAAGGGCTATGACCAGCGGCTTCACGAGGGCCTACGGGGCGGGCGGTGCGACGTGGGCCGCGATGGTCCTGGCGCGCTCCGAGTCCGGGCCGGGCTGCGGCACGAAGACCGCCTCGCGGTAGTACCGCAGCTCCGTGATGGAGTCGCGGATGTCCGCGAGCGCCCGGTGGTTGCCGTTCTTGGCCGGGCTGTTGAAGTACGCCCTCGGGTACCAGCGGCGCGCCAGCTCCTTGATGGAGGAGACGTCGACGATCCGGTAGTGGAGGTAGCTCTCCAGGGCGGACATGTCCCGCGCCAGGAAACCGCGGTCGGTGGAGACCGAGTTTCCGCAGAGCGGGGCCTTGCCGGGTTCCTTCACGTGCTCGCGGACGTAGTTCAGCACCTGGGCCTCGGCGTCGGCCAGGGTGGTGCCACCGGCCAGCTCGTCGAGGAGGCCCGAGGCGGTGTGCATCTGCCGCACCACCTCGGGCATGGTCTCCAGGGCCGCGTCCGGCGGGCGGATCACGATGTCCACCCCTTCGCCGAGCACGTTCAGCTCCGAGTCGGTGACCAGCGCGGCCACCTCGATGAGTGCGTCTTCCGCCAGCGAGAGCCCGGTCATCTCGCAGTCGATCCACACCATGCGGTCGTTCATGGCCCCACCCTACGGGGCGCTCCGTTGCCCCGGCAGGGTCGGGCGTCCGGCCGCGTACGCGTCGAGACCCGGTTTCCCGTGCTCCGGCTGTCCCACGCCCGCCGTCGGTGCGACGGCGGAGTGGGGACCCGGCGGGCCGGCCGGAGCCGCGGAGCGCCGGACCGGCGAGCCGCTCTGCGCGGGAACGACCGGTTCGGACGCCGCGACGACGGGTTCCGCGCCACCGCCCTGCGGGCGACGGGCCCGGTAGGCGGCCCGGTACGCGGCGGGGGAGGAGCCCAGCTGACGCCGGAAGTGTCCGCGCAGCGCGACCGGCGAGCGGAAGCCGCAGCGGCCCGCCACCTCGTCGACCGAGTACTCGGACGTCTCCAGCAGCCGCTGCGCCTGCAGCACCCGCTGGGTGATGAGCCACTGGAGCGGTGCGCTGCCGGTGAGCGAACGGAACCTCCGGTCGAAGGTCCGCCTGCTCATGTAGGCGCGCGCGGCCAGCGTCTCCACGTCGAACTGCTCGTGGAGGTGCTCCAGTGCCCAGGCCACGACCTCGGCAAGCGGGTCGGAGCCGATCTCCTCAGGTAAAGACCTGTCGAGGTAGCGCTCCTGACCGCCACTGCGCCGCGGCGGCACGACGAGCCGGCGGGCCAGTGCCCCGGCGGCCTCCGTGCCGTGATCCGTGCGGACTATGTGCAGGCAGAGATCGATCCCGGCCGCCGTCCCGGCGGAGGTGAGCACGTCGCCGTCGTCGACGAAGAGCTCACGCGGGTCGACGTGCACCGACGGGTAGCGTTTGGCCAGCGTCGGTGCGTACATCCAGTGCGTGGTCGCCGGGCGGCCGTCCAGCAGGCCGGCGGCGGCGAGCACGAACGCGCCGGTGCACAGACCGACGATACGGGCGCCCTCCTCGTGGGCGCGGCGCAGCGCCTCCAGTGCCTCGGCGGGCGGCGGCGAGGTGATCGAGCGCCAGGCGGGCACCACGACGGTGCCGGCCCTGCTGATCGCCTCCAGCCCGTAGGGCGCGGTGAGTTCGAGTCCCCCGGTGGTCCGCAGCGGTCCCTCTTCCCCGCCGCAGACGAGGAGTCGGTAGCGCGGAACACCCGCGTCCTGGCGGTCGATTCCGAACACGGAGAGCGGGATGGAACTCTCGAAGATGGGGCCGCCGCTGAACAGCAGCACGGCGACGACTTCCCGTCGTCGACGGCCACTGAGCTTCCGTACAGCCTCCGTTGCGGCGGCGGAGTCCTGGCTCATGACGCTAAGCCCCCCTCGGTGTTCGCGTCTTCCTGGTCCTTACGGGCCTGTCGCTCCTGCACTTTTCCCCTCGGTCCTGCACGAGTCCCCAGTCTTCGGTACCCAAGATCGAATCTACTGCGTCCCGTGGTGCCGTCGTGACAAGTTCACCAACCGGCGTTATGTCGACATGGCAACTTGGCGGGAAGCATTCGATCACGAAGCGTTTCATTCGTCGGCCGCGCAGGGAAGTGCGCCTCGCGCTCATGGCCCGTCCCCGTTGGGTGGAAGCGTACCGCGCGGTCTCTTCCTGCCTGGTGACAAGGGGGTTGATCGGCCAATTCGGCAAGGAATCGGAACGGCTGTGAAGTTGGCTGAAAATAGACGGTTGTGCATACGTGATTCGGTCATTGGACCGGCGCACAACTCGGATGAGGGGGTGCTTCTTTGCGCCCCCTCGGCAGGTCGGACGGTTGATCGTACGGAACGGCGCGGCGGCGGCCGGACGCGATGGGTTCCCGCCCGGCGGGCCGATGTCGTTTCCCGACCGGGCGGTCCGTCGCCGACGGGGCGGACGGGGCGCGATGCGGGCGACGAGGCAGGGGTGAACACGCATTCGGCCGTCGGTGGCCGATGTCGGTCCGGAGGGTCCGCCCGGCGCCCCGGCCGGCCCCGCCCGGGGCGCGAGGGCCCCTCCGCCGCTGAGGAGGGTGACGGATACGGCTCCGTCCGGTCACCGAGGGGAGCCGTCCGGGCCCCTCGTCGTCGGTGTACGGCACAACCGGCATTGCGATCCGGGGCCGCCTCGGGCATGCTCCGTGAAACGTCGCGCGCGCTTTGCGCGGGTCTGGGCAGTGGAGGAGTGGAGCCGTACCCTTGGGGGTAAGGGGTTGGGAAGATGATTCCCGGACACCGCAACGCCGCCCGCTGACGCACCTTCCCCAAGTCGCTCTCCTCACGAGGACTCTCTTCGCCGAGACACCGATGGCCGGTCACGAAATCCCCGAACCCGCGGACCGCAAGCAGGTAGCCGACCCCATGTCGGACCCGCAGACGGTCGAAGAAACACGTCATTCCTGCGACCCCGCGTTCCGTCACGGGGTCGTGGTCGGCTTCGACGGCTCCACCTCCAGCGAGCGCGCCCTCGCGTACGCCATCGGGATGGCCAGGAGATCGGGCTCCGGACTGATCATCGTCCACGTCGCCAACCGGCTGCCGACCACGGTCTGGGCGGGCTGCGAACCGCCCGTCTTCGTGGACGTGCCGGACCACCGCACCGAGGTGCTCGGCCTGGAGCTGGCCTGCGCCGACTACCTCTCCGAGGTGCCCTGGGTACTCGTCGAGCGGGGCGGCGACATCTGCCACGAACTGGAGGAGGTCGGCCGGGAGTACTCGGCCGACGCCATCGTCGTCGGCTCCACGCACGGCGTCGTCGGCCGCATCTTCGGCTCGGTCGCCGGCCGCCTCGCCCGCCGCGCGCAGCGCCCGGTCGTCGTCATCCCCTGAGCGTCCCGCGCCGCCGGACCGCGGTCGTTTCCCGGGGGCAGGGTGCCGGGTGCCGCTCGGACGCGACTGTTCCCCGACCGCTCCCCGAGCAGTTTTCCGTTCGGACGTGATCGTTCCCCGACCGCTCCGCCGTCCGGCCGAGAGCGCCGTCCGGGCATCTTCCGCCCGGTCGTGAGCGTTTCTTGAGCGCTTCGCCGTCCTTCGCCTTCCTTCCCGCGAGCCGGTGTGCCGCGTCCGATGCGGAGGTGGCGTCAAATCGTCTGCGGAAACCGACAGTTGGTCGGGGTACGGAGGCGGATCGCGGCCTCGCGGCGGGTGGGCGAGGGGCGCCGGGGAGCGGGGCGCGGCATGCCGCGGAGGGGCCGCCGGGGACGGTGGCACCGATACGGGTGGTTCCGACCCGTTGCCTTCGGCCATCTCTTTCCGGGAAGCACGGCCGGGAGACGCCTTCCCTCCGGCGGCGCGCCCCGCGGCGCCCCGCGACACCGTGGTGCGGCGGGGCGCCTGATCCGGAACGGTCCGGAACGATCCGGGCCCTACTCGACGGTGACGGACTTCGCCAGGTTGCGCGGCTTGTCGATGTCACGGCCCATGGCCAGCGCCGTGTGGTACGCGAAGAGCTGGAGCGGGATGCCCATCAGGATCGGGTCCAGCTCGTTCTCGTTCTTCGGCACGACGATGGTGTGGTCGGCCTTCTCCTGCACCTGGTGGGCCACGGCGAGGATGCGGCCGCTGCGGGCCTTGATCTCCTCCATCGCGGCGCGGTTCTTCTCCAGCAGGTCGTCGTCCGGCACGATCGCGACCGTCGGCATCGCGGGCTCGATCAGCGCCAGCGGCCCGTGCTTCAGCTCGGACGCCGGGTACGCCTCGGCGTGGATGTACGAGACCTCCTTGAGCTTCAGCGATGCCTCGCGGGCGACGGGGTAGCCGCGCACCCGGCCGATGAACATCATCGACTTGGCGTCCGCGTACTCGGCCGCCAGCCGCTTGATCTCGTCCTCGTTCGCGAGGATCTCGCTGATCTGGGCGGGGAGCCTGCGCAGCCCCTCGATGATCCGCTTGCCGTCGGCGACCGACAGGTCCCGGATCCGGCCCAGGTGCAGGGCGAGCAGCGCGAACGCGACGACCGTGTTGGTGAAGCACTTGGTGGAGACGACGCAGACCTCGGGGCCGGCGTGGACGTACGTACCGCCGTCGGCCTCCCGGGCGATGGCGGAACCGACCACGTTGACCACGCCGAGCACCCGCGCGCCCTTGCGCTTGAGCTCCTGGACGGCGGCCAGCACGTCGTACGTCTCACCGGACTGGGAGACCGCGACGTACAGCGTGTCCGGGTCGACGACCGGGTTGCGGTAGCGGAACTCGGAGGCGGGCTCGGCGTCCGCGGGGATGCGGGCCAGCTCCTCGATCAGCTGCGCGCCGATCTGGCCCGCGTGGTACGAGGTGCCGCAGCCCAGGATCTTGATCCGGCGGACCCCGCGCGCCTCGCGGGCGTCCAGGTTGAGGCCGCCCAGGTGCACGGTGGCGAAGCGGTCGTCGATCCGGCCGCGCAGCACCCGGTCCACGGCGTCGGCCTGCTCGGAGATCTCCTTGTGCATGTACGTGTCGTGGCCGCCCATGTCGTACGACTCGGCCTCCCACTCCACGGTGGTCGGCGTGGCCGTCGTGGACGAGCCCTCCGTGGTGTACGTACGGAAGTCGTCGGCCTTGAGGGTGGCCATCTCGCCGTCGTCCAGGGTGACGACCTGGCGGGTGTGGGCGACCAGCGCGGCGACGTCCGAGGCGACGAACATCTCCTTCTCGCCGATGCCGAGGACGACCGGGGAGCCGTTGCGGGCGACCACGATGCGGTCGTTGAAGTCGGCGTGCATGACGGCGATGCCGTACGTGCCCTCGACCGAACGCAGCGCCTCGCGGACCTTCTCCTCCAGGGTGTCCGCCTGGGCGCGGGCGATCAGGTGGACCAGCACCTCGGTGTCGGTCTCGGAGAGGAAGACGACGCCGTCGGCGACGAGCTTGGCACGGAGCTCGGAGGCGTTGTCGATGATGCCGTTGTGGACGACGGCGACCTTGTTGTCGGCGTCCATGTGCGGGTGCGCGTTCTCGTCGCTCGGGGCGCCGTGGGTGGCCCAACGGGTGTGGGCGATGCCGGTGGTGCCGGTGAAACGCTTGGGGACGCGGGCCTCCAGCTCGCGGACCCGGCCCTTCGCCTTGACCATCTTCAGGGCGGCGGGCTTCCCGGCCGACGCCTTGCCGGTGATGACGAGTCCCGCGGAGTCGTAACCCCGGTACTCCAGTCGCTGCAGCCCTTCCAGCAGCAGCGGGGCCACGTCACGCTTCCCGATGTATCCGACGATTCCGCACATGGATTCTCTGCCCCTCCATCGATGTACCTGTAGTGCTCGCCGCCCGGTCGGGTCGGCTCGTCCGGCCGCGGACCGCTCGGCCGCGGTTGCTTCAGCCGTAGACGATGCGGCGCAGCTGGCGGAGCGAGAGCTCCGGAGGCGCGACCGCGCGGTGCGGCAGCTCGGCCGCGATCCGCTCGAAGATCTCCGCGTTGACCAGGCCGCCGGACTGCAGTTCGCGGTGGCGGCGGCGGACGAAGTCGTCGGTCGTCTCGTCGAAGTACGCCAGCACGTCGAGGATCACCCGGGCGGCTTCGCCGCGCTGGAGCGCGGTGCTGCGGACCAGGTGGTCAATGAGGTCGTCATGCGACGGGCGGCGTTCGAGCACTCGTTGATATTGCGGTGGACGGGGCACTTCCGCAACAATTCTGCCCGATATCGGGCAGGAGTGGGTGTGATTGTGCTCTCGGGCGGTCGGGGAACCGGCACGGGAGCAGGGGCGGAGCCGGTGCGGGACGGGTGCGGGTGCGCCTGCCGGGGGCGCACCCGCGATGCCCCGGGCGGTTACAGGCGCTTGAGCACGGCCTGCTTGGCGGCGGCGAACTCGTCGTCGGTGAGCACCCCGGACCGGTGCAGTTCGCCGAGCTCGCGCAGCCGGCGCAACAGCGCGTCGTGATCGTCGCCGGTCGGCGCGGCCGGTGCGGGCGCGGCCGGGGCCTCGATCTCCGCGGGGGCGGCACCTGCGGGGGCGGCGCCCGCCGTCTTCCCCGTCGCGTCGGGCAGCCGCACCAGGACCGCCGCCGCGACCAGGGCCGCCGTGTACTCCTTCTTGGACAGCCCCCACAGGTCCAGCGCGTACGGGTCGTGCTCGGCCGCCCGGACCGCCGCCGGGGCGCCTTTCAGCACGAAGCGCAGGTGTCCGTTCTCCAGGCCGATGGAGGGCACCCAGTGCACGGCGGCCACGTCCGACAGCGGGAACGAGACCGGGCCGCCCGAGAGCTTGGAGTCGTTGGCCTTCCAGTTCCAGGTGAGGCGGATCGTCTCCCCGTCGAACGAGGCGGTGCCGTCCCCGCCGCCACCGGCGACCGGCACCGCGGGCCCCGGCAGCAGGAAGCCGTCCACCGGGCCGGCGGGCACCTGCTCGATCAGCAGGGCGTTGCGCACCTCGTCGACGAAGTACTCCGCCACCCCGCTGCGGTCCTTCTCCACGGTGAGCTGGTAGGGGTCCGCCGTGTCCTTGAGCCGGCCGTCGGCCGCGCGCAGGACCGGGCACGCGCCGTCGCGCAGCCGCAGTCGCAGCCGGCCGCCCTTGCGGTCCGGTTCGAAGGAGATGCCCGCCAGCGCCCGCAACGGGACGGCGCGTTCCCCCAGCTCCTGCCGGAGCGGGTGGATCCCCTTGCCCCGGCCCGGCGCGATCCACACCGTCTCGCCGTCGAAGGTCCAGGTTCCGTCGCGCTGGGTTATTTCCGCCATGCAGCAGATTCTGCCAGCCGCCCCATGAGGGACCGGCCCACACCTTGACCATACGTGAGGCAGGCGATACGCATGGTGATGGCTCGGTTGCTCAGGTGCTCCATGGACGACCCACAGATGTGAACCCGTCGAAAGGGACCGGCTCGTGAGACTGCACAGGACACGACGCGTCGCGCTTCCCCGCCTGCTCGGCTCGCTGCTGCTCGTCACCGCGGCCGGCATCTCCGGCATCGGCGCGGCCCCGGAGAGACCGGCGGCGGACGACGGCCCGGCCGCCGCCCTGCCCCGTCCGCTCGGGCAGATCGTGCCCGCGCCCGTGCGGGCGGAGCCCGGCGGCTCCCCGTACACCATCACCCCGGCCACCAGGATCCGTGTCGGCGGCGACTCGGGGGAGGTCCGGCGGATCGGCGACTACCTGGCGGGCGTGCTGCGCCCGTCCACCGGCTACGCGCTGCCGGTCACCGGCGACGGCGGGGACGGCATCCGGCTCCGCCTGGACGAGGGCGCCCCCGAACTGGGCGCCGAGGGCTACCGGTTGAAGTCCGGCGGCGACTCCGTCACCATCACCGCGCGCCGCCCCGCGGGACTCTTCCACGGCGTCCAGACGCTCCGTCAGCTGCTCCCGGCCGACGTGGAGCGCAAGGACCCGCGGAAGGGGCCGTGGAAGGTCGCGGGCGGCACGGTCACGGACGCGCCGCGCTACGCGTACCGGAGCGCGATGCTCGACGTGTCCCGGCACTTCTTCTCCGTCGCCGAGGTCAAGCGCTACATCGACCAGCTCGCCCTCTACAAGATGAACAAGCTCCACCTGCACCTCTCCGACGACCAGGGCTGGCGCATCGCCATCGACTCCTGGCCGCGGCTCGCCACGTACGGCGGGCAGACGGAGGTCGGCGGCGGACCCGGCGGCCACTACACGAAGAGCGACTACCGGGAGATCGTCCGGTACGCGGCCTCCCGTTACCTGGAGGTCGTGCCGGAGATCGACCTGCCCGGCCACACCAACGCGGCGCTCGCCTCGTACGCGGAGCTGAACTGCGACGGCGTCGCGCCGCCGCTGTACACCGGCACCCAGGTCGGTTTCAGCTCGCTCTGCGTCCCGAAGGCCGTCACGTACGACTTCGTGGACGACGTGATCCGCGAAGTGGCCGAGCTGACGCCCGGCCCGTACTTCCACATCGGCGGGGACGAGGCGCACTCCACCAGTCACGAGGACTACGTGGCCTTCATGGACCGGGCGCAGGCCGTCGTCGGCAAGTACGGCAAGACCGTGATCGGCTGGCACCAGCTCACCGGCGCCACCCCGGTGAAGGGCGCGATCGCCCAGTACTGGGGCTACGACCGCACGGGCGCGGCCGAACGCGAGCAGGTGGCCCGCGCCGCCGCGAACGGCACGAAGCTGGTGCTGTCCCCGGCGGACCGCAGCTACCTCGACATGAAGTACGACAAGGACACCAGGCTGGGCCTGTCCTGGGCGGGTTACGTCTCCGTCGAGCGCTCGTACGACTGGAACCCGGCGGCGTACCTGGACGGCGTGCCGCAGGAGGCGGTGCTCGGGGTCGAGGCGCCGCTCTGGTCGGAGACCCTGACCGACAGCGGCGAGATCGAGCAGATGGCGTTCCCCCGCCTGCCCGGCGTCGCGGAACTCGGCTGGTCGCCCGCCGCCACGCACGACTGGGAGGCGTACAAGGTGCGCCTGGGCGCCCAGGGCCCGAGGCTCTCGGCGCTCGGCGTCGACTACTACCGGGCGCCGGAGGTCCCCTGGGCGACGGAGTGAGGTGAGAGGGGGGCGGCCCGGTCCGGGCCGGACCGCCCCTGCACCCCGCTCATTCGCACGTTCACCAGACCAGGACCCCGCCGCCCACCGCCCGCGCCCGCAGGGCGGCACGCTCGATGTTGCCGAGCCGCGCGACCACGTAGTCCTCCCCGTAGCCGCTGTGCGCGCCCAGGGCCGCCGTGTTCCCGCGGAGCAGCTCGCACTCGGCCAGGAAGTCCTCGACCTCCTCCGGCTCCACGTACATGTCGTCGTCGGCGAGCCGGGGAAGGAACCGGGCCCCGAGCGCACGGGTGCGCTCCGACCCCCAGAGCTTGGTCCGGCTGCTCTCGAAGCCGGCCATGTCGCCTCCGTCGTCGGGGTCGTCGAGCAGTTGCCAGTTCCCCTTCCCGTCGTACACGAAGGTGTGCACCAGCAGTGTCATGCGCCGAACTCCTTCCGGCGGCAGTCGGTCAACTCCAGTCCCGGCAGGCGCAGTTCCAGGCGCGGCGTGCGGAGGCGGAGCCCGTGCAGGGGCCAGTGGCGGGGACTCATGCGTGGACTGTGCGGCATGCCGTGCCGGGGCGTCGAGCGGATTTCCCGGTCGGTCGCGCCGCGGTTCACTCCTCGACGCGCCGATCCGCGCGGGAGGGTCAGGGGCGCGGCCAGGGGCGGCCGCCCAGGCGCTCGATGTCGGTGTTGAAGCGGCGCAGGTAGGCGGCGAAGCCGGAGATGTCCTCGTCCGACCAGTTGGCCATGACCCGTTCCAGGGAGTCGGTGATGCCCTCGCGTTCCGCGTCGAGTGTGCGGGCGCCCTCGTCGGTGATCCGGAACTTGCGGGCCATGCCGCCCGCGGGGTCCGGGATGCGTTCCACGAGTCCGGCGCGCATGGCCGCCGCGGTCTGCCGGTTGAGGGTGGACGCGTCGAGCCCGAAGGCGTCGCTGAGCTCGCCGATCGACATCGGCCCCTGGACGCGGATGCGGCTGAGCAGGATGTAGGCGCTGTGGTCCAGCAGGCCGCCCTTGCGCCGCCCGCCCTTGTTGCGCAGCAGGCTGTGGCGGCTGAGGAGCATCTGCTCGTACTCGACCTCGTGGGTGGGCCTGGTCATGCTCCTGCCGTCTCCCGTTGTCCTCCGGGCACCCGGCGTGTTCCGGGCGCCGGTCATCATTCTCCCACAGGACTATGTAGCGTACATATAACGTGCATGATGCATTGAGTGTGTACGATGCATGGTCTTCTTCCGATACACACCCGAGGAGTCCTGGATGGGCGCGCCCCAGCCATCAACCCGCACCGGTGGCGTCGTCGCCACGCTGGCCATCGCCGGAGTCACGGCGGCGATCATGCAGACCCTGGTCACCCCGCTCATCGCGGAGCTGCCGCAGATCCTGAGCACCACCCCCTCGAACGCGGCCTGGGTGATCACCGTCACCCTGCTGGTCTCCGCCGTCTGCGTGCCCGTCTCCGGCCGGCTGGGCGACATGGTCGGCAAGCGCCGGATGCTTCTCGTCTGCTCCGTGCCGCTGGTGGTCGGCTCGGTGGTGTGCGCGCTCTCGTCGTCCGTCGTCCCCATGATCGTCGGCCGCGGACTGCAGGGCATGGGCATGGGCGTACTGCCGCTCGGCATCGCGCTGCTGCGCGACGTGGTCCCGGCGGAGAAGCTCAGCTCCTCCATCGCGCTGGTCAGCGCCTCCATGGGCATCGGCGGCGCGCTCGGCCTGCCGATCTCCGCGGCGGTCGCCCAGTACACGAACTGGCGGGTGCTGTTCTGGGGTTCGGCCGCTCTGGCCACCGTGGTCGCGGCGCTGATCTGGTTCCTGATCCCCGACGTGCCGGCCGGGGCCAGGGGGCAGCGGTTCGACGTGCTCGGCGCGCTCGGCCTCGGGGCGGGCCTGGTCTGCCTGCTGCTCGCGGTCTCCAAGGGCGCCGACTGGGGCTGGGGTTCGGCCACCACGCTCGGCCTGTTCGCCGCCGCCGTCGTGGTGCTGGTCGCCTGGGGCGGGTGGGAGCTGCGCACCCGTGACCCGCTGGTCGATCTGCGCACCACCGCCCGCCCCCGGGTGCTGATGACCAACCTCGCCTCCGTCTTCGTCGGCTTCGGCATGTACGCCAGCATGCTGATCGCGCCGCAGATCCTCCAGCTGCCGTCCGCCACCGGCTACGGCCTGGGGCAGTCGATGCTCGCGGCGGGCCTGTGGCTGGCGCCCGGCGGCATCATGATGATGATCGTCTCCCCGCTCGGCGGAAAGCTGATCGATGCCCGGGGCCCGAAGTTCACCCTGGTCTGCGGCATCCTGGTCATCGCGGCCGGCTACGGCCTGGCGCTGGTGCTGATGGGCTCGGCGTGGGGCCTGATGGTGGTCGGCATGGTGACCAGCAGCGGCGTCGGCCTGGCGTACGGGGCGATGCCCGCGCTGATCATGGGCTCGGTCCCGCTGTCCGAGACCGCCGCCGCCAACGGCTTCAACACGCTCATGCGCTCGCTCGGCACGTCGATCGGTGCCGCGGTGGTCGGTGTGGTCCTCTCCCAGATGACCGTCACCATGGGCGGCCACACCCTCACGTCCGAGGACGGTTTCCGCACCGGGCTCATGGTCGGCTGCGGCGTCGCCCTGGTCGCGGCCCTGGTCGCCGCCGCCATCCCGGCCATGCGCCGCACCGGGGACGACACCGAAACCGGCACCACTCCGGAACAGGCCACGGCGAAGGTCTGACTCCCGGCCCGCGGGCCCGCGTACCGCCACCGCCCGTTCCCCGCGTTCGCGGGGGACGGGCGGTTCTCGTTCACACCAG
This sequence comes from Streptomyces sp. NPDC002669, assembly GCF_042889165.1. NCBI lineage: Bacteria > Bacillati > Actinomycetota > Actinomycetes > Kitasatosporales > Streptomycetaceae > Streptomyces > Streptomyces sp. NPDC002669. Next base: position 85,174 of record NZ_JBIAQQ010000028.1, on the reverse strand, counting down.
CCGGCTCGTGAACCCCGCGCGGCACAACCGCTCGTACGCCGCCGCCACTTCCCCGGGAACGGGGTCCTCGACCATGAAGCCCTGTGCCGGGTAGATCATCAGGCGTTGCAGTGCGCCGACCAGCATGTCGATCACCAGGCGGTCGTCCCCGATGGAGTCCACGTACTCCTCGAAGGCCATGGGGTCCGACGCGCTCACGAATTCGACGCCCGGCCACAGTTTGCGGGCGGTGGCGTGGGCGCGGCGTTCCTCGTACGGCTTGCTGATCAGGAGTACGGACGAGACGTCGACGCCCGCCCCTTCGAGCAGTTCGCGCGAGAAGCGCAGGTTCTCGCCGGTGTTACGGGCACGTGGCTCCACGAGCACGGCGCTGTCCGGTACACCGAGTTCGAGTGCCCGCTCGCGGTAGTGCACAGCTTCGCCGCGGGGCATCCGATCGCGGGTCGTCCGGCTCGTCGCACCGGTGAAGACGATGAGCGGCGCCATGCCGCGCCGGTACAGCTCCACCGCCGCGTCGGCCACACCGAGGTCATGGCTCCCGAGCCCGATCGCGACGGAGCAGGGGCGGGGGGCGTGGTGCATGAGGTGGTGGTCCCACAACCGGCGGGCGTCGGCCCATGCCTGGGCGGAGATCATTGCGTGTCGCCTTCGTTCTGTGCCGAGTCGGGAACCTTGAAGCCGTACGACCAGGTGAAGCGTGAGGCGGCATGGACGCCTATGGCGAACTCGACCACGGTTCCGTCGGCCGTACAGGCGGTCCTGTGCAACTCGACGACCGGTTCGCCGCTCGGCAGCATGAGGAGCTTCGTTTCCTCGGGCGTCGAAGCGCGTGCGAACAACTCCTCCTTCATGTGGTCGATCTCGTAGCCCGCGTCGTACAGGACACGGAATCCGCCACCACGGCCGGCAGGGCCTGGAGCGGGATCGACGAGGGGCGTTCCTTCCACATGCTCGGGACGGTAATAGCTGGTCAGGGTGTGCGTCGGTCGCCCGTCTTCTTTCACGAGCCGGGCACGTGCGTACACCGGGGCGCCGACGGGCAGCCCGTGAGCGGTGGCGACGGCAGGTGGGGCCGCGACAAGGCCCACGGTCTGAGTCTGGTCCCCGCGTTTGTGTGCTCGACCGGAGGCCACACGGTCCGCGATGAAGGCGACCTCGTCGCCGTCGCGCCACTTCGCCTTGTCGTACCGCTCCGTGCCGAGCCTCTTGAGCGGCGCGAGCGGTCGTACGACGGTTCCGTGTCCGCGTGACGAGATGACCAACCCCTCGGCTTCGAGGGCCTTGTACGCCGCGTGGACCGTGGACTTGGAGCCCTCGCCCGCCTGGACGAGATCTCTGATGTGTGGCAGTCGATCGCCCGGCGCGTACTCGCCGCTCCTGATGCGCTCGGCCAGCTTGTCCGCCAACTCCCGCCACTTGGGCGCCATGCGTCGCTCCTCTCCGACAGGAGCAGTCAAGCACAGCTCGGAGAGTGTTAACAGTCCCAGGACTGTGACATTATCTCTCCGTTGGATGTTTGCAGTCCCAGGACTGTGAACGTTGCTTGCTTGCTTGCTTGCTTGCTTGGTTGCTTGGTTGGTCTCCGTGAACGAACAGGCTGTGAGGCGAGCGATATGGCGGAAGGCAGCAAGGCCCGACGGAATCTGTCCCGGCTGACGAGGGCGTCCGGCGGCGACGGCGTTCTCATCGTGCCGAAGGACGACCCCGGCGCGGACGGTGCGGATCTCGTGCCCGGGGCCGCGCTCCGGTGGCCGCCGTGCGAGTGCGGGCACTCGTTGTGCCCGGACTACGCGGCTCCGGAGGGCGAGTCGTGAGGCCCGCGTCGGAGGGCGCGGGCATACGGAAGGGGCGGGGCTCCGGCGAGCGCCGCCCCTTTTTCGTTGCCGTGCGTCAGGACGGAAGGCCCAGTTCGCGGGCGATCAGCATGCGCTGGACCTCGCTCGTGCCCTCGCCGATCTCCAGGATCTTGGAGTCGCGCCACATCCTGGCCACCGGGTACTCGTTCATGAAGCCGTAGCCGCCGTGGATCTGGGTCGCCTCGCGGGCGTTGTCCACCGCCACCGTCGAGGAGTACAGCTTGGCGATCGCGGCCTCCTTCTTGAAGGGCTCGCCCGCCAGCATGCGCGACGCCGCGTCGCGCCAGCCGACGCGGGCCATGTGGGCGCGCATCTCCATGTCCGCGATCTTGAACTGGATCGCCTGGTTGGAGCCGATCGGCTTGCCGAACGCGTGGCGCTCGGCGGCGTACTTCACCGACTCGTCGACACAGCCCTGGGCCAGGCCCGTGGACAGGGCGGAGATGGCGATCCGGCCCTCGTCCAGGATGCGCAGGAACTGGGCGTAGCCGCGGCCCTCCTCGCCGAGCAGGTTCTCCAGCGGGACGCGGACGTCGGCGAAGGACAGCTCGCGGGTGTCCGAGGCGTTCCAGCCGACCTTGGAGTAGGGGGCCGCGACGGTGAAGCCGGGGGTGCCGGACGGCACGATGATGGAGGAGATGAGCGGCGCGCCGTTCTCCTTGCGGCCGGTCACCGCCGTGACCGTGACCAGCTCCGTGATGTCCGTGCCGGAGTTGGTGATGAAGCACTTGGAGCCGTTGATCACCCACTCGCCGGTGGCCTCGTCGCGCACCGCCGTCGTCCGGCTGCCGCCCGCGTCCGAGCCGCCGTCCGGCTCGGTCAGGCCGAACGCGCCGAGCGCCTCGCCGGAGCAGAGCTTCGGCAGCCACCGCTGCTTCTGCTCCTCGGTGCCGAAGCGGTAGACCGGCATCGCGCCGAGCGAGACCCCGGCCTCCAGGGTGATCGCCACGGACGAGTCGACCCGGGCCAGCTCCTCCAGGGCGATTCCGAGGGCGAGGTAGTCACCGCCCATGCCGCCGTACTCCTCGGGGAACGGCAGCCCGAACAGGCCCATCCGTCCCATCTCCCGCACGATCTCGTACGGGAACTCGTGCCGCTCGTAGAAGTCGCCGATCTTCGGGGCGACGACGTCGTGCGCGAACTCCTCGACGGTGCGCCGCAGTTCCTCGTGTTCGGCGGTCAGCCGGTGGTCCAGGGACATGGCAGGGGTCACTCCTTGTGGGACGGGTGTCTATCGCACCGAGAGCGCGCGGACGGTACGGGAGGGGCTGGGTCGGCCCAATTGGTCGGCGAGCCACACGCTGGTGGCGGTGAGCGCGTCGAGATCGACCCCGGTTTCGATGCCGAGGCCCTGGAGCATCCACACGAGGTCCTCGGTGGCGAGGTTCCCGGTCGCGCTCTTCGCGTACGGGCAGCCGCCGAGGCCGCCCGCGGAGGCGTCCACGGTGGTCACCCCGTGCTGGAGCGCGGCGAGGGTGTTGGAGAGGGCCTGCCCGTACGTGTCGTGGAAGTGCACGCCGATGGTGTCGGTGGGCACGCCCTCCTCGTTCAGCGCGGCGAGCAGGGCCCGTACGTGGCCGGGCGTGGCGACGCCGATGGTGTCGCCGAGGGAGAGCTCGTCGCAGCCGAGGTCCATCAGCGCCCTGGCGACCCGCACGACCTGGCGGACCGGGACGGGGCCCTCCCACGGGTCGCCGAAGCACATCGACAGATAGCCGCGGACGTGCACGTCGTCGGCCTTGGCGCGGGCGACGACCGGCTCGAACATCGCCAGCGACTCGTCGACCGTGCGGTTGAGGTTGCGGGCCGCGAAGGTCTCGGTCGCCGAACCGAACACGGCGATCCGGCGGGCACCGAGCGCCAGCGCCCGGTCCAGCCCGCGCTCGTTCGGCACGAGGACCGGCAGGGCCACGCCGTCGATGTCCGCCAGGCGGGGGAACAGGTCCTCGGCGTCGGCCAGTTGGGGCACCCACTTGGGGTGCACGAAGCTGGTCGCCTCGACGGTGGTCAGCCCCGAGGCGACCAGGCGGTGGATGAACTCCGCCTTCACCTCGGTCGGTACGACGGACTTCTCGTTCTGGAGCCCGTCGCGGGCGCCGACCTCGTGGATGCGGACCCGGGCGGGCAGATCCGGGGCCGGTACGGTCATGGGCAGGGTGCGGGGCGTCGTCATGCCTGCTCCTCGGGGGCTTCGGCGGACCCGGCGGGGGTCACCACGGCCAGGACCTGGTCCATGGCGACCGTGGTGCCCGCGGTGACGTCCAGTTCGGTCACGGTCCCGGCGTGCGGGGCGGAGATGACGTGCTCCATCTTCATCGCCTCCACCACGAGCAGGCTCTGACCGGCCACGACCTCGTCCCCGACCGCCACCTTCACGACGGTCACGGTGCCCGGCATGGGCGCGGCGAGGGTGTCCGCACCGGACCGGGCGGCACCGGCCAGCGACGCCGTCACCGGGTCGTGGTCCTGCACGTGCCAGCTGTCGCCCTCGCGGCCCAGCCAGACCCCGTCCGGGGACGCGGCATGGGTGAACGCGTGCGTGACACCGGCGAGTTCGACGACGAGGCGGTGCGGGGTCAGCTCGACGACCCTGGCCGTCTCCCGGCCGCCGGGCAGCGGGGCCAGCGGGCCGCAGGCGCCCGTCACGGGCTCCGGCGGCTGCGCGCCCTCACCGACGTGGCCGAACGCCAGCTCCGTGCCCGTCGGGCAGTCGCGCAGCGAGACCTGCACCGGGTCGTGGCCCGGGATGCGGAAGTCGAGCACCGTACGGGCCGGGGTGCCGCCCAGCCGCCAGCCGCTCGCCACCGAGAATGGGTCGACCCAGCCGGCGGCGTCGCCGACGGGGGAGGCGTCGGCCGCCGCGGACCGGCGCAGCAGCGCCGCCGCCGCGTACACCTCCTCGGGCACGCCCTCCGGCACCAGGCCGGTCACCTCGCGCTCCACCAGGCCGGTGTCCAGGTCGCCCGTCACCACCTCCGGGTGGGCGAGCAGCCGGCGCAGGAACCCGGCGTTCGTCGGGACGCCGAGGATCACAGTGTCGGCGAGCGCCGCCCGCAGCCGGCGCAGCGCGGCGGCGCGGTCGGGGCCGTACGCGATGACCTTCGACAGCATCGGGTCGTACAGGCTGCCGACCTCGCCGCCCGCGGCGAGCCCGGAGTCCGTCCGCACGCCGTCGCCCTGCGGCTCGTGCAGCGCGAGCACGGCGCCGCCGGAGGGCAGGAAGCCGCGGGACGGGTCCTCCGCGCAGATCCGGGCCTCGACGGCGTGGCCGGTGAGGGCGATGTCCTGTTGCGTGTAGGGGAGTTGCTCGCCCGCCGCCACCCTCAGCTGCCATTCCACCAGGTCCAGGCCGGTGATCAGCTCGGTGACCGGGTGCTCGACCTGGAGGCGGGTGTTCATCTCCATGAAGCAGTACGAGGCGGGGTCCTCGCCCGGGACGATGAACTCCACCGTGCCCGCGCCGACGTAGCCGCAGCTGCGGGCCGCCTGGACGGCCGCCTCGCCCATCGCCGCCCGGGTCTCCTCGTCGAGCAGGACGGACGGCGCCTCCTCGATGATCTTCTGGTGACGGCGCTGGAGCGAGCACTCGCGCTCGCCGAGGTGGACCACGTTGCCGTGGGTGTCGGCCAGCACCTGGATCTCGATGTGCCGGGGCCCGTCGATCCACCGCTCCACGAGCAGCGTGTCGTCGCCGAACGAGGCCCGTGCCTCGCGCCGGGCCGCCGCGATCTCGTCCGCGATCAGCGTCTCGTCGCGCACCAGCCGCATGCCCTTGCCGCCGCCGCCCGCCGAGGGCTTCAGCAGCACCGGCATCCCGATCTCCCGGGCCGCCGCGCCCAGTTGCTCGTCGGTGAGCCCGCTCCCGGAGGAGCCGGGCACGACCGGGACCCCGGCCGCCGCCACGGTCTCCTTGGCCCGGATCTTGTCGCCCATCAGCGAGATGGCGTCGGCGGACGGGCCGATGAAGACCAGCCCCGCCTCGGCGCACGAGCGCGCGAAGTCGGCGTTCTCGGCGAGGAATCCGTAGCCGGGGTGGACGGCTTGCGCGCCGGTGCGGCGGGCCGCGTCCAGGAGCGCGGGCACGCTCAGATAGCTCATGGCGGCGGGCGCGGGCCCGATCCGCACCGCGGTGTCGGCCTCCCGGACGTGCCGGGCGTCCGCGTCCGCGTCGCTGAAGACGGCGACCGAACGGATGCCGAGCTCCCGCAGCGTGCGGATGACACGTACCGCGATCTCGCCGCGATTGGCGACCAGAACCGTGTCGAACATCGTCATCTGTTCCTCACATCCGGAAGACGCCGAAGCCGGGGTCACCCAGCGGGGCGTTGGCACACGCGGTCAGGGCGAGTCCCAGCACCTGCCGGGTCTCCATCGGGTCGATCACACCGTCGTCCCAGAGCCGGGCCGTGGCGTAGTACGCGTTGCCCTGGGTCTCGTACTGCTCGCGGATCGGGGCCTTGAACGCCTCCTCGTCCGCCGTGCTCCAGTCGTCGCCGAGCTGGTCGCGCTTGACCGTCGCGAGGACGGACGCGGCCTGCTCGCCGCCCATGACGGAGATCTTCGCGTTGGGCCACATCCACAGGAAGCGGGGGGAGTAGGCCCGGCCGCACATGGAGTAGTTGCCCGCGCCGTACGAACCGCCGACCACGACGGTCAGCTTCGGCACGCGGGTGCAGGCGACCGCCGTGACCATCTTGGCGCCGTGCTTGGCGATGCCGCCCGCCTCGTAGTCCCGGCCCACCATGAAGCCGGAGATGTTCTGCAGGAAGACCAGCGGGATGCCGCGCTGGTCGCACAGCTCGATGAAGTGGGCGCCCTTCTGGGCGGACTCGGAGAACAGGATGCCGTTGTTGGCGACGATCCCCACTGGGTGGCCGTGGATGTGGGCGAAGCCGGTGATCAGCGTCGTCCCGTACTCGGCCTTGAACTCGGCGAACCGCGAGCCGTCCACGACCCGGGCGATCACCTCGCGCACGTCGTACGGGGTGCGCGAGTCGACCGGGACGGCGCCGTACAGCCCCGCGGGGTCGACCTTCGGCTCCTCGACGGGCCGCACGGACCACGGCAGCGCGCCCCGGTCCGGCAGGGTCGCCACGATGTTCCGCACGATCCGCAGCGCGTGCGCGTCGTCCTCGGCGAGGTGGTCGGTCACCCCCGACGTACGGGAATGGACCTCGCCGCCGCCCAGCTCCTCGGCCGTCACGACCTCGCCGGTCGCGGCCTTCACCAGCGGCGGCCCGCCCAGGAAGATCGTGCCCTGGTTGCGGACGATCACGGCCTCGTCGCTCATCGCGGGGACGTACGCCCCGCCGGCCGTGCAGGAACCCAGCACCGCGGCGATCTGCGGGATGCCGGCCCCGGACATCCGGGCCTGGTTGTAGAAGATCCGGCCGAAGTGCTCCCGGTCGGGGAAGACCTCGTCCTGCATCGGCAGGAACGCGCCGCCCGAGTCCACGAGGTACAGGCAGGGAAGACGATTCTCCAGCGCCACTTCCTGGGCGCGCAGGTGCTTCTTCACCGTCATCGGGTAGTACGTGCCGCCCTTGACGGTCGCGTCGTTGGCGACGATCACGCACTCCCGGCCGCTGACCCGGCCGATGCCCGCGATCACCCCGGCCGCCGGTGCGGCGCCCCCGTACAACCCCTCGGCGGCCAGCGGGGCCAGCTCCAGGAACGGGGAACCCGGATCGAGCAGGGTGTCCACCCGGTCCCGGGGCAGCAGCTTGCCGCGCGCCACGTGCCGGGCACGGGACCTCTCACCCCCGCCCAGCCTGGCCGCGGCGAGCCGCGAACGCAGCTCGTCGGCGAGCGCGTGATGTGCCGCCTCGTTGGCCTGCCAGGCCTCGGAGGCGGGATCGGCCGCGCTCGTCAGCACCGGTGCCTGCTGCATCGTGTCGAGCCCCCTTGCCCGTACCGCAGTAGTTAGTGACCGTTAACGTCTGCCCCAAGGTTAACGAGCGCTAACAGCCTTGTCCAGGGCTTCCGCCCGGCCCCCGGCGCCCGCGGCCGCGTACGCCACCGGGCTCGGGCTGTACGCCTGCCGGCTCGGGCCCGTGGAGTGGCTGTTGCGCGCGGTGACGCCGTGGGGCGGCCCGGCCGGGGCGGCGGGAACGGTGGAGGCGGTGGAGACACCGGAACGGCGGGAACGGCGGGAGCGTCGGGAGTGGCTGGGACTCCGGGGGCGCCTGGGGCGGTCGGGGGTGCTGGGTGGGGCGGAGCGCGGGGCGAGTGCGTCGCGCTCTGGTTAACGTTCGCTAACCCGACTGTCTAGAATCGAATCCATGACCACCAGGACGGACGCCCCCACCCGCCGCGAGCAGATCCTCAAGGAGGCCGCCCGCCTCTTTGCCGAGCGCGGCTTCCACGGCGTCGGTGTCGACGAGATAGGCGCGGCCGTCGGCATCAGCGGCCCCGGTCTCTACCGCCACTTCCCCGGCAAGGACGCGATGCTCGCCGAGCTGCTGGTCGGCATCAGCGAGCGGCTGCTGGCCGGTGGGCGGCTGCGGGTGTCGGAGGACGCGGCGGGCGAGGGCGGCTCGCCGCAGGCCCTGCTCGACGCGCTCATCGCGGGCCACATCGACTTCGCCCTCGACGACCGTCCCCTGATCACCCTCCACGACCGGGAGCTGGACCGGCTGCGGGACGCCGACCGCAAGCGGGTCCGCCAGCTCCAGCGCCAGTACGTCGAGGTGTGGGTGGAGGTCGTCCGCGACCTCTACCCGGACCTGCCCGAGCACGAGGCCCGCGCTGCCGTCCACGCCGTCTTCGGCCTGCTGAACTCGACCCCGCACCTGGGCCGTCCCGACGCCCGGCCGGACCGCGCGGACACGGCGGCACTGCTGCACCGGCTCGCGCGCGGCGCCTTCGAGGCGGCGGCGGTACGCGCCTGACGGCTGTGCCGTGATCCCCGCAGGGGGAGTCGACAATGAACCATGGATCTTGAGTTCTGCGCATGGGCACGCGACTGGTCCGATCGCCTCGGACCGGCGCTCGAACGGGCCGTCGCGGCGGTCGCGGGACAGTTGCCGGCGGAGGGCGTGGTCGGCGTCGGCATCGCGACCAGTGCCGATGCCACGTCGATCGTCGCCTTCGCGCACTCGCGGCACCATCTCGACGAAATGACCGCCGAGGACCCGGAGTTCGCCATCGACGTGAAATGGCACCTCGGCGAGTGGGACATGGACATCGTCGGGGCCGAAGGGATCGACGACCCGCTGGAGCCGATCCGTGCCGAGGCGGAACGGGCAGGGCGACGCTTCACCGGTTCGGACACCGGCCCCCTCGCGGTGCCGGGCCTTCGTGAATTCCGCAGGACGGTGTGGGACTCGATCTCACGGGCGTTGACGGACTCGGTCGCCCGTGGGTTCTTCGAGCAATGGCCGAACGCCGTCCGGGTCTTCCTTCCCCTCGACGCCGACGTCCCGGAAAGCGACATCGCGCAGTGGAACGCCGCGCTGAACGATCGGGCCGGCACGGCGGAGTTCCGGGAGTTCCTGCAGATCGACCCTGTTCGAGGCGGGGGAATGCCGCCGGCCGCGCCTTGAGCCATGAATTAATACGGAAATCCGAAGGGGTCGGCTGAATTCCTTCGTCTTTTCTCCGCAGTGCCCCCTCCGGACGGGGTGTCGCGAAGATCCACGGGCATATGGTTCGAGTTGTCTCGCCCACGCCTGATGGGGAATTCACATGGAAACATGTCAGGTTTCGGTCGTCGTCCCCTGTTTCGACGAGGACGAAGTGATCGAGGCGTTCCACCGTGCGCTGCTCGCCGTGCTCGAACCGATACGGCGCACCTTCGAGATCTGTTACGTCGACGACGGCAGCGGCGACCGGACCGGGGCCCGGATCAAGGCGCTCGCCGCCGAGGACCGGCGGGTCCGCTACGTCTCCTTCAGCCGCAACTTCGGCAAGGAGGCCGCCATGCTCGCCGGGCTGCGGATGTCCCGGGGCGAGGCCGTCGTCCTGATGGACGCCGACCTCCAGCACCCGCCCGAACTGCTGCCCCGCATGCTGGAGTTGCGAAAACGCGGATACGACCAGGTCGTCGCGCGCCGGGACCGTACCGGCGAGGGCGCCCTGCGCGCCCTCCTCAGCGTCGCCTACTACCGGGCCATGGGGCGCTGCATGGACGTCGAAGTCGTCGACGGCGAGGGCGACTTCAGGCTGCTGTCGCGCAAGGCCGTGGACGCGGTGCTCGCGCTGCCCGAGACCGACCGGTTCTCCAAGGGGATCTTCTCCTGGATCGGATTCGACACCGCGTCCTTCGCCTACCGGAACGTCCGCCGCGCGGCGGGGAGTTCGAAATGGGCCGGCAGGCATCTGCTCAATTACGGGATCGACGGGCTGGTCTCCTTCAACAGCCGCCCCCTGCGCCTGGCCATCCACGCCGGTCTCGCCCTCGCGCTGACGGCCTTGGGATACGCGCTGTGGATCATCGCGGACGTCGCCCTGCACGGGGTCGCCGTACCCGGTTACACGACCCTGCTGACCGCCGTCGTCGCGCTCGGCGGAATTCAGCTCGCCACACTGGGCGTCATCGGCGAGTACGTGGGACGCATCTATTCCGAGGCGAAACGCCGGCCGCATTACGTGGTGCGGGAGACGAGCGAATGCCCGGACCGGACCGTACGACCGCCCGGCGCCCGGCCCGGCGACCTGTCCGAGGCACCGTCCGTCGTCCCGGCGTACGAAGGACACCGGTGCACATGAGCACGGACACCGACGCGGCTCCGGAGACGGGCGGGAAGACGGACACGGACGCGGGCGGCCGTCCGCGTCCCGTGCGGCGGCGGGCGGTGTCGTGGACGGCGGTCCTCGCCCCGGTCCCGTTCGCCCTGCTCGGCGCCGCCTTCTGGTTCGGGAGACTGGTCCGGCCGGGCGCCGACGACTGGTGCTTCCTCCCGGTCGTACGGGACGAGGGCGCCCTCGGGATGCTCGCCAAGTTCTACCTGCACGACAACGGGCGCGTCGCCAACGCGCTGCTGGTCGTCGGATACGGCGCGTTCGGCGTCCCGGGGCACCAGTGGTTCGCCCCGGTCAGCGGGACGGTGGTGCTCGCCGTCCTGTGGGCGCTGCTCGCCGCCGCGCTCGGCAGGGCGGGACTGACCGCGCCGCGCGGGGCCGTACCGCTCGTGGCCGCCACGGCGACGGCGGCCTTCCTGCTCGCCGCGCCGGACACGTACAAGACGTTCTACTGGCCCGCCAACTCCGTCTCGCACACCCTCGCACCGGTACTGGCCTGCGCCGCCGTGATCCCCCTGCTGCGCGCCCGCACCCGCCGGGGGCACCTCCTCGCGTCGGCCACCGCCCTCGTGGCCGGGGTGTTCATCGGCACGCTGTCGGAAGAGACGACGGCCGTCGCGTGCGTCGTGCTCGGCACCGTCCTGCTGACCGGTCCGCGCACGCCCCCCGGCCCCGGCCGGGCCCGTGTCCGGTCCTGGTGCGCGGTCGCCCTCGCCGGGCTCGCGACCGGGACGGCCGTCCTGTACTTCTCGCCCGGCGCACGCACCCGGCGCGCACGCTTCGGCGCCGACACCGGCTCCATGTTCGATTTGGGGGCCCTGGGCGCGGCGCTGCGGGCCTTCGGGGAGATCCTGGGCACCGTCCTCACGACCTGGCCGTACCTGGGAGCGGTCGCCGCCGGCGTACTGCTCGGCCTGTCGGCCCGCGGGGGAGACCGGCCGGCGCACCGGCGACGCCCCCTCCTGCCGGTCCTGGCGGGCCTCCTCGCGTTCCTGGTCTCCGGTTACCTCTGCGTCGTCCTCACCCGCCCCGTCTTCGGCGCGGACGTGGTGACCGCCTCGCGCGTCTGGGGCGACTTCCTCCTGCTGTACGTGCTGCTGCTGACCGGCGTCGGCGTCCTGCTGGGCCGGGCGGTGGCATCGTCGGCAGCCCCGGTGGCGCCACGGGGCCGCCGCCCGGCGTCCCGTACGGTCGCGGCGGCCGTCGCCGCCACCGTGTGCGTCCTGGCCTGCACGGGCCTGGCCGGCCCGCTGCTCCGGCTGGAGACGGAGATGGCGGTGCGCGCCCACGACTGGGACCACCAGGACCGGTGGCTGAGGGACCGGGCGGCGCGGGGGGCCCGGGTGCTGCCGTACACGCCGGTGCCGGTGGGCGGGATGCTGGAGCCGTTCGGCGGGCACGGCCGGCGGGTGTGGCCGGCCCCGTGCGTCGCCCGGTACTACCACCTGGACGAGGTCACGTACGCGCCGAGGCCGCCCCGGCACGGGTCCGGTACGACCGGGCCGGGCCCGTCATGAACGGGACGGACCCGGCGCGACCCGCGTGACCGTTCCGGTATGTCCGTCGTGCAAGACATCCGGCACACTGCGCACACCTGACGGCACAATGGGTTCATGCCGATACCCAGCCGTGCCGCCCTCGTCGAACACCTCGTCCGTACGCGTATCGCCGGAGACGTCGCCACCCCGCGCGACAACAACCTCTCCCACTACCGCAAGCTCGCCAACGGCGACCGTCACTACTGGCTGGGTCTGGAGCTCGGGGACCGGTGGCGCGACGAGCAGGACGTGCTGGCGGTGATGGCCGAACGCTGCGGCGTCAGCGACGACCCGGAGCACCGGTTCGGGCAGGACACCATCGACCCGGAGCTGACGGTGGAGGCCCTGGAGCGGATGGCGGCCCGGCTGCGGAAGGCGGCGGCGGACTCGGAACGGGTGCTGTTCGCGACCGGGCACCCGGGCGGGCTCCTCGACGTGCACCGGCAGACCGCGGCGGCGCTGCGGACCGCCGGATGCGAGATCGTACGGATTCCGTCGGGGCTGATCGCCGACGAGGGCATGGTCTTCCAGTTCGCGGACGTCGCCGTGCAGGAGCGCGGCGCGACGCTCTGGCACACGCACTCGCCCGCCCCGATGGCCGCCATCCTGGACGGCCTGGAGCGGGAGGGCCGCCCGCTGCCGGACCTGGTGGTCGCCGACCACGGCTGGGCGGGCTGCGCGGGGCAGCGCGGCCTGGACGCGGTGGGGTACGCGGACTGCAACGACCCGGCGCTGTTCCTCGGCGAGGCGGAGGGCACGCTCCAGGTCGTCGTCCCGCTGGACGACCACGTGATGGACCCGCGGTTCTACGACCCGATGACGGACTACCTGCTGGGCGCGGCGGGGCTGCTCCCGGGCTGATCCCGGGCCGCTGCCGACCGGCCGGCAGCGGGAGTGGGAGCGGCGGTCGGCCCCGGCGCCACAACTCCACTTCCCGCCCCCGCAATTGCTACTCTGCGCCACGAATGTCCAGTGTCGTGGGGGGCGCATGTTCACACCGGGGCAGCGGTCCCGCAGGGGCGGACCGAAGTCGGTTCTCGTCGGACTGCTCATCGTGCTGGCCCTTTTCATCCTCCAGGAACTCGGGGCCGGGCTGCTGCCCGACATCTACAAGGGCTTCGCGGGCGAGGACCGCAAGACGCTCGTCATCGGCGCGTGCGTCGCCTTCGTCCTGGTGGGCCTGCTCCTCTACATCGTGTATCTGCGGGACCTCGTCCCGCAGGAAGCGGAACCCGAACTCGGTGCCGACGAGCGGGCCAGGGCGCGTGCCGCCCTGCTGCACGCCGTGCGCCGGAGCTGGACGGACGGCACGGACCGGACCTGGGAACGCTCCGTACGGATCGAACTGGGCCTGGCCGAGCACCGGGAGGCCGTGCACGACCCCTGGGGCCCGCCCCGGCTCAGCACCGGCGGCCCGGAGGACGGGGTGCCGCTGGCCGCGGGGACCCGGATCGACGAGGTCTTCGACCGCCACCACGCCCAGCTCCTCGTCCTGGGCGCCCCGGGCGCCGGCAAGACCTCGCGGATGCTCGAACTGACCGAGAAGCTGGCCGAGGCGGCCGAACGGGACGACGACGCCCCCGTCCCGGCCGTCCTGCTGCTGACGGACTGGCACGGCGAACCGTTCGTGCGCTGGATCCTGGACGAACTGCACAGCCGGTACCGCCTCCCCCGGGAGACCGGCCGCGCCCTGCTGCGGGACAACGGCATCGCCCTGGTCCTGGACGGGCTCGACGAGGTCGCCCCGAGGCGGCGCGTCGACTGCGTCCGGGCGATCAACGGGCTGCTCTCCGCCGAGCAGTACCCGCACTGCCCGATCGCCGTCTCGTGCCGCTCGACCGACTACGACGAACTGGAGGAGCGGCTCACCGTCAACGGCGCGGTCCGGGTGCGGCCCCTGGAGGTCGCGGCCGTGCACGCCCTGCTCAACGGCGGGGGCGAACGGCTGCGCGGCCTGGCGGCCGCCGCGGCCGCCGACCCGGTGCTGGCCCGGCTGCTGACCACACCGCTCATGCTGGGCGTCGCCGTCTTCGCCTACGAGGGCGTGGCGGAGGACGAGGTCGCGGCCCCCGGCGACACGGAGGAACGCAGGGGCCGCATCTTCGACGCCTACATCGAGCGCATGATCCACCGCGACCGGACCCTCCAGGGCCGTCCGGTCGTTCCGGTACGTCCCGTCGGCCAGGTGCGGGCCGATCTGCTGCGGCTCGCCCGGGACCTGAACCAGGTCCACTCGACGGTGTACTACGCGGACGACTTCTCCAGCATGGTCCTCCAGGCACCGGACGACGTGCTCAGACGGATGGCGCCGTCGGGGACGTATCCGGTGTTCCGGTTCATGCGCGGGCTGAGCGGGTACGAGGCCGGGAACCCCGCCAGCAGGCCGAACCGGCTCTACTGGTCCATGGCCCGCTTCTGGACGCTCTCCCCTTTCATGAGGTCGGCGCTGGCGAGGCATCTCCGACGGGACTTCCTCGTCTACGCGACCGACCGGGCGATCATGCGTCGCGCGGGCGACGGGTACGCCTTCCTGCACAAGACCATCCAGGACCACCTCGCGGCACGGGCGGAACGCATGTCCGTCGCGGAACTGCGGGAGCTGGAGCGGTCACCGGCCTGATCCCGGCCCCGGACCGCGGCCCCGCCGTCTCAGGCCCGGCGTCGGGTCCAGGTACACCCGGCGCACCGACGGATAGCGCTCCCGCAGCTGCTCCTCCGCCTCCTCGCAGGCCCACTCGATCTGTCCGGCGGTCGACGCGTCCCGGAAGTCGACCTTCGCGGCGATCAGGATCTCGGCCGGGCCCTGGATGAGCGTGGTGAGTTCCAGTACGTCGATGATGTGCGGGACGGAGAGCAGTTCCTCGCGGATGCCCTCGCGCATCGACCGGGGCACGGGCCGGCCGATCAGCAACTGGGCGTTGGACCGGCCCAGCACCCAGGCGACGTACACCAGCAGCAGGCCGATCAGGACGGACGCGATGCCGTCCCAGACCCCGGAACCGGTCAGCTGCCCGCCGAGCAGCCCGCCCGCGGCGAGCAGCAGCCCCACCAGCGCGGCCGAGTCCTCCATCACCACGGCCTTGACGGCGGTGTCGGGGGTGCGGCGGAGGTAGTGGCCGACGGGCGCCCCCAGCCGTGCCGCCTCCTCCCGGACCTGCCGCAGCCCGGTGCGCAGCGAGTAGCCCTCCAGCAGGAAGGCGACACCGAGCACGATGTACGAGACGAGCGGATCGCCGAGCTCTTCGCCGCTCACCAGGGTGTGGACGCCGTCGTAGACGGAGAAGACCGCACCGCCGACGAACGTGGCGACGGAGGCGAGCATCGCCCAGATGTAGCGCTCGGGGCCGTGGCCCAGCGGGTGTTCCTCGTCGGCGGGTCTTCCGCTGCGCCTCAGCGCGGTGAGCAGCAGCAGTTCGGTGACCGTGTCGGCGACCGAGTGCGCCGCCTCGGAGAGCATCGCGCTCGATCCGCTGATCAGCCCGGCGACGGCCTTCGCCACGGCGATGCCGAGGTTGGCGACCGCCGCGACGACGACCGTGAACGCGGACCCCCCGCCACCGGACTCCGTGACGCCACCGGACTCCGTGACGCCGTCGGCCTTCGCGCCGCCGTCGGCGGTCTTCGGGTCCAGCTGGGGCTCCTCACTCATGGTGGGGAGTATGTCCGAATTGGCGCTTCCCGGCCCGTTCGGCACGGCCGTCGGGTCCCGGGCGCCCGGGGGCGTGGAGCCGGGTCAGACCCGGGGGACGCGGACCACGCCCTCCTGGATGACGGTGATCGCCAGCCGGCCGTCCTGCGTGTAGATCCGGGCCTGGCCGAGCCCGCGCCCGCCGTACGCGGACGGCGACTCCTGGTCGTACAGCAGCCATTCGTCGGCCCGGAAGGGCCGGTGGAACCACATCGCGTGGTCCAGGCTCGCCCCGACCACGTCGCCGACCGCCCAGCCCCCGCGCCCGTGGGCGAGGAGCACCGAGTCGAGCAGCGTCATGTCGGAGACGTACGTCGCCATGCAGACGTGCAGCAGGGGGTCGTCCGCGAGCTTGCCGTTGGTGCGGAACCACACCTGGGAGCGCGGCTCGCGCGGTTCGCCGACCGTGCCGAAGGGCGGGGCGTCCACGTACCGCAGATCGACCGCGGCCCGCGCCTCGATCAGCCGGTCCACGACCGTCGGGTCGCTGAAGCGGTCCGCGTACCGGGGGAGCAGCTGCGCCGTCGTGGGCAGCGACTCCGGGTCCGGCGCGGACGGCATGTCCGCCTGGTGCTCCAGGCCCTCCTCGTACGTCTGGAAGGACGCCGAGAGGTGGAAGATCGGCTGCCCGTGCTGGACGGCGACGACCCGGCGGGTGGTGAAGGAGCGGCCGTCGCGGATGCGGTCGACGCTGTAGACGATCGGCGCGCCGGGGTCACCGGCCCGCAGGAAGTACGAGTGCAGGGAGTGGGCCGCCGGGATCTCCCCGGACGGGGCCTCCCCGCCCGCCCGCGGGGAGCGGGCGGGGACGGTGCGGCCCGCGGCGACCAGGGCCTGGGCCGCGACCTGGCCGCCGAAGACCCGGGGAACGAGTGCCGAACGGCTCGTGCCCCGGAAGATGTCCCGCTCGATCTGCTCCAGGTCGAGCAGATCGAGCAGGGAGTCCAGTGCTGAGCTCATGGGAGGAACGCAGCCGCTCTCACAGGCCCATGGACTTGGCGATGATCGACTTCATGACCTCGTTGGTGCCGCCGTAGATGCGGTTGACCCGGTTGTCCGCGTAGAGGCGGGCGATCGGGTACTCGTTCATGTATCCGTAGCCGCCGTGCAACTGGAGGCAGCGGTCGATGACACGGTGCGCGACCTCGGTGCAGAACAGCTTCGCGGACGCGGCCTCGGCCGCGGTCAGCTCACCGGCGTCCAGGGCCTCCAGGGCGCGGTCGGCGACGGCCTCGGCGGCGTCCACCTCGGCCTGGCAGGCGGCCAGCTCGAACTTGGTGTTCTGGAAGGAGGCGACGGTCTTGCCGAAGACCGTGCGCTCCTGGACGTACTCCTGCGCGAACCGGATCGCGGCCTTGGCCTGCGCGTACGCGCCGTAGGCGATGCCCCAGCGCTCGGACGGCAGGTTCTGGCCGAGGTAGTGGAAGCCCTTGTTCTCCTCGCCGAGCAGGTCCGCGGCGGGCACCTTCACGTCGACGAACGCCAGCTCGGCGGTGTCGGACGTGCGCAGACCGAGCTTGTCGAGCTTGCGGCCCAGGGAGTAGCCCTCGGACTTGGTGTCCACGGCGAACAGGGAGATGCCGAAACGGCGGTCCTCGGCGGTCGGTGCCGAGGTGCGGGCGCAGACGATGACGCGGTCGGCGTGGACGCCGCCCGTGATGAAGGTCTTGGAGCCGTTGAGCACGTAGTGCGTGCCGTCGTCGGAGAGCTTGGCGGTGGTCTTCATGCCCGCGAGGTCGGAGCCGGTGCCCGGCTCGGTCATCGCGAGGGCCCACATCTCCTCGCCGGAGACGAACTTCGGCAGGTAGCGCTTCTTCTGCTCCTCGTCGGCGAGCATCTTGATGTACGGCAGGGCGAGCAGGACGTGCACGCCGGAGCCGCCGAAGTTGATGCCCGCGCGGGCGGTCTCCTCGTACTGGATGGCCTCGAACTTGTGGGTGTCCAGGCCGGCGCCGCCGAACTCCTCGGGGACGTTGATGCCGAACAGGCCGAGGTCGGCGAGCTTGGAGTAGAACTCGCGCGGCACGATGCCCTGCTGGAACCACTCGTCGTAGTGAGGGACGACCTCCGCCTCGATGAAGGCGCGTATGGTCTCCCGGAACGCCTCGTGGTCCTCGTCGAATACCGTACGGCGCACGGGGTGCCTCCTTGATCAGCTTCGGTCGGCGGTCGCCTTCGGCCGGCATCGGTGCGGTCCGCCTCGACCGGCCTGGCTAAGCGCTTGCTCAGATACATTCAAAAGTTACCCGGCGGTCATGAGGCTGTCCAGGGTGATGCGCGGCACGCCCGGCCCCGGACGTGGGGGGGGGGGGGGGGGGGGGGGGGGGGGGGGGGGGGGGGGGGGGGGGGGGGGCGCCCGGCCCGGGGGGGGGGGGGGGGGGGGGGGGGGGGGGGGGGGGAG
>NZ_JBIAQQ010000028.1:0-66939 GCF_042889165.1 Streptomyces sp. NPDC002669 | reverse complement strand
TTCCGCGCGCGCCCCCCCCCCCCGGAGGTGCGCTACCCAGCCCGCGCCGCCGGCCGGGAAGGACTTCCGCACCCCTCCCGCTTCTCGGTGCTACTGGGGCTTGAAGGAGCGGATCTGGTAGTTCCCCTGGAGGTTGCCGCCGCTGCCGGCGGGGGTGGAGCCGACCCGGGAGTTGTAGTTGGTCTGGGTGTAGTACTGCACGCGGTGCCCGGTCGCGTTCCACACGGAGCGGACGTTCTGGCCCCGCTGGATGAACGAGCAGTCGTCGGCGGTGTTCGCCCGCTGCCTGTCCGACCACTGACAGCGGGTGCCGCCCCCGTTCCAGTCGCTGTAGATGCAGAAGTACCCGGGGCTGCAACTGAAGGAAGCCCTGGCGCTCCGGGTGGCGCCGCTCGCCGCGGTGTCGTTCCCGTTGGCTGCGGCCACGGCCGCGGCGGGCCCGGTGGCCAGCCCCAGGGCCAGGGCGAGCGAGGCGGCGGCGAGCGCGGTGAAGCGGTTCATGGCAGAGACCTCTTTCTGACGGCGGCCAGGGCCTCGCGCCCTGGTCCCGGTCAGCGTGGCACGCCCGTGACCTGGGCAGACAGGCGGAAACGGGGGCGCTCGAAGCCCGTCGCGAAGATCGCGACGCTCCTGCGCGCACCGGCGTGAACGCCCGCCTCGGCGACCGGTCCCGGCCGTCCCGCGCGGGGCTGCGGGGGCGGGGCGCGGGGAGGGGTGGGTGCGGCCGTGAGGGAGGGGCGGGCATGGGTGCGCGGAGGGGCGGGCGTGGCTCGTTCTCTTCGCTTCCGCCCTCCTCGCGGGCTGTGCGACGGCGCGGATTTCCGCGCTCCCGGCACACGGGTCACGCCAAGCGCACAACCGTCCATAATCCGACTAATTGCGATATATCTTTCGGCCGGTGTTGACGCGGGAATTGACTTGTCGGCGGACCTGATCGGTCCGACGCGAACGGGGACGGACGGGGGCAGGCGGAAGGGCATCCGGTTTTGGCCGGGTGGCCCCGGCACATCCGGTCCGGCCGACGAACGGCTCGGGCCCCGGGTGTCACGGCACATCCCGTGCACCCGTGGACGACACAGAAACGAAGCAGGGCTTCTCCCGACAGCCGGACGAGGCCGCGGCACCGACTCCGCGGACCCGTTCGGCGACCCCGGGACGCCCCGCCGGGCCGGAACGGCGCCCCCCGGCACCACGACACCCGGGGACACGACACCCGGCACCACGTCATCGCGACAGTGCGGCACCAAGTCATCACGGCATCACGGCACCAAGTCATCACGGCACCAAGTCATCACGACGCCAAGTCGTCACGGCACCACGACACACGGAGGTCTCATGCTGGGGGTGGAACACCCGGAGGCGAGCTGGGTACAGGTGAACCTGACCCCGCAGCCGCGCTCGTGGCCGCGCCTGTACGACCGGCTCGCCGGTACGGCGCGCGACCTCCTCGACGCGGGCCTCGCGCAGGAGTTCTTCTTCATGCACAAGCCGCCGGGCCTGCGCGTGCGGTTCCAGGCGCCCGGATCGGCCGGCGTCGCCCCGCTGCGGACCGAACTCCTCAGCCGGATCAAGGAGTTCGACGGGCTGGCGGCCCCTCCGATGTGCGCGGTGTACGAGCCGGAGTCCTATCTCTTCGGCGGCCCCGCCGCGATGCCGGGGGTGCACGAGGTGTTCACGGCGGACTCGCTGGCCTGGCTCGACCGGCACGCCCGGCGCACGGACGACGAGGGACACATCGTGGCCGACTGGCGGCTCTCCCTCGTCCTGCTCCACGAACTCTTCGACGGTCTGCACATCGTCGGCTGGGAACACCGGGGCGTCTGGGACGCGGTGCGCACGGACACCGGGCGCAGCTTCTCCGGCGGCCTCCAGGACGACGCGCTCCGCCGGGCCGCCCACGGCATCCGCGCCCACTGGGAGCGGCCCCGGGCGCAGTGGTCCGACGGGCTGCCCGACGTCTGGCGCGCCTGGCAGGAGCAGCACGGGGCGGCGGTGCGCCGGGCCGCCGACCACTGGCGCACCGGCTACTTCGAGTCCGGTGAAGCGGTACGCGGACCACGCCGCGCCGCCGCCCACGCCGTGATCTTCCACTGGAACCGGGGCCGGCTGTCGCTCGCCCGTCAGAGCCTGCTCACCGAGGCCCTGTTCGACGACGGGGCGGTGGACTGACATGGCCGGACTCCGTGCCACCGCCCCCGGCCCCGCCCCGGCCGAAGGAACGTTGCTGGGCGCCACCGCGCTGGTGCGCGCGTCCGGAATCCCCTGTTCGATGTGGACGGCCGCCGGTGGGTCGGGGGTGTTCGGCCGGGTCGTCGAGCACGCCGACGCCGTCGGGCAACAGGCCGCACGTGCCCGGCAGTTGGCCGAGGTGCTGAGCGGTCTCGTGCCCGATCCGCGCCTGACGGACACCGAGCGCCGTGCCGTACTCGCCCTGCGGCGGCGGCTGCACGCGGGCTCGGCGCCGACCCCGGCGGACCGCGACCTGCTGACGGCACTGACCGCCGCACCCGAGGAACTGGTCCGCGAGGCGGTGGAGCTGTGCGCCGCCGCCGGTTCGGCCCGCGGGGCCCGGGCGGCGCTGGAGCGGGAGATCGCCGGGGAACGCGAACGGGTGGCGGCGCTCGGCTGGTCGCTGGTGTCCCGGAGCCCGGTCCTGCGGGAGTTCCTGGACACCGCGAGCCCCGGGCTGGTGGCGGAGGTGGCCGCCCGGCTGGCCGCGGGGGAGCCGTGGAGCGGGAAACGGCTGCGCAAGCGTTCCGCCTACCTGTGGCGGGCGCTGGGACGGGCGGCCGTGAAGACCACACCGCGCGGCTGGGTGGGACAGGTCGCCCCGGTCCCGGTCGGCGGCCCGACGGCGGGCGGGACGGACGACCGGCTCCTCACCCCCGGCGCCGAGCTGGCCGGACTGGCCGCCGCCGTCGTGGAGAACGTCCACACGGTACGTACCCGGGCCGGCGGCCGGGACCTGCGCACCGCCGATCCGGCGACCGCGCTCGCCCCCGCCCCGCTGCACCTCACCGAAGGCGGCGACGACGGAACGGGCGGCACACTGCGCTGCTACGCGATCGACCCGGACCACCCCGGACGGCTGCGGCAGACCGCCCTCCGGCGCACCGCACTGCTCGACCGGCTCCTCACACTGTTCGCCGAAGGGCCGTGCACCCTCGCGGAACTGGAACGCGCGCTGCCGACCGCCGACCCCGCCCTGCTGCGCGGCTTCCTCACCCACCTCATGGGGCTGGGCGTGCTCCAGCTCTGCGCGGCCCCGCGCCGCCACCACACCCCCTGGTCCCCGGCCGCCCGGGTCACCGCGACCGGCGAACTGCCCCGCCCCGAGGACCGGGACACGAAGCCGGAGGCCGCCGCCCCGGATCGGCCCGCGGAGTCCGAACCGGGGGGCGCCTGGTTCCTCGACTCGCACCGCGGTCTGGGCGCCCACGTGCCCCGCCCGGCCGCCGCCCGGGTCCAGCGGGCCCTGCGGACCGCCCACCGTCTGGCCGCGCTGCGCCGGGCCGACCGGGACGCCGGTGCCGACGCACCGCCCCCCGTGCCGGGCACCGAGCGGCTGGACGGGAACCCGCGCCCGGTCGGCGAGATCCTGGCCGAGCTCCTGGCGCCGGACGAGCGGCCGACCCCCGGACCGGGCCGGAGCCGCCACCCGGACTGGCACCCGGCGCACGACCCGGCATCCGGATACGCCCGGCTCCTGGCCCACCTCGCCGCCCGCGCCGACGCACCGCAGGTGGACGTGGACGACGAACTGCTGGACGCCCTCGGGGCGCCGCCGGCCGAGGAGGTGGTGCCGCCCTGGCCGCTGGACTGTCTGCTGCGCCCGATGTCCGGACCGGGGCCGCTCGCGGTGCTGGAGACGGCCTCGCCCGCCGGGATCATCGACGCCCGGTTCGCCGAGGCGCTGCGGGCCCTGCACGGCGGCTACGGCCCCGTCGACGCCTACCGGGACTTCCTGGCCGAGGTGGAGCGGAGATCGGGGGTGCGGTTCGTCGAACTGCTGGTGCCGCCGGTCACCGGGCACGCCGCGAACACCGTCCGGCGGCCCGTCCTCACCCGCTGGTGGACGGGCGACCCCAACCCGGCCGCGTACTTCGCGCCCGGCGGCCCCGAGCAGCGCTACCTGCCGCTGGACCGCATCACCCTGCGGCGCTCGGGCGGCCGGATCGTCGCCGAGGCGGACGGCGTACGCGTGGTGCCCGTCCACCACGCCACCCGCAACCCGATGCCGCCCTACGACCGACTGGTGCGGCTGCTGCTCGCCGCCGGGCACCCCTGGGCGGGCACCGTGCTCGGCCTGGACGGGCTCGCCGCGGCCCTCCCCGCCGGTTCCGCCGTCACCCGTGCGCCGAGAGTGACGGCCGGCCGGGACCTGGTGGTCTGCCCGGCGACCTGGCGGGTGCCCAGGGCCCTGCTGTGGCGGCGGGGGGACGACGACTTCGACCGGGTGCGGGCCCTCGCCTCGCTCAGGCGCTCCGCCGGCCTGCCGCGGTTCGTCTTCGTACGGCCGGCGTTCGGGGACAAGCCGGTACCGGCCGACCTCGACGCGCTGACCGCGCTCAACGTCATCGAGCGGATCTGTGCCGCCCCCGGTGACGAACTGGTCCTGGAGGAGATGCTGCCCGGCCCGGAGGCCGGAGCGCGGGGACCGGTGCTGCGCGACGCGCTGCACCGGGGCGAACCGGTGGCCGCCGGTCTGCTGCTCAGGCTCCCCTTCGACCGGACCCCGCAGGAGCTGGCGGCCCGGGCCGCCGCCCTCGCCCATGACGTCCCCGGCCCGTCCGCACCCGGTGCGGCGGTCGTCGGGGCGGCCAACACCCAACAGGGATCACCAAGGAAACAGGAGGAAGCACCATGCCCATCATGGAACTCACCGACCTCGACACCCTGATCGACGAGCTGGACGAGCGGATCACCAGCGCCGACCTGCCCGCCGTGGAGGCCAGCGACAGCCTGGTGTGCGCCACCGTCATCATCTGTGGCGGCTCGACCCTCTGCGGGTCGGCCATCAACTGCTGACGGCCCCCACCCGGACACCTCGTGTCCGTCGTTGAGATGAACGGAGCCACCCGGACCGGTCCGGGTGGCTCCCCGACGAGGAGCTCCGATGCACCCAGGTAACCAGGCCCCGCCCCGCCGGGCCGCCCTCGACATCGCCGTCCGGTTCCTCGACGGCTTCGCCCGGGGCCCGCACGCGACATCCGACCCCGGCATCCCCGTACTGGCCGCACTGGTCCAGGAGACCCACGAGGCGGGAGCCGCGGCGAGCGCCCGGCGCGCGGTGGTGGCCTGGGCCCGGACCGTCGGCCGCGGCCCCTCCCACAACGGCCTGTACGACGGCGGCCTGGCCGGCACGCTCGTCGGCCTGCGGATGGCCGCCCGCGTCCACCCGCCGCTGCACCGCGCCGCCGACCGGCTGCGCGACCACCTGCTGGACCGGGCCGCCGCGCGCCCCTGGCGCACGGTGGACGTCGGCCTGCCCGACTACGACCTCATCGGTGGGCCGTCCGGCACCCTGCTCGCCCTCTGCGCCGGGGGCGCCGAGCCGACGAACCGTCAGCTCATGCCGTTCGCGGCCCACTTGGCGATGCTGTGCGACCACGACGAGCTGCGCAGGCTGCACATCGGCCAGTACGCGGGCCACCCCCGACTGGGCTGGCTCCAGGGCCGGGTCAACACCGGAATGGGCCACGGCGTGGCCGGACTCACCACCGCGCTCACCGCCACGATCCGCCGCACCGGGCCGCACCCCCGGCTGACGGACGCCCTGCGCCGTACCACCCACTGGCTGGTCCGGCAGTCCTTCGACGACGCCCGGTCCGTCCGCAGCTGGGACGGGGCCGGCCTCGACGGCCCCCCGCCCACCGGGCCCCGCCCCCGCCAGGCGTGGTGCTACGGAGCCCCCGGCATCACCTGGGCGCTGTGGGACGCGGCCGACGCGCTGGGCGACCGGGCGGCGGCCGACTGGGCGGCGGCCGCCTTCACCACCCTCGCCGAGCAGTACGACATGGACTTCCACCTCTACGGCGCCCCGCTGACCGACCGGCTCGCGCTCTGCCACGGCGCGGCGGGCGTCCTGGCCGTGGCGGACGCCTTCCACCGCCGGGCCGGGCTGCCGGCCGCCGCCCCGCTCGCCGCCCGCCTCGCCGAGCACCTGAACACCCGCCTGCCGGACGCCCTCGCCGCCGCCCGCCCGCCGACCGCCCTGCTCGACGGCGCCCCGGGCGCACTGGGCGCCCTGCTCACCGCAGCCCACGGCACCTCGCGCGACTGGCTGCCCTGCCTCGGCCTGCGCTGAGGCCCGCCCCGGTCCGTCGGCCCCCCGGCGCCGGTCACCGTTGCCGCAGGGCGAACCACAGCTCCGTCCGTACGTCCATGTCGTCCAGGTCCACGTCCAGCAGGGCCGCGCAGCGGGTGATGCGCTGGCGGACCGTGTTGCGGTGGATCCGCAGGGCCGCGGCCGTGCGGTCCCAGTTGCCGTGGAGGCTCAGCCAGCAGCGCAGGGTCTCGGCCAGGGGGTCGGTGAGCGGGGCCAGGAGGGCACGGGCGTGGGCCTCGGCCCGGTCGGGAGGGATCAGGGCGGCCAGGCCCGTACCGGCGCCGGTGCGGTGGTGGGCCAGCGGGGTGCGGGTGGCCACGGCGCGGCCCAGCGCGCGGGCCGCCTGGCCGTCGGCGAGGCCGAGGGCGGTGACGGGGGCGGGGGCGGAGGCGCCGAGGGTCCAGCCGGGCTGCGGCACGATCCGGTCGTCGCCGGGCACCAGCACCCGCACGGCGTCCCCGCCCCGGCCCGCGTCGACCAGGGCCGAGCCCAGGGCGGCGCCCAGCGCACCGGCGGTGAGCGGGTCGACCCGGCCGTCCCCGCTGCGCCGGGCGTGCACCACCGTCCACTGCTCCGCGCCGCCGAGCAGCGGACCGACGTCCTGCGGGTCCGCGCCCAGCAGCATCCGTACGAGGGCGGCCGACCGGCCCGCCGCGTCCGCGCCCTGGTGCGGGGCGGCCAGCAGCGAGAGCAGGACGACCGCGACCCCGGCGATCGTGTGGTCGCCCGCCTCCCGCCGGTCCGTCGCCAGCGCCAGGACCAGCCCCTGGCCGCCGCCCAGCGCGTACGCGGACAGATGGGTGTCCCGCAGGGCGTCGGTGGCGGACGCCGGGGCGGGGCGCGCCCCGGCGGAGACCACCCGGGCCAGCCTGGTCAGCGCCGCGCCGACGTCCGGGGCGGGGCGGCGGCCCGAGGCGTGCAGCTCCTCGCCGTCCGCGGCGAGGAGCACCGCCCGGCCGCCCAGCCGCGCCGTCAGCTGACGCAGCACCGCGGGAACCGGGTCGGGCCGGGCCGCCGCCGTCGCCAGGGCCTGCTGGGCGTGCGTCACCCGGCGCAGCTCCCGGTGCCGGGCCTCGGCCATCAGCCGCCACACCGCCCGGGCTATCGCCGTGAACGGCGTCCCCGGCGGCACCTCCACCAGCGGCAGACCGTGCCGGTCGCACGCCTCGACCAACGCCCCCGGCACCGTGTCGAACACCGGCGTCACCCCGAAACCGAGCGCCGCCGCCCCCGCCTCCACCAGCCGGGCCACGTACCCGTCCGGGTCCCCGAGCAGCACCCCGGCGCTCAGCACCAGCTCACCGCCGAGCAGATACGGGTACGGGTCGGCCATCTCCGAGGTGTGCACCCACAGCAGCTCGGCCTCGTCCGGGCCCGCGATGCGGCGCAGCCCCAGCTCCTCGCGGGCGAGCAGTCCGGTGAGCGACACCGGGGGAGTGGGCGGCGGGGGCAGCGCGACCGGAGCTTCCATGGACCATCCATCCATCCGGGGCTTCAATTATGGATGAAACGTACACTTCAGTGCCGTCCATGGGCCACCTACCGTCTTCAGTACGCACCGCGTCACCACGCACCACCACGAGGCACGCACCACCACGAGGAAGGCACCCACATGAGCAGCAGCGAAACGCCGCGCGGCCCCATCGACTCCTCCCGCGTCCCGCGGTACGCCGGACCCGCGACGTTCGCCCGGCTGCCCCGCCTCGACGAGGTCGGCAGCGCCGACGTCGCCGTCGTCGGCGTGCCCTTCGACACCGGTGTCTCCTACCGCCCCGGCGCCCGCTTCGGCGGCAACGCGATCCGCGAGGCGTCGCGCCTGCTGCGCCCGTACAACCCGGCGCAGGACGCCTCGCCGTTCGCGCTCGCGCAGGTCGCCGACGCCGGGGACATCGCCGCGAACCCGTTCAACATCAACGAGGCCGTCGAGACGGTCGAGGCCGCCGCCGACGACCTCCTGGCCACCGGCGCCCGCCTGATGACGCTCGGCGGCGACCACACCATCGCGCTGCCGCTGCTGCGCTCCGTCGCCAAGAAGCACGGCCCGGTCGCGCTGCTCCACTTCGACGCCCACCTCGACACCTGGGACACCTACTTCGGCGCCGAGTACACCCACGGCACCCCGTTCCGCCGGGCCGTCGAGGAGGGCATCCTCGACACCTCCGCGCTCTCCCACGTCGGCACCCGCGGCCCGCTCTACGGCAAGCAGGACCTGGACGACGACGCGAAGATGGGCTTCGGCATCGTCACCTCCGCCGACGTCATGCGGCGCGGCGTCGACGAGGTCGCCGACCAGCTGCGCCAGCGGATCGGCGACCGGCCGCTGTACATCTCCATCGACATCGACGTGCTGGACCCGGCGCACGCGCCCGGTACCGGCACCCCCGAGGCCGGCGGCCTGACCTCCCGCGAGCTCCTGGAGATCGTCCGCGGCCTGTCCTCCTGCAACCTGGTCTCCGCCGACCTGGTCGAGGTCGCCCCCGCGTACGACCACGCCGAGATCACCTCCGTGGCCGCCTCCCACACCGCGTACGAGCTGACCACGATCATGTCCCGGCAGATCGCGGAAGCCCGCACCAAGTGAGTCACGACCACCACGACGAGCGGCCCCGGCTCACCCCGGGGCAGCTCGCGGCCGCGCTGAACCCCCCGGCCGGGCGCAACGGCGGCGACCTCGTCGTCGAGACCCTCCAGGGCCTCGGCGCGACCACCGTCTTCGGACTGCCCGGCCAGCACGCGCTCGGCGTGTTCGACGCGCTGCGCCGCTCGTCCCTGACGTACGTCGGGCTGCGCGTCGAGAACAACGCGGGCTTCGCCGCCGACGCGTACGGCCGGATCACCGGGGAGGTCGCGCCGCTGCTGCTCTCCACCGGGCCCGGCGCCCTCACCTCGCTCGCCGCGCTCCAGGAGGCGGCGGCGGCCTCCGCCCCGGTACTGGCGGTCTCCAGCCAGGTCCCGGTCGCGGGCCTGGGCGGCGGACGCCACGGCTACCTGCACGAACTGCGGGACCAGAAGGCGTCGTTCCGCGACGTCGTGAAGTCGGTGCACACCGTCCGCGCGGCCTCCCAGATCCCGTCGGCGATCGCCGCCGCCTGGGAGTCCGCGCTGACCGCCCCGCACGGACCGGTCTGGGTGGAGATCCCGCAGGACGTGCTCCTGGCGGAAACCTCCCTGCCCGTCGTCACGGCGATGGACGCCACCCCGCGCGAACCGCAGGCCCGCCCCGAACTGATCGCCGCGGCCGCCGACCTGCTGTCGCGGGCCGAGCGCCCGGCGATCATCGCGGGCGGCGGAGTCGTGCGGTCCGACGCGTCCGGCAAGCTGCTGGCGCTCGCCGAGCGGCTCGACGCCCCCGTCGTCACCACCTTCGGCGGCAAGGGCGCCTTCCCGTGGGAGCACCCGCTCTCGCTCCAGTCCTGGCTGGAGGACCGCTGGACGACGGACTTCCTGGAGTCCGCCGACGTCCTGCTGGTCGTCGGCTCCGGACTGGGCGAACTCTCCTCGAACTACCACACGTTCCGCCCGCGCGGCCGGCTGATCCAGATCGAGGCGGACGCCGGGAAGCTGGAGTCCAACCACCCCGCCCTCGGCATCCACGCCGACGCCCGCGGGGCCCTGGCCGACCTCCTCGACACGGTCGGCCGCCGCACCGACCCGACCGCGCCGGAGCGGGTGCGCGCGGTGCTCGACGCGGTACGGGACCGGATCGCGGCCCAGGAACTCACCCTGGAGCAGCGGCTCGTCGCCTCGGTCCGCGAGGCGCTGCCCGACACGTCCCCCAGCTTCTGGGACATGACGATCCTCGCCTACTGGGCCTGGTCCGCCTTCGACGCCCGCCGTCCGAACACGATGCACTCGGCCCAGGGCGCGGGCGGCCTCGGCTACGGCTTCCCGGCCGCGCTCGGCGCGGCGGTGGCCGACCGCACGAGGCCGGTCCTCGCGGTCTCCGGCGACGGCGGCGCGATGTACTCGATCGCGGAACTCGCCACGGCCCGCCAGTACGACCTCCCGGTGACCTGGCTGATCGTGGACGACGGCGGCTACGGCATCCTGCGCGAGTACATGACGGACGCCTTCGGCGCGACCGCGGCCGGGGCCACCGAGCTGACCCGCCCCGACTTCGTCGCCCTCGCCGAGTCGTTCGGCGTACCGGCGGTCCGCACGACGCCCGAAGAGCTCGCCGACGACCTGGCGAAGGCCCTCGCGGAGCCCGGCCCGTCGGTGGTGGTGCTCCCCGCCCTGCTGAGGATGTTCGAGCCGACGCACCTGTGACGCCGTGACGTGCCCGCAGGGCGTGTCCCCCGCCCGCGCACCCGTTCCCGGGGCGCGGGCGGGGCCGTTCCCGGGCTCACTTCCCGGACAGGTGCTCCTTCGTGATGAGCGCCGCCTGCTCCTCGCGGCCGCGGTGGAAGTCCTCCCGCTCGTCGGGGTGGAGGCTGGTGGGCACGGCCCGCGCCGGCGGCAGGAAGTCGGTCAGCGACCGGAAGACCGGGTCCGCCGCCGCTCCCCGGCCCCGGATCCTGGCCTGCACCAGGTACTGGACGATCTCCCGCAGGGGCTCCCGCAGAACGGGTTCCGGCCGTGCGGCGGCCTTCTCCGCGACTCCCTGCTGCCCCAGCGCATGGTGTTCGTTCTGCGCGAGCCGTTGCAGGGCCGCGACCGCCGCGAAGAGCCGGCCGCAGCGGTATGCCTCGGGGTGCCGGACCGGCTGAGCGCTCGTCAAGGTTCCCTCGATTCGATCAAGGTGCCGGGTCGTACCCGGTGACCGATACCCGCGCGACGGGCGACGAACCACACAGCCGGCGACGCGCAACTTTCCGGCCCGTCGTGAGTCGTTACTCACGGGTGCGCCGGGGGCGCACCGTACCGATCCACCCATGGGGGACCAGCCGCATGAAAGAACAGCCCTGCATATCCCGTCGCGCCAAGGCCCCGCTCGCCGTCGCGCTCGCCGCGGGCGTACTCGTGCCGGTGGCGGTCGGCGCGGCGCCGGCCTCGGCCGCGACGCCGACCGTGAGCTGCACGTCCGCCCAGGCCGGGCTCGCCGCCAAGCTGTCGAAGGACATCACCGCCGCCCTCAAGGGGCGCAAGTCGACCACGGCGGTGGCGCTCTACGACCGGAAGACCAAGACCAACTGCACCCTGCGGGCGACGACGAAGTACGACTCCGCCAGCGTCGTGAAGGCGACCGTGCTGGCGACGCTGCTCTGGGACAACAAGAAGCACAACCGCTACCTCACCCAGCGCGAGATCAACCTCGCCACCGCCATGATCACCAAGTCCGACAACAACGCGACCACCAGCCTGTGGAAGCAGCTCGGCGTGACCAAGATCAAGGCGTTCCTCAAGGCCGCCGGGATGAAGAACACCGTGCCCGGCTCCGGCGGCTACTGGGGGCTCACCCAGATCACCGCCCAGGACGAGCTGCGGCTGCTGCACCTGCTGACCGTGAAGAACTCGGTGCTGAGCGACAACGCGCGGGCCTACGAGCTGGGGCTGATGAAGAAGGTCGTCTCCTCGCAGCGCTGGGGCACCCCCGCCGGGGCGCCGTCCGGAGTGACCGTCCAGGTCAAGAACGGCTGGCTGCCGCGCGCCACCCACGGCTGGCGGGTGCACAGCATCGGCGCCTTCACCGGGAAGGGGCACGACTACGCGATCACCGTCCTCACCCAGGACAACAAGACGATGAACGACGGCGTCGCCACCATCCAGGCCGTCGCCCGCGCCGTGCACAAGGACCTCAACCCGGCCGTCGCCGCCAGGACGACCACGACCGTCGCCCCGCCCGCGGCCCCGCAGGAAGCCGTGCCCGCGGTGCCGGAGGCCCCGGCGGTGCGCATGCTCACCGCGTCACCGCAGCCGTAACGGGTGGTGGCGCCCCGTATCCGGCCCGGATGCGGAACCGCGCCGTCCGTGGAAGGGTCGTACGGCGGTCCCAGGACCGCCGTACGACCCTTCCGCACCTCTGGCCCCGGGTTTGTGACAGCGGGATGAAATCCACCGCCCACCGTGTTGGTTTCTTCCGGTAGAGCAGGTCGAACGGGGAGGTACCGGTGACGGACGCGGCGGACACGGAGGGCGTGGCACGGGCCCCGGGCTGGGCCCGGCGGCTGTGCGGCTACGCATGGCGCTACCGGCTCAATGTGCTGCTGGCGCTCGGCTCGTCGCTCGCCGGCATGGCGGTGATGGCCCTCGTCCCGCTGATCACCAAGGTGATCATCGACGACGTCGTCGTCGACCGGACCCGCTCCCTCGCCCTGTGGACCGGCCTCCTGATCGCCTCCGCCGTGGTCGTGTACGTCCTCACGTACATCCGCCGCTACTACGGCGGCCGGCTCGCCCTCGACGTGCAGCACGACCTGCGCACCGAGATGTACGGAACGATCACCCGGCTCGACGGGAAACGGCAGGACGAGCTGTCCACCGGACAGGTCGTCGGGCGCGCCACCAGCGACCTCCAGCTGATCCAGGGACTCCTGTTCATGCTCCCGATGACCATCGGGAACATCCTGCTCTTCCTCATATCCCTGGTCGTCATGGCGTGGCTCTCCCCACTGCTGACCCTGGTGGCGATAGCCGTCGCCCCCGCCCTCTGGTACATAGCCCGTCGCTCCCGCAACCGGCTCTTCCCCGCCACCTGGTACGCCCAGGGGCAGGCCGCGGCCGTCGCCGGAGTGGTCGACGGGGCCGTCTCCGGGGTCCGGGTCGTCAAGGGATTCGGGCAGGAGGAGCAGGAGACCGGCAAGCTGCGCGAGGTCGGGCGGAAGCTGTTCGCCGGACGCCTGCGGACGATCCGGCTGAACTCCCGCTACACCCCCGCCCTCCAGGCCGTCCCCGCGCTCGGCCAGGTCGCGATGCTGGCCCTCGGCGGCTGGCTCGCCACCCGGGGCGAGATCACCCTCGGCACGTTCGTCGCGTTCTCCACCTACCTCGCCCAGCTCGTCGGCCCGGTCCGGATGCTGGCCATGGTGCTCACCGTCGGACAGCAGGCCCGCGCCGGCGTCGAACGCGTCCTGGAGCTGATCGACACCGAGCCGACCATGAAGGACGGCACCAAGGAACTCCCGGCCGACGCCCCCGCGAGCGTCGAATTCGACGACGTACGGTTCGGCTACGACCGGGAGCGCCCCGTCCTCGACGGGTTCTCGCTGACCATCGAGCCCGGCGAGACCGTCGCCGTCGTCGGCGCGTCCGGCAGCGGCAAGTCCACCGTCTCCCTGCTGCTGCCCCGCTTCTACGACGTGACGCACGGCGCCGTCCTGGTCGGCGGCCACGACGTCCGGGAACTCACCCAGCGGTCCCTGCGCGCCGCCATCGGCCTCGTACCGGAGGACAGCTTCCTGTTCTCCGACACCGTCCGCGCCAACATCGCCTACGGCTTCCCGGACGCCACCCAGGAGCAGATCGAGGAGGCGGCCCGCGCCGCCCAGGCCGACCGGTTCATCGCGGAGCTCCCCGAGGGCTACGACACCAAGGTCGGCGAGCACGGGCTCACCCTCTCCGGCGGCCAGCGCCAGCGCGTCGCGCTCGCCCGCGCCATCCTCGCCGACCCCCGGCTGCTCCTCCTCGACGACGCCACCTCCGCCGTCGACGCCCGCGTCGAGCACGAGATCCACGAGGCGCTGCGCCAGGTGATGGCCGGGCGCACCACGCTGCTGATCGCCCACCGCCGCTCCACCCTGGGCCTCGCCGACCGGATCGCCGTCCTGGAACACGGCCGGCTCGCCGACATCGGCACGCACGAGGAGCTGGAGCGCCGCTCCGCGCTCTACCGGCGGCTGCTCACCGACCCGGACGAGCTGGGCGGCACCTCGCCCGGACACCAGCCGCAGGCCGTCGAGGCCGCCCCCGAGGACGACCGCGCCCTCCAGGAGGAGCTGGACGCCGAGTTCGACGCCGAGCGCGGCATCAGCCCCCGCCTGTGGGTCCGCAAGGAGGAGCCGCGCGACACCGGCGCCGCCGGCATGCCCGCCACCCCCGAGCTGCTCGCCCAGGTCGAGGCGCTGCCGCCCGCCACGGACACGCCCGACATCGACGAGGCACGGGCCGTGCGCCCCGAGGACTCCTACGGGCTGCGCAGGCTGCTGCGCGGCTTCGGGCTGCCGCTGCTGGTGAGCCTGGTGCTGGTCGCGGCCGACGCGGGCGCCGGGCTGCTGCTGCCGGTGCTGATCCGGCACGGCATCGACCAGGGCGTCTCGCAGCTCGCGCTCGGCGCGGTCTGGGCGGCGTCCGCGCTGGCCCTGGTGGTCGTCCTGGTGCAGTGGGCCGCCCAGATCGGCGAGACCCGGATGACCGGCCGCACCGGCGAGCGGGTGCTGTACTCGCTGCGGCTGAAGATCTTCGCGCAGCTCCAGCGGCTCGGTCTGGACTACTACGAGCGCGAGCTGACCGGCCGCATCATGACCCGGATGACGACGGACGTGGACGCGCTGTCCACGTTCCTGCAGACCGGCCTGGTCACGGCCTTCGTCTCCGTCGTCACCTTCTTCGGCATCATGGTCGCGCTGCTGGTCCTGGACGTGCAGCTGGCCCTGGTGGTCTTCGCGACGCTGCCGGTGCTGATCATCGGCACGTTCTTCTTCCGCCGCAGGAGCGTCAAGGCGTACGAGCTGGCCCGGGAACGCATCGGCGTGGTCAACGCCGACCTCCAGGAGTCCGTCTCCGGGCTGCGGATCGTGCAGGCGTTCCGCCGCGAGCACGACGGCGCGGAGCGGTTCGCGGCGCGCAGCGACCACTACCGCGAGGCCCGGGTCCACGGCCAGTGGCTGATCTCGGTCTACTTCCCGTTCGTGCAGCTGCTGTCCTCGGTGGCCGCCGCGGCCGTCCTGATCGTCGGCGCGGGCCGGATCGACAACGGCACCCTCACCACCGGCGCGCTGGTCGCGTACCTGCTCTACATCGACCTGTTCTTCGCCCCGGTGCAGCAGCTGTCCCAGGTCTTCGACGGCTACCAGCAGGCCACCGTCTCCCTGGGCCGCATCCAGGAACTGCTGCGGGAGCCGACCTCCACCGACACCGCCGACGAACCGCTGGCGGTGCCGTCGCTGCGCGGCGAGATCGCCTTCGAGAACGTGTCCTTCGGGTACGGGGGCGGCGACGGCGCCGAGGAGGCGCTCACCGGCGTCGACCTGCGGATACCGGCCGGGCAGACGGTCGCGTTCGTGGGCGAGACCGGCGCGGGCAAGTCCACCCTCGTCAAGCTCGTCGCCCGGTTCTACGACCCCACGGGCGGCCGGGTCACCGCGGACGGCACCGACCTGCGCCGCCTCGACCTCACCGGGTACCGGCACCGGCTCGGGGTGGTCCCGCAGGAGGCGTACCTCTTCGCGGGCACGGTCCGCGACGCCATCGCGTACGGGCGGCCCGAGGCCACCGACGCCGAGGTGGAGGCGGCGGCGCGGGCGGTCGGCGCCCACGACATGATCGCCACCCTGGAGGGCGGCTACCTGCACGAGGTCGCCGAGCGGGGCCGCAACCTCTCGGCCGGTCAGCGCCAGCTGATCGCACTGGCCCGCGCCGAACTCGTCGACCCGGACGTCCTGTTGCTCGACGAGGCGACCGCCTCCCTGGACCTGGCCAGCGAGGCACTGGTCAACCAGGCGACCGACCGCCTCGCCGGCCGCCGCACCACCCTGGTCGTCGCCCACCGGCTGACCACGGCCGCCCGCGCCGACCGGGTCGTGGTGATGGACCACGGCCGGGTCGTCGAGGACGGCACACACGACGAACTCCTCGCCGAGGACGGGCGTTACGCCGTGCTGTGGCGCACCTTCATCGGGGAGGACGAGCCCGCCGGGGTCTGAGGGAACGGGGCCGCCGAGGCCCGACCGCACGGGGTCGCCGGGCACTTCCGGCGGCTCCGTGCGGTGCCGCGTGCCCGGGCCGGTCCCCTGCGGGGTTCGGCCCCGGTCCTCAGTCGCCGATGTCGGAGATCCTGCCGGTCGCCAGGTCCGACCGCACGGTCAGGTACGAGTACGTGGGGTGCTCGCCGCGGCTCCAGGTGAGCCGCACCGTCGACCAGGTGTGCCCGGCGGCGCTGTCGCCCGGGGTGACCCGGAGGGCGAGCGGGACGTTCTGGGCGCGGAGCACCCCGTCCGCGTGGTTGCGCCGCTCCCAGGCGTCCAGCCGGGAGCGCAGCTGCGGGGTCAGGTAGAACTTCCGCAGGGCGGTGGCGAGTTCACCGCCGCCCTTCCCCGAGACGGCGTCGATGTAGGCGCCGTAGAAGTGGGCCACCTGCTGGTACGCCGGGGCGCCGAGGCTCCCGTGCGCCGCAGGGCCGGCCGCCGGTGCCTGCTGCGTCGGCCGGGCCTGCTGGGTCTGCTGTTGAGCCTGCTGTGCCTGCGGGGCCGCCGCGACGGCCGGGACCGCGGCGACGGCGGTGAGCGCGGCGGCGGCGAGCAGCGTCCGGCCGAGGGTGCGCCGGCTCCGGGACCCCTGCGCGATGCGGAGTTGAAGCATGACAGTTCCTGCCTTTCGTATGGCTCTGTCCTGTTGGAGTCATGCTGTGGCGATTCGGTTGCTCCGGGGTGTGGCACGCCGGATGCAACCTTCGGATGGACTCCTGCGTCGTACGCGTGTATGCGTGTGTACCGGGCCGGGGTGTAAATGTTCGATTGGCGATGGGGTTACTGGTGAGCAAAAAGGCCGTTGAGTCCGGAAAGGCCGAGATAGCCGGTTTGTCCTTCGGGGGCGGGAAAACCGCCGCGGCCACCGGTGGGGCCAAGGGCTTCGGGCGGGCGGCGCGTTCGCTCGCCCTGCCGGTGGCGCTCGCCGTCGGACTGGTCCTCGGCGGCCCCGCCGTCGGCAGCGCCGACGCCGTATCGGCCTGCACCGGGCGCCTCGCCAAGACGGTCCCGTTCAAGACCGGCAAACTGCACATCTACAAGAGCCGTTCCTATGCCTGCGCGATGGCCGTCGCCAAGGAATCGGGGCCGCGCCGCTCGATGTCCGTGACTATCCAGGCGCGCGGCGGCAGCCCCGTCACCGACCGGGGCAAGTACACCAAGCAGGCGGGCCCGGTGACGGTCCACGCGCTGAACAGGTGCGTCAGGGCCTCGGCCAGGATCTCGGGCGCGTCGGCCGCCACCGGCTGGATCCTCTGCTGACGGCGCCAATCACAGCCGACCGCTTCCGTCAAGGTCTGGCGGCAGGGGTGCCTCCCCGCTAGGTTCACGGCGAACGTTGTGAATCTTGGGGAGGGTGTATGCGCAAGGCGCTCAGAGGATTCCTTTCGCTCGCGGTGCTCATCGGCACGGTGAGCGCGACGGGCGCCTCGGCCGGGGCGGCCACCGCCGCGGAACCGGCCGGGCCGGTGAGCCGGGCCGTCGACGACGGCACCACCACCGACATCAAGGACCGCATCCTGGCCATTCCCGGGATGAGCCTCATAGAGGAGAAGCCCTACGCGGGCTACCGCTACTTCGTCCTCAACTACACCCAGCCGGTCGACCACCGGAACCCGTCCAAGGGCACCTTCCAGCAGCGCATCACCCTGCTGCACAAGGACACGTCCCGCCCGACGGTCTTCTACACCAGCGGCTACAACGTCTCCACCAACCCCAGCCGTTCCGAGCCGACCCGGATCGTCGACGGCAACCAGGTCTCGCTGGAGTACCGGTTCTTCACCCCGTCCCGCCCGGCGCCCGCCGACTGGTCCAAGCTCGACATCTGGCAGGCCGCCAGCGACCAGCACCGCGTCTTCACCGCCCTGAAGCGGATCTACACCAAGAACTGGCTGGCCACCGGCGGTTCCAAGGGCGGCATGACCGCCACGTACTTCGAGCGCTTCTACCCCCGGGACATGGACGGCGTCGTCGCGTACGTCGCGCCCAACGACGTGGTGAACAAGGAGGATTCGGCCTACGACCGGTTCTTCGAGAACGTCGGCACCAAGGAGTGCCGCGACCGGCTGAACGGGGTGCAGCGCGAGGCGCTGGTGCGCCGCGAGCCGCTGGAGAAGAAGTACGAGGAGTACGCCGCGACGAACGGCTACACCTTCGACATCACCGGTTCGCTGGACCGGGCGTACGAGGCCGTCGTCATGGACTACGTCTGGGCGTTCTGGCAGTACAGCCTGCTGTCCGACTGCGACACGATCCCGGCCGACGCCGCCTCCGCGTCCGACCAGGAGATCTGGGACTCGATCGACTCGATCTCCGGCTTCTCCGCCTACGCGGACCAGGGCCTGGAGCGGTACACCCCGTACTACTACCAGGCGGGCACCCAGCTCGGTTCGCCCGACATCAAGCAGCCGTGGCTCGGCAATCTGAGCCGGTACGGGTACCAGCCGCCGCGCAACTTCGTGCCGCGCTCCATCCCGATGAAGTTCCAGCCGTCGGTGATGCGCGACGTCGACAAGTGGGTCAAGCGGCACGCCGACCAGATGCTGTACGTCTACGGGGAGAACGACCCGTGGGGCTCGGAGCGCTTCCGGCCCGGCGCGGGCTCCCGTGACAGCTACGTCATGACCGTGCCCGGCGGCAACCACGGCGCCAACGTGGCCGGGCTCGGCGAGAAGGACCGGGGCGAGGCCACCGCGGCCATCCTGCGCTGGGCGGGCGTCGCCCCGGCCACCGTGCAGGACGACCCGGCGAAGGCGAAGCCGCTCGCGAAGTTCGACGCCCGGCTGGACAAGCAGGACGTGATGAACGAGCGGGAACTGCGCCCGTAACCGGGCCCTCCCACAACGGGCCTTCCCGTGACGGACCTTCGGGCCGGGGTGTACGCGCGAATCGAGTGCGCGTACACCCCGGCCCTGCTTCTAGCCCTGGTTCTGGCCGCGCCGGCGACGCGTGAACATGAGCAGGCCCGCGCCGAGCACACCGAGGACGGCCGCGGCGGTCGCGTAGACGCCGACCTGCGCACCGGTGCTGGCGAGGAAGCCGCCCTCGTCCTTCGGCTCCGAGGTGGGCGCGGACGGGGTGGGCACCGGCGTCGGGGACTCCTCGGACCCGGACGGCTCCGGCGTCGGCGTGCCCGACTCCGGGGCCGAGGGGGTCGGGGTGCCGGGCTCGGCCGGCGGCTGCGACGGCTGCCCGGGCTCGGACGGCTTCGGCGTCGGGGTGCCGGGCTTGGACGGCTCGGGCTTGCAGGTGAAGGCCGGGGAGCCGTTCCACGGGTAGTTGTGGCTCTCGTTGCCCGTGCCGTGGGTCTTCACGTCCCCACCGACGTACACCCGTCCGTTGGTGCTCGCGGTGAAGTCCGCGGAGGCCTCGGGGGCGAGGATCGAGCCCATGAAGTTCCCGCCGCCGCCGAGGGTGAGCGAGGTGGAGTCCTCGAAGTTGTACAGGATCCGCGAGGCGGCGTCGCCGAAACCGGCCGAGCTGTAGACGTCGACGCGGTCGTCGTTGAAGCCCACGGACATCGGCGATATCGACACCGCGTGGGAGCCCGTCACGTTGACCACGACGGAGTCGCCCTCGGGGATGGAATCGAAGTCGAACGACGAGGCGCCGTCGAGTTCGGCGGCCGTGATCTCGAAGACCTGGAGGTCGCCGTTGCCGGCGCCGGTGCTCTTGAAGGTGACCGTGCCGCCGGAGCGCGTGGTGGTGCCGGTGGCCTTCAGCTTCCCGAGGGAGGACGACTCGTCGCCGATGGTCCGGTCGAACGACTGGTAGGGGCTGAGGGCGCCCTCGGTGCCCAGGCCGGACGAGCGGTTCCCGCCGTTCGTCTCCAGTTCGCCCTTCTCGTCGATCTTCTTCCCGACCCGGACGGCACCGCCGTAGCCGGACTTCGACGTGACGCCGTGGCCGACGTCCACCTTCGTGCCCTTGGCGATCGTCAGGTTGCCGCCGACCGCGAGCATCAGCTCGCCCCCGTCCGGCAGGATGCCGGAACCGGCTCCGGCCCGGCCGACGTTGAAGATGCCGCCCGAGGTCTTGGCGAACGTCGCGTCGCCCTTGACGACGAGCAGCCCCTCCGCCTCCGCGGACGCGCCGTCGACGGTGTAGTCGCCCCCGGCGAAGAGGGCCACGTTGCCGTCGATGAACTGCGGGCTGTTGTTGATGCCCGGAAGCTTCCCGGAGGACGGGCAGTACTTCGACTCGCCGTCGGTGGCGGCGACGGGGGCTGCGAAGGCGCTGCCGGCGCCGGTGCCGAGCAGTCCGAGGGAGAGGAGCACGGCGAGTGCGCTGCCGGTCCGCCCGGCAGTTCTTCCGGTGACGTGCATGATCTTGGTCCTTGTCTTTTCTTCGGGGGAAAGCGGCCGGGCACGGCTGAGGAACCCGCCTGCGCGGCCAGAGAACGAGGGAGGGAGTGCGGGCGGGGACGGGGAACGGATTTCCCGTCCCCGTTCCTCACCGCCCCTGGAACACGGCGTAATCGAGAGACGGGACCGAATTGCCGTACGGGGCCGAGTTCCCGTAGGGGTACGAGTTCCCGTGCGGGCCCGGCTTTCCACGCGGGGAATCGGCTCCGTGCGGGCCCGGGTTTCCGTGCGGGCCCGGGTTTCCGTGCGGGCCCGGGTTTCCGTACCGGGGGGAGTGCCCGTACCGGCCCGAATTTTCATGCCCGCGGGAATCCCGGCCGGCGGAGTCGGTCTCCGCCCGCAGGGCCGCCCGGGTCAACGGCCCGTAGACGCCCGGCTTCTCGGGAATGTTCCGGGCCCTCTGGTAACGGCTCAGCGCGACTTCCACGGCCGTCGTGAAATTTCCGTCGGTGCTGCCCAGGTACAGGTAGAGCTGTTGCAGCCTTCGCTGGAGGTCTTCGACCTCGCGGCCCGTGCTTCCCAGGGCGAGGTCCGGCCGGCCCGCCGCGCGGATCTCATCCCGCGGGGGTGACGGGGTGCGCGCCGGTGGACCGGCCGGGGTCGAGGGGGCCGCGGGCGGCGTCGCGGACGACGTCGCGGGAGGCGGCGTTTCGGAAGTGGACCGCGTGACCTGGGTGTGGGCCGGCTTCTGGGCCGGAAGCGCCGTACCGGTGGGCGCGGCGGTGGACGAGGAGGAGGAGGGGGACGGCGTGGCGGAGTCCCGGGTGGAGAGGGTGGTGGAGACGGGGGCGCTGAGATCGGTGTGCCGCGCGGTGAACGCCTCACAGACCAGGGAGACCGATATCGCGGCACTGATCCCCACCGTCACCGTGCCGATGAGCAGTGCGGGTGACTGCCTCCGCCTTCCCGCGGAACGTCCGGCGGAATGTTTCGCGGAACGTCCGGCGGGCCTGCGGGCGGGGCCGAGGACGGCCGGCTCCGGCCCGGACGGGAGCGAGGACGGGGAAGGGGGCGAGGAGGGCGAAGGTGTTCCCGGCAGGTGGACGTTCTCCTCGAAGAGCTCGATGTCGGCCGGGCGGGCGCCCTGGCCGTCCCGGCGGGAAGCGGACACCTTTCCGAAAACCCGGTCCTCGCCGGAGGGCACCGGGCCGCGTGCCGACTGCGGGGCAGATTCTTCTTCCGGTGTGCGCGACGCGAATTGCTGAAAGCCCACGTGCTCCGAGCTCCTTGTCCGGGCAGTTCGACAAAAGTTGATCAACGTGCGGGGGTCCGGGCTCGTCTCACGTGCCCGAACGGCGAATGCGCGCAGGGGGAAAGGGGGTCGCGCGACACATCGAGAACTCCAGGTTGTGGCGGAACCGAGGGTGTGGGGAGGGGGTCCCGTGACCCTCGCTCACAACGTGAGCAGGCGTCAACTTTGAGCAAAGCGCATCAAGGTCACAGCAACCGGACATGCCACCTTAATTGGAAATTAAAGCGTGGCGCACGTCACACTTCAGAGGTGAAATGTGGGCGCCCCAGCGGCTGCTCGGCGGGGTGCTGCCCGGCCCCGCGGGCAAACGACGGACGGCGCGCGGGACCGGGTGGTCCCGCGCGCCGTCCGTCGTTCCGTGCCCCCGAAGCGCCTCGGCGCCCCGGGTCTCAGTACGTCAGGCCGTACCCCACCGGGTACAGCACCCGCGCCGGATCGTCCGCGCGCTGCACCGGCACCGGCAGGGTGCCCCGCGGCTCGACGCGGCCCGCGATGACCCGGGCGGCGGCCCGTAGCTCGACGTCGGTCCAGGAGTACGTGGCCAGGTTCGCCACGAACCCGGTCCCGGCCAGCCGGGCGATGTCGTACGGGTTGCGGATCGCGACCGTGATCACCGGGACGCCGGTGGCGGCCAGGGCGCTCACCAGGGTGCGCTGCGAGCTGGTCGCCGAGACGTTGTACGTCGCCACGACCACGGCGTCCTTGCCCCGCGCCGCCGCCACCGCCTCGTCGATCTTCGCCTTGGTGGGGGCGGTGCCGGTGGACAGCGCGGTCGCCGCGTACCCCAGCTCGCCGAAGGCGGTGGCCAGGGTGGTGGTCGGCGGTCCCGTGGTGCCGGACGGGGAGGCCGGGTCGGCGCCGACCACCAGCAGGTTCTTGTGGGAGCGGCGGGAGAGCGGCAGCACCGCGCCCTCGTTGGCGAGCAGGGTGGTGGTGCGCTCGGCGATCCGGTCGGCGGCGGCGAGGTGCGCCCGGGTGCCGACGGTACGGTCCACTTCCCGGCGGCTGACGAACGGGTCGTCGAACAGCCCGAGCTTCGTCTTCAGCCGCAGGATGCGCAGGATCGATTCGTCGAGCCGGGCCTCGGTCAGTTCGCCGTTCTTCACGGCCGCCAGGACGGCGTTCCA
Organism: Streptomyces sp. NPDC002669; assembly: GCF_042889165.1. Taxonomy (NCBI): domain Bacteria; kingdom Bacillati; phylum Actinomycetota; class Actinomycetes; order Kitasatosporales; family Streptomycetaceae; genus Streptomyces; species Streptomyces sp. NPDC002669. Next base: position 44,029 of record NZ_JBIAQQ010000028.1, on the reverse strand, counting down.
GGCGACGTCCAGGCTCGGCGGGTTGAGCAGCTGGTCGACGCCCGCCTTCAGGGCGAGTACCGGCACGCGGTCGTCGCCGTACTTCGTCCGCACGCCCTCCATGCCGAGCGCGTCGGTCACCACGACGCCGTCGTAACCGAGTTCCTCGCGCAGGATGCCGGTGAGGATCGGGTGGGACAGCGTGGCCGGGTCCTCCGCCGGGTCCAGGGCCGGGACGACGATGTGCGCGGTCATGATCGAGTCGATGCCCGCGGCGATCGCGGCCCGGAACGGCGGCGCGTCCAGCTCCGCCCACTGCTCGCGGGTGTGGTTGATGACGGGCAGCCCGGTGTGGCTGTCGGTGCTGGTGTCGCCGTGGCCCGGGAAGTGCTTGGCCGTCGAGGCGATCCCGCTGCTCTGGTACCCCTTCACCTGCGCGGCGACCATCGCGGCCACCGACTGCGGGTCGGAGCCGAAGGAGCGTACGCCGATGACCGGGTTGGCCGGGTTGACGTTGACGTCGGCGTCCGGGGCGTAGTTCTGGTTGATGCCCATCGCGGCCAGCTCGGCGCCCGCGATCTGGCCGGCCCGGCGGGTGTCGGAGCGCGAGCCGCCCGCGCCCAGCGCCATCGCGCCCGGCATCAGGGTGGCGGGCTCGCCGACCCGGCAGACGATGCCGTGCTCCTGGTCGGTGGAGACGAGCAGCGGCAGCGGGGTGGGGCCGGCGAGACCGGCGCGCTGGATGCCGTTGGAGAGGTCGGCGATCTGGTGCGGGTCGCGGGTGTTGTGCGCCCAGGCGAAGTAGATGATCCCGCCGACGTGGTACTTGGCGATCATCTCGGTGGCGGTGCGGACCCCGATCTCGGCCAGGTTGGCGTCGATGTCGGCCTGGTCGGGCTCGGTGGCGGAGTGCCCGTACACCCGCATCACGAAGAGCTGCCCGACCTTCTCCTCCAGGGTCATCCCGGAGATGATCCGCTTGAGCCGCGCGGTGGTGGCGGCTGAATTGTGGTGCCCGCCGCCGTGGCCGCTGTTCGCGGCCCGCTGGGCTGCGACGGCGCCGGGGGCGACGCCCGCACCCGTGGCGACGGCGGCGACCGTCGCGGCGGTGGCGGTGAGGAGGGTGCGTCTGGAGGGGCGGTGGTGCACGTGAGCTCCTTCGGCCGTACTCGGGGACGAGAGGGTGTTGAAAGAAACTTCCAAGGAGCACGGATATCCAGAAAATAACTTCCGGTCAAGGGTCCGGACCGTTTTGGCCCCGGCCCGTCGCCGCCGGACCGGGCCGGATCGGGGCAGACGGGATCAGGCGGGCTCCGGCGACGCGGGGCGGCGGCCCCGATTCCGGTCGGCGGATCAGGCCGGGGAGGGCGGGGTCAGCCCCACCGAGACCCCGTGCCCCTGGAGCGCGGCCACCGCCGCCGTGATCGCGGGCCGCCGGGCCGCCTCCGTGCGCCACAGCGCGTACAGCCTCCGCACCGGTACCGGATCGAGCGGCACCGCCACCACTCCCTCGGGCAGCGCGCCCCGCCCCAGCCTCGGGATCATCGCGACCCCGAGACCCGCGGCGAGCAGGGCCAGCTGGGTGTGGTTCTCCTCCGCCTGGTGCCGGATGTCCGGCTCGTAACCCGCCGCGCGCAACGTCCGTACGAGCCAGTCGTGGCAGACCGTCCCCGGCGGCTGGCAGATCCACCGTTCCTTCGCCAGCTCCTCGCGCCGCACCGCGCCGCGCCCGGCGAGGCGGTGCCCCTCGGGCACCAGCAGATCGCAGCGGTCGTCGCCGATCACCGCCTGCGCCACGCCCTCCGGCGCGGGCAGCGGGGCGATGTCCCAGTCGTGCGCGACCGCCAGATCGATCACGCCCTTGGCCACCAGATCGACCGAGAGGTGCGGGTCGACCTCGGTCAGCCGCACCTCCAGGGCCGGATGGTCCCGGTCCAGCTCCGCCAGCACACCGGGCAGCAGCCCGCGCGCGGCGGACGCGAACGCGCCGATCGACAGCCGCCCGGTCGGCAGCCCCCGGCGCTCCTCCAGCGTCGTCTCGGCGCGCTCCACGATCGCCAGCAGCTGCTGGGCCGTCGCGGCCAGATGGAGCGCCTCCTCGGTCAGCGCGACACCGCGCCCGCGACGTTCGAGGAGCGTCGTGCGGGTCTCCCGCTCCAGCTTGGTGATCTGCTGCGAGACCGCCGACGGGGTGTAGCCGAGCGCGGCGGCGGCAGCCGCGACGGAACCGTGTACGGAGACCGCGTGCAGCGCGCGCAGCCTGGCCAGATCGAGCACCGGAACCTCCCGGAGGCAGGGCCCCGCCCGTGCGGAGCCCCTTGCCGGTTCGACACCGTCCCGGCGGCGTCTCCTCGGCGATTCATCAGCAATGCTCAATTCCACCATGAAGAAATCCGCGCTGGTGCTACATGGTCGGTGCGGGTGATCCTCGGTGCATGCGTCCCCTCCACATCGCCCTGGCAGCCCTGGTGGCCGCCGTCTGGGGTGTCAATTTCGTCGTCATCGAGGTCGGTCTCGGGCACTTCCCGCCGCTGCTCTTCTCGGCCCTGCGCTTCCTGGCCGCCGCGCTGCCCGCGGTCTTCTTCGTCGGCCGGCCCAAGGTGGCCTGGAAGTGGATCGTGGGCGTCGGGCTGGCCCTCGGGGTGGCGAAGTTCGGGCTGCTCTTCATCGGCATGGACCGGGGGATGCCCGCCGGCCTGTCGTCCCTCGTGCTCCAGGTCCAGGCGGTCTTCACCGCGCTCTTCGCCGCCGTCGCGCTCGGCGAGCGCCCGGGGAGGGTGCGGGTGCTGGGGATGGGGGTGGCCCTCGCGGGCATCGGGGTCGCCGCGGTCGACGAGGGGGCGAACGGGCCCGTGCTCGCCTTCGTCCTGGTGATCGCGGCGGCGGCCTGCTGGGGCGTGTCCAACGTACTGACCCGCAAGGCGGCCCCGCCGGACCCGCTCAACTTCATGGTCTGGGTCTCGACCGTGCCCGTGCTCCCGCTGCTCGGCCTCTCCCTCGTCTTCGAGGGCTGGGACCGCGACGCGGAGGCGCTGGCCGCACTCGACTGGAGCGGCGTCGGCATCATCGTCTACGTCGCCTGGATCACGACCGTGTTCGGCTTCGGCGCCTGGGGCTACCTGCTGAGCCGGCACCCGGCGTCGTCGGTGGCCCCGTTCACCCTGCTCGTCCCGGTCTTCGGGATGTCCTCGGCCGCGCTGCTGCTGGGGGAGTCGGTGAGCCCGCTGCGGTGGTGCGCCGCGGCACTGCTGGTGGGCGGGGTGGCCCTGACGTCCCTGGCCGGAACGCGCAGGCCGCGCTCCGTACCGACCCCGGAGACCGCCCCCGACAAGGGCACCCCCCAACCGGTGGTGACCGGCCGGTAGCGCAGGCTCACTGCTCCCCGACCGGCGGCTGCCGGGCCAGGAACTCCTCGAACGCCGCCGCCTGCGCGGGACTCATGTACCCCTGACGCGCATGCATGGCCATGTCCTCCAGCCACGCCACCTCATCGGCATCCAGCTGCACGGCCACGATTGCCCCACCCCGGCCGAAACTCACCCGCCGCCCGTCGGCGCGCACGTAGCGGGTGTAGGGCCCGTACTCCTCCGGCTCGGCCAACGCCTCGACCCGGAGCCGCCCGACGTCCCGCACGCCCCCGTCCGTCTCCTCGCTCTGCGCCTCCGGCCCGGGGGAGGGGAAGGGGGCGCGGACCCAATGCTCCAGCTCGGCGAGCTTCCCCGCCGGAAGCAGCACACTCACCGGCACACCCTGCTCGGTGAGCACGACGCGTTCCCCGGTGGACTCGACCAGCGAGACGAGACGCTCGTAGTCGATGGGGTCCGAGGCGTACCGGCGCTCGACGACGATCTTCACAACGTCTTCCATGCCCCAGGACGCTACCGAGGGGAACTGACAGAACTGCAAGAGGAACTGACAGAACTGCAAGGGGGACCGACGCAACCGACAGAGCGGACGCCCCCCGCCCCCGCCCCGCTTCGCCCCGTCAGTCGAAAGCGCGCAGCAGAAGCCGTACCGTGCCCGCTATTCCCCGTCCGATCAGCCTGAACAACCCTGTCTCCAGAGCCAGTTCACCGGCATCGACAGCCGTTTCCGCACGGTCCGCGCCATGTCGGCAATGAGGACAGGACCGAGGCCACCGGCGCTTCTGTCCCCCACACTTCCTGCAGTTCGCCATGCCGGCCATTCTCCCCTCCCTGTCGTGCGGCCAGGCTGCGCGGCCGAACGCCCTGGCAGCCTCGTGCCGTCAGTACCGCTGCTGGTGGGGAGGACCATCCCCGCATGCGCGGGGGCCACGCGATGATCCGCTCGAACCCGTGCTTCTTCGGGGGATCGACCCCGCACGCGCGGGGTCCGCGAACAACGCCCCTGAAATTTGCCCTTCAGCAGGGCTTTCCTGTCATCTACGGGCAGGACTCGCCGAACTTGACCGCAGCGAACTCAACAGGCTGCCCGTTGAGCACCGCTCCAGCCTTCGGGTCCTGGGTGCAGACTTTCCAGTTGCTCTCCATCAGGACCATGCGGTCCTCGCGGGCGTCGGTGACCGTGATCGAGGTGCTTGAGTCGAGGGCCCCTCGCGCCACTTTGACGGACTTTCCAACGAAGTTGGGCATGGTGTTCCCGGCCGGAGCAGGATCCTTCTCGTCCTTGGACGGGCAGGACTCCTCAAGCTTCACCGCTCCGAAATCGAGTTCGGTGTCGACCGGGAGGCTCTTCCCCGCTTTGTGGTTCTGGGTGCAGACCTTCCAGTTCCGGTCGAATGCCTGCATGCGGCCACGACCGGCACTGTCGTGGGACGCCAGGAGATAGAAGCCGTCGGCCTGCGCTTTGTCCTGCGCGGACTGCAACCCCATGCCGACGAAGTCCGCGACGGTCGCGCGCTCGACGGGCTTGTCGTCCTTCTCCGGCAGCGCAGCGTCCGAGACGGCCGGGGAAGGCGGCGGAGTGGTGGGCTGCTGGGAGGCGGGTTGCTGGGTGGCGGGTTGCTGGGTGGTGGTGGCCGGCTCGCATCCGGTCAGGGCAATGGCAGCCAGGCAGGCGAGCGCGGCAGTGACTGTGCGGGTGCTCAAGTTGTCCCCCCAATGGTGGTTCATGGAGGAATGACCGTAACCGGGCCTCGTGGCCAGGTGAGGCGTGCACTCCGGAAGTGGCGTATTTGTAATCGAATAGCGGAGAAAAGGTGATCATCGATTGGCTCGCGTGGATACGGCTCACGTTCCGCGCGGCAGTGCCGACGGCCCCGTACACGCTGAACGCCGCGAGTGCCTGCACCCGCCCGGACTTGACGTCGATCTGCTGGGCACGAAGCCTGGTCCCCGCGCGTGGGGATCACTTGGACAGGCCGCCGAGGATGAGCTTCACGCAGGGACTACCCCCGCACACGCGGGGACCACGCAGCGGTCCTGCTTCCCGGAGGCCCGTACGAGGGACCAACCCCGCACGCGCGGGGACCACCACGGCTTCAGCAACGTTGACGACGCCAAGGCGGGACCACCCCCGCACGCGCGGGGACCACGAGGGGTCCGCCCCGATCGGCACGTACAACCGGGGACCACCCCCGCACGCGCGGGGACCACCCGTGCGGCGGCCGTGGCGCGCCGCAGGGCTTGGGACCACCCCCGCACGCGCGGGGACCACACGGCCCCTCAAACGACGCCGTGACGGGTCCGGGGACCACCCCCGCACGCGCGGGGACCACGCAACCGGGTTGAGGGCGCGGCCACCAGGTCGGGACCACCCCCGCACGCGCGGGGACCACTCCGGAGCGCTGATCGCCCTGCTCGTCGCGTGGGGACCACCCCCGCACGCGCGGGGACCACCTGATCGGTCACAGCTCGGTGGAGCCAGATGAGGGACCACCCCCGCACGCGCGGGGACCACTCGTGATCCGGGTGCGCTGCTGGCGTACGTAAGGGACCACCCCCGCACGCGCAGGGACCACTACGGGCTGCCGGGCGTCCGGCGGCTCGTCGAGGGACCACCCCCGCACGCGCGGGGACCACTGGGATCGCCTGTACGCCGAGGCCGAGGACACGGGACCACCCCCGCACGCGCGGGGACCACCCCGTACGGGTCATCAGGAGCCGGATCGTCTCGGGACCACCCCCGCACGCGCGGGGACCACCGCGCCGTCCCCGGGGCCTTCAGGATCTTGATGGGACCACCCCCGCACGCGCGGGGACCACGGAGTATGGGGCGTTCTGGTCCAGTAATCACGGGGACCACCCCCGCACGCGCGGGGACCACCGGTTCCTGGACGCCCCGGCGACGCGGGCGGAGGGGCCACCCCCGCACGCGCGGGGACCACCCTGGTGGTCATGACCCCGATCGCCCTCGCAGGGGACCACCCCCGCACGCGCGGGGACCACCACTGGCCACGGCGTAGGTGTCGGGCGGCGGAGGGACCACCCCCGCACGCGCGGGGACCACCCGTCGCTCGCGCGCTCGCGGTCGTACTTGTCGGGACCACCCCCGCACGCGCGGGGACCACGCGGGTAAAACGGTCGCGTCCATGAAGGTGGCGGGACCACCCCCGCACGCGCGGGGACCACTGGGCCAGCGTCCTCGTCGATGTCCCCGCCCAGGGACCACCCCCGCACGCGCGGGGACCACTGTGCCGCCGGGGACAGCTCCTTCAGCGCCTCGGGACCACCCCCGCACGCGCGGGGACCACACCACGACCCGGCGTATCACACCGGCTGGACAGGGACCACCCCCGCACGCGCGGGGACCACAGGTAGGCACCTCGGGAGCAAGTGTCAAGATGGGGACCACCCCCGCACGCGCGGGGACCACGGCAACGCCGTGTACCAGGTTCGCCGCCGCTCGGGACCACCCCCGCACGCGCGGGGACCACAGTTCGTGACCTGCGGCTTCATCGCGGCAGGGAGCGATTTTTACTTACTTTCAAAGATTCCGACATAGCGCCTAAAAGGTAGATTCTTTTGGTTGGTAGGTAGAGGTCTGTGTAGAGCGATTATCTCAGGTCGGCTTCACCGCAACAGTCGCTCCTCATGGCCGAATTCGCTCCGCAAGCAGACGATTTGGGCCTTCTCCGCAGCAGGGCGGAATGTCCCAACCTCGTGGGAAGCACCACCGCGAAGCCGCCTGGTTCCACACAGAGCGCGGAGCACCCCCGCACGCGCGGGGACTACGAACGGCCCCTCCTCGCCCTGATCGTCAACCAGGGGCCACCCCCGCTGGCGCGGGGAACCTCATCCCTCGCAAGCGGACCCGGTCTTCCCCCTTCGGAGGCCGGGAGCGCTGCGTTGTCGGATCAGGGGCGCCAGAACTCCTCGGTGGGCCGCCACGGTTCCGGAGCAGATGGCAGCGCACTGGACTGCGGGAGACGAACACGCTCCGCTGCGTTTTGGGGGCCGGTCTCCTCCAGGGCTGCAGCATGGTCTTCGGCTACCCCGGAAGGAACCCACTGGTGCCCGTCCCACTCCAGCATTCCGCGCGTCGTAGCCGGGTCAACGTGACCGCCCCGCGCGGGGCCCTCACCGAGAGGAACCGCCCTGCGCGCACCGGGCGCGGGCCGGTGGGCATCCCGGCGTGCAGCCCACTCGTCCAACGGTTCGTCATTCACGGCGCTCCCCTTTCCTGCTCGTGATCGTCCAGTCTGCGCAGTCCCGGGCAACAAAAATTCTCGCCCGGTCACAGGGTGAGGGTCCAGCCCCCGCGGGACAGAGTCGTCGTCCCGTCCGGCGCAATGACCACTCGTGCCCCGTACACGGGCAGTTCACCGGTCTCGACCCAGTGCCAGCGGATCTGCTCCAGGACGTCGTACAGGCGGCGCGGGCCGCCCTGGTGAACGGTCGCCGTGCGGGCGCCCGGCATGGTCTCGGCACGGGCCCAGGAGCCGTCCGTGTGCAGCATCCACGACATCCGGGTGCCGTTGTCGTCGATACCGGTCCGATGCTCGATGCCGGGGACGTGCAGGGTGAGGGCCGACCACACCTCCCAGGCCTGCATGACGTCGAGCACCGGGAACGGCGAGACAGCGACGTCCTCGCCCTCCTGGCCACGGATCTTCTGGAACAGGGTGTCGAGCCGGGGCGGGTAGTCGGCACCTGACCGGGTCTGCATGAACGCTGCCCGGTCCCACTCGATCCGGCCGGCCGCCCCGCCGTCGTCGGTCTTGTCGGCGGTCAGGATCAGCCCGGTCCCCGCGATGGTTGTCACCAGGCGTCCCGCCGGCCGGAGCGCGGACAGCCAGGATGTGGGGATGCGGGGCACGGACACCATGGACACGATCCGGTCGTACTCGTCGGGCAGTTCCTCCATCGCGTCCTGGGTGACCGCCATCGGGCGGCGCCCGATGGCGGCGAGCCGGCCGGCGGCCGACTCGGTCAGGTAGCGGTCGACGTCCACGGTGGTCACGGCGCTGTCACCGAGCCGTGCGCACGCCAGCGCGGAGCTGTAGCCGGTGCCGGTCCCGACATCGAGGAGGCGGTGTCCTTCGCTCAGCTCCCCGAGCGCGAGCATGCTGACCACGAGGCTCGGCAGCGTGCTGGACGAGGTGGGCGTCCCGACCACCGGCCGGGGACCGGCCTGGTCGGCGTGGTGCGGGCCGACCTGGGTCACCAGGGTCCGGTCCGTGTACGCGGCCCTCGCCCACGTTTCCTCGTCTGCGGGCCCGTCAGACCTGGTCCACCCTTCGGGGCCCGCGGTGAACCAGGCCGGTACGCACAGATGCCGGGGTGTGTCCGCGACCGGCTGGTACCAGGGGGAGGACGGGCGCACCGCCGCACGGGCCAGCGCGGCAGCATGCGGTTTCCAGTCCATCAGGCAACTCCTTGCAGTTCGTCAGCGATTGCTGCAGCGATCGGAAGGCCGGTCGCCCCTTGGATCCAGTCCCACTGCCCGCAGGGGTTCACCTCCAGGAACCACCATCGGCCACCGGGGTCGACGATGAAGTCGGCGGCCCCGTAGGAGAGGTGCAGCCGGTCCATCAGGAGGCGCATCCCCGCGGCGATGTCATCGGGAACGTCCGTCGTGCTGTAGGTCAGCGAGCCGTAGTCGGACCGCCAGTCCACGTGCGCGGCCTCGCTGCCCGCGTGGATACGGCTCACGTTCCGCGCGGCAGTGCCGACGGTCCCGTACACGCTGAACGCCGCGAGTGACTGCACTCGCCCGGACTTGACGTCGATCTGCTGGCCGCGAAGTCTGATCCCCGCACGCACGCACGGGGACCACCCCCGCACGCGCGGGGACCACGTCTCGCGCGGATACGTGCCAGCTTTCACGGGACAGGCAATGCGTACGGTCGTTCGTGTATGTGGGCCGTGAGGCTGGGGTCGGTTGTGTCGGGAACCTCGTACGTCTTCGATTCCTCGGGTGCCACAGGCTGTCGGCAACGATCGCGCCTCACCGGCGGGCCTTCCGCCAGGCACGGGCGAGGTGGACAGCGGTCGGGCACGGTGCGCACCGGCAGGCGGCACACGCGCAGGTGTGGGTCACCAGAGCGCGATACGCCTCGTCGCCGGGCGGGTAGGTAGGTTCTGGCGGCGTGGTCACCGGTGGCAATCTCTTCTGTGGGTGGGCGGCAGCGGGGTAGTTGGTTAGGGCTGTTCAGCGGTGTTTCCAGGCGGCTTCGAGCGATCGCAGATACGCGGTGCGCCGCTTCACCCGCTCGAAGAACGTGGTTTTGTCGGCATCCAGTGCGGCCATCAGGCCCTGGTGCATTCGCCAGGCGTCGGCGCTGATCTCGTACGGGCACGCGGCACAGCGGTACCAGCCCGGCCGGGACGGCCCCAACGATCCGGCGCACTGTGGGCATGTCATGCGTCTCCACGCAGCCGGGTTGGCTGTTGCCACAGCCCCAGCACTGCCACCAGCCTCCGACGGTCCGGCTCATCTGGGCCCCGCATTTGCCGCATTGCACAGCGCCGCCTTCTCTCGGGTGGGCGGACGGTGCCCCGCTTCGGCAGTCGTCCTGACAGGGAAGAGGGGAGCCGACGGGAGTAATTGATGGCAGGGGCGTGTGCAATGCAGCTGTCCAGTGGTGCGGCCGCCCGCGACCGTCGCCCGTTCTCCGGGGCACGGGCGATGGGCCTGGTTCAGGCGGGTTGTGCAGCGGCACAGCGGCATCCGGTACGGGCCCTGGGGTGGGGCAGACGTCTTCATGGCGTGGTGGGTTCGCGCCGTCTGCACTGTTCACATCGGCAGGGCGGGTACGCGGCGGTCCGGTCCACGGTTGAGGCCGGAACGACCTCGGCCTCCGGCCGTAGGACGCGAGTGTTTCCGTACCGGTCGACCGCGTACACCTTGAGCGTCATGGTGGATCCGGTCATGGCGTGACGACCTGGGTGGAGGGTTGAGCGGTGAGGAGATGCGCGATGCGGGCAGCGCACCGCTGTTCGTGTCCTTGCTCGCCAATCTTGTGGCCGAAGCTGGTGACGTACGATCCGTCAACGACGGCAACCTCCTCGGTGAGCATCCCGTGCAGGGGGTTGCTCGCGTGGAGCCGCATTTCCGGTTCGAGGGCGACGACCTGCAGACCGTGTTCCCGTAGGTGGTCTGCCAAGCGTTGCAAGCCGTTGACATCCATGCAATGACGTTCTCAACCCCGGCGATCCAGCGGGATATGACGACCTATGACACGGAGTTGATCTTGCGTACGGTGGCGATCACGGGTACTCGCAACACGGGGCATCGGCCCCTGACCGAGTACGCCGACCTGTTCGATCGATACCTCGGTCCTTTCGCGCATGGGCACTTCTACATCGGTGGCGCTGTGGGCATCGATTCCCTCGCCCTGTTGTGGCTCGCGGACCGGACGGCGGCAGGCATCACGATCGTGGCCCCGGGCACCATGGACCAGCAGCCGGTCGAGGCGCGACAGGCTGTCGCTCGTACGAGGGATCGCATCGCGGAGATCGTGGAACTCGGTGCAACCGAGTTGCGTGCCCCGGCCTACCATGCGCGGAACCGGTGGATGGTCGACCACGCTTCGATGACCATCGGGTTTCCCCACGCCACAGAGCCTTCAACGGGCACGTGGCAGACGGTTGACTACACCGCGGAATGCGGGAAACCAAGGCTGATCGTGCCGGTGTGAGCCCTCACGGACACGGATTGCGCCACCATTGCCACCATGGGTGACCGGGCCGCGGGGGCGGCGACACTGAAACGGCTGCGCCACGGACGCGGTCTATCTCTCGCCGGCGTCGCGCGGGCGCTCACGCGAATTGCCGAAGACCTGCATCATCCGCGCCTTCCGGCGGTGGCGAGTGTGCAACGGTCCGTCGCGCGGTGGGAGTCCGCGACCCCCACGTTGCCCGACGAGCGGTACCAGCTCCTGCTCGCCCACCTCTACGCCCGAACTCCGGTCGGACAGATGGCAGTCGGGCCCGGCTCCGACCTGGTCGAGTTACTGGGTGCGCTGTTCGACCTCGGCGAGAGCGAAACACGTCTTGCCGCCCTGCGTACCGCGCTCATCCGTACAGCGACGGATACCGGCGGCATGCTCACCCTGCTGGCCCCACGTGTGCAGGCCGACCTTTCCGCCGCGTTGGCCGACCCGGGCCGGGCCGACGAGGCCGTGGCGGCCGGGCTCGCTGCGGTGGTCGACGAGGTCAATGCACAGGTGGGCGCCGTGCCCATGGTTCGCCTGCAACTGTTGCTCACACCTGTGGTCGACGCGTGCCTCCGGCTCCAGGCCGGATCGCTGCCCGACCCGGTGGCCGGCCAAGTGAGGGCAGTTGCCGTCACTGCGTGCACCCTGGCCGGGCGGCTCGCCTTCGAGACCCGCGACGATGATGCGTCCCGTTCCCTGTACGCCACCGCGACCACCCAGGCCGAGCAACTCGGCGACCCGTGGCGGTGCGCGTCCGTGCACATGAGCCATGCCCTTGTGACCATGTACTCGACGCCCCACCTTGCGGACGCTCAGGCACTCGTTGACAAAGCGGTACGCGCGGCACGCACCGGGGGCAGCACACGGGTTCGGGCGCGGGCGCATGCGCTGCAGGCCGAGGTGGCCGCGCGGGCGGGGTCGCAACGGCAGGCACGGGCGGCACTCGGGCTGGCGTGGTACGACATCGAGGGCATGGCCGACAGCGACCCGTCGGGCAGTAGCTTCTCAGCCGGGCATCTGCGGGGGTTCGAGGGGGTGTGCGAGCTGTATGCGGGAGATCCTGCACAGGCGCACGACAGGTTCGCCGGCTCGGTGGCTGCGCTGTGCGCGCCCCGGGAGCAGGTGCAACGGGCGATCGTGACGACCGATCAGGCACTCGCCCGGATCCGCATGGGCGACCCCCGCGCAGCAGTCGAGCTTCTTCACGAATGCGTGCTTGCCGCCGCGACGACCGGCGGCCGGGTACCGGCCATCCGCCTGCGCCGAGCGCGGACCGAGCTCCGCCCATGGAGGAGAGAAGCTTTCGTGGCTGATCTCGACGACCATCTCATGGACGTGCTGGGGGCCTGACCCCGAGCGTACGAAACCACCTCTGCGGCGGCCGCATCGGGAGCCAGCCTCACAGGTGCAGGTGTTTTTCCTCCCGTGGTTCGGGGCCTGTCCGTCGAAAGCGTGCACCAGGGGACGTACGGTGCCTTTTTCGGTCAACCTGAACAGCCCTGTTTTCAGGGCCAGCTCACTGGCGTCGACGGCCGTTTCCGCGCGGCCCGGGCTGCCGCAGTCAGCGAGGACAGGGGTGAGCTCACCGGCGCTTCTGTCCTCAACACTTCCTGCAGTTCGTCATGGCGGCCGTTCTCCCCTGCCGTCATGCGGTCAGTTCGTGCAGTCGAACGACCTGGCAACCCTGCCGCTCCTGCAGGGCGGATCACCCTGCAGGAGCGGGGACCACTGCATCGCCCCGCGCATTGTGTAGGAACTGGAGGCCACCCCCGCACGCGCGGGGAACACTCGGCGGTGTTCCACTGCTCCATCAGCTTCTGGGGACCACCCCCGCACGCGCGGGGAACACGCCCTGGTCACGAGTCCGATGAGATGGTGGGCGGGACCACCCCCGCACGCGCGGGGAACACATCTCCAACCTCGCTGGCCACATCGTCGGCCGGGGACCACCCCCGCACGCGCGGGGAACACGAACTGATCCCGCACCTTGACCGGGATGGCGTCGGGACCACCCCCGCACGCGCGGGGAACACACCATGACTGCCAGCTGGACTGCCTGGTAACGGGGACCACCCCCGCACGCGCGGGGAACACCCCGTCGGGTACACCACCGACGACGGGATCACGGGACCACCCCCGCACGCGCGGGGAACACCATTTCCTCGCCCGGCAGTGGCGTACGTTCGCGGGACCACCCCCGCACGCGCGGGGAACACCTCACGCGGTCCGGCTGGCTGGGAAGGGGCGGGGGTCGCTCGGGACCACCCCCGCACGCGCGGGGAACACGTCGACCAGCAGCGTGGCGCGCTCCTCGGGCCGGGACCACCCCCGCACGCGCGGGGAACACCGAACCCGATCCACGGCCACCCGCTGGTCAAGGCCCTGGGACCACCCCCGCACGCGCGGGGAACACCGGAACAGGCCGACGATTCCCGAGATCAGGCCGGGACCACCCCCGCACGCGCGGGGAACACGGTTCCGGCGTCAAGGGCGTTGAGCTGGGCCCGGGACCACCCCCGCACGCGCGGGGAACACACCCCGTACTGGGCCGCGTACGCCCGCACCCGGGGACCACCCCCGCACGCGCGGGGAACACAGGAGCCACCAGCCGCCAGCCGGGGGCGCGGCGGGACCACCCCCGCACGCGCGGGGAACACCGCGGTATCGCGAAGAAGGACAGCAAGAACCCGGGACCACCCCCGCACGCGCGGGGAACACTATGCGGGACCGACTCACCGCCTGAAACAGGAGGGACCACCCCCGCACGCGCGGGGAACACAGAAGGGGACTGCCGTAGCCGTGCTCGATGCGGGGACCACCCCCGCACGCGCGGGGAACACGTGTCCAGCCGGTCCCAGCGAGTCGATGCAGTGGGACCACCCCCGCACGCGCGGGGAACACCTCTACGACATCCCCCTGTGCCCCAACGGTGTGGGACCACCCCCGCACGCGCGGGGAACACCTCTCGCCTCTCGTCAGCCATGGCCTCGGCATGGGACCACCCCCGCACGCGCGGGGAACACCCCATCGGCAGGTCAGGAACAGGGACGACCTCGGGACCACCCCCGCACGCGCGGGGAACACCCATAGGGCGACCCTCCGCCCAGGGCACGTGAGGGACCACCCCCGCACGCGCGGGGAACACAGTTCGTGAGCTGCGGCGTTATCGCGGCAGGGTGTCGATTTTACTTACTTTCAAAGATTCCGACATAGCGGGCGCAAAGGGCATTCTTTTGGGTGGTGGATAGAGAGCCCGGGCAGAGCGATTGTCTCAGGCCGCCTCGCCCCGGCAGCTCTTCCTCATGGCTGGACTCGGTCCGCAAGGTGGGGATCGGACCTGCTCCACAGCGGAGAGCGGAATGCCCCGCCCGCGCAGGGAGAACTCTTCCCGGGCTGTGCCTTCAGCTGGCCTTGCCGGTTTTTCAGGGCACGCGGAAAGGGCTACCGCCCCCGCGTCGCGTCCAGGCTCAGCAGGTGTTCGCGGCCCGCGGTCAGGAGGGCGGGCAGTTCCGCCGCGGTCGGGTGCCAGCGTTTTTCGTATTCCCAGCAGACCCAGCTGTCCGGGTCCAGGGTGGCCAGGCAGGTGGCCAGGGGGAGGACTCCGGCTCCCAGGGGGAGGGGTTCGGTTTCTTCGGGGGAGGCGATGTCCTTCACCTGGACGTAGCCCAGGTACGGGGCCAGTACCGCGTGGCTCGCGGACGGGGTCTCGTCCGCCAGCCAGGTGTGCATGATGTCCCACAGGGCGCCGATCCGGGCGTGGCCGACCGTTCCGACGATTCGGGCCACGTCCGCGCCGGAGCGGTGGGAGTCGTGGGTCTCCAGGAGGATGCGCACGTTGCGGTCGGTGGCGTGCGGGGCGGCGGCGGCCAGGCGGCGGGCGGCGTTCGCGTCGGCCTCGGCGGGGGGCAGGGCGCCGCCGCCCGGGAAGACCCGGACGTTCTCCGCGCCCAGGTCGTGCGCCAGCTCCACCAGGTCGGCCAGCTCCTCCAGCACGGGCGCGTCGTCGCCCTCGGCGGCGGCCCTGACGTACCCGGCGACGGTCAGGATCTGTACGCCGCCCTTCTCGAACTCCTCGACCACGGCGGCCCGTTCGGAGGCGGAGAGGCCCGGGTGCACCGGCTCCTCCGGATGCGCCCGCAGCTCCACCCCCTGGTAGCCGTGGTCGACGGCGAGCCGGACGACATCGGCGATGGGCAGCCCCGGCACTCCGAGGGTGGAGAAGGCGAACTTCACCTGCGTGGTCCTTCCGTCGGCGGCGTCCTGCCCCCGGGGCTCAGCAGGGCTCCCGGAGCAGCTGCTCCAGACTACCCAGCAGCCTCAGCGCGTCCGCACGCTGACGCGGCCCCAGCCCCGCGCCGAGCCCCTGCGCGCCGGGGGCGGCCGGGGCGTACGACGCCATCCGCAGCGCCGCGGCGGCCTGCCGGGCGAACATGGCGAGCAGGTCCAGTTCCCGCATGTCCGTACGGGCGCGCGGCGACGGGTCGAGCACCTCCAGCACGCCGAGCACCCGCCCGTCGCTGATCAGCGGAGCCGCCATCAGGGAGTTGGGCACGAACTCGGTGGACTCGGCGAGCGAACGGTCGAACGAGGTGTCCGTGGTGAGGTCGTCCACCACCATCGGCTCGCCGGACGTCGCCACCCAGCCCGCGATCCCGCGGCCGGCCGGGAACCTGCGGCCCACCAGGAACTCCTCGCCCCGCCCGGACACCGCCTGGAAGACCAGCTCGTCGGCCTCCTCGTCCAGCAGGAAGACCGAACTGGCCGCCGCGCCGAAGATCGCACGGGCCACGTCGACGACGGACTGGAGGAGCTCGCGCCGGTGCGGATCGACCGGCGGGACCGTTCCCGCGGTGGACGCCGACGCGGACGCTGGTTCAGTTCTCGGAGTCATCGCAGACCTCTCCTGCCGGGGTGGGAAGCCGCGGACCGAACCGCACGTTGGCCGCGGAGAGATAAAGGGCGTTCTTGAGCTGGAAGGCCGTCATCCTCGGATGGGCCGAGAGGAGACGCGCGCACAGTCCGCTGATGTACGGGGTCGCGAAGCTGTTCCCGGTGGTGCGGATCGAGGTGCCGCCCAGCCACGGCACCGTCACGTTCTGGCCGGGGGCGAAGAACTCCACCGGCGGGTCGGGGTTGTAGAGGTGCAGGTCCGGGTCCTCCTCCTGGTGACTGCCCACGGAGATCACCGAGGCGAACCGCCACGGGTAGCTCTCCACCGGGGAGTTGTGCGCCGAGGCGACGACGACCGTGCGGTTGAAGTAGGCGCGGTCGGCCAGCGAGTGCAGCTCCTCGGCGAACCGGGCCCGGGTGGTGGACAACGACAGGTTCACCACGTCGAAGCCCTGCTCGACCGCCCAGCGCAGCCCGGCCAGCAGCACGTCCCCGGTCCCGGAGAACCGCTCGCCCAGCACCCGTACGCTGTGCAGTTCGCACTCCGGGGCGGTCCTCCGGATGATGCCCGCGCAGGCGGTGCCGTGCCCGCAGGAGTCCCCGGTGTCGGTCGGCCGCACCTCGGTCCCGCCGGTCTCCGGGTCCTTGACCACCACCCATGAGCCCGCGACCGGGCCGACGCCCGGATGGTCGCGCTCGACGCCCGAGTCCACCACGCAGACCCGTACGCCCCGCCCGGTGCCCGGCAGGGCCCCGCCCCCGGGGCCGGGGCCAGGGTCCGCGAGGACCGCCACGTCGTCGGGTCCGCGCCCCCGCAGACTCCAGGTCAGTCCCGGCCCCGGTGCCGTGTCCGTGGTCGTCATCCTCAGCTCTTCTCCGTCGTGGCCGACGCCGGACCGGCGACGAGCCGTGCGGCCCACCGCTCGCCCGGCAGATGTCCCTTCTCCGCGAACCCCTCCCGGGCCCCCCGCGCCGCCGCCGCGGCCCCCGCCGCGTCGCCCAGCAGCGCCAGCGTCCGCGCCCGGTCCAGCGACGCGGTGGCCCGTACCAGCGGGGAGTCGGTCAGCAGGGAGTCCCGCACGGCACGGTCCGCGTGGCGCAGGGCCGCCTCCGCGTCCCCGGCCCCCGCCGCCAGCCGGGCCCGCAGACCCGTCAGGTCCACCCGGTCCGAGTGCGGCAACGACCGCTCCTCCCCGACCCCTTCGAGCCACGGACCCGTCTCGCCGGGCCGGCCGTCGTCGAGCAGCAGCCGGGCCGCCTCCAGCGCGATGGCCGGCCGCATGGACCGGGCCCCGCCGCGCTCCGCCGCCCGGTCCGCCCGCACGAGCAGGTCCAGGGCCGGGCCGGTGCACCCGAGCAGCGACTCGACCGTCGCCCGGAACACCGGGAGGAAGACCTCCGCCTCCGCGTACCCCAGCTCGTCGGCCAGTTGCTCCGACTCGGCCAGGCACTCCCGGGCCCGGTCCGCCCGGTCGTGGAGCGCGTACAGCACGGCCAGCGGGCAGTTCAGCGTGGTGCGGACGGCCGGACGGCCGGCGCCGTGCGCGGCGAGCAGGTCGCGGCAGCGGGTCACCGCGACCGGTACCGGCTCCGGGCCGCGCCACAGCGAGATCCCGATGGCGCCGAGCGCCGCCGCCCGCTCCGGCTCCGCCTCGGCCCGCACCGCGTGGTCCAGGGCCAGGGTCAGATCACGGTCGGCCTCCTCGTGCCGGCCCGCCAGCTGCAACCGCTGCGCCAGCCGCAACCGGGCCCGCGCCTGGCCGACCCAGTCCCCGGCGGACTCGAAGAGCGGCAGCACCGACCGGGCCGTGGCCGACACGCTCACCGAGACCGGGTCCAGCACCGCCAGCGCGAGCCGGGCGTGCGCGGCCTCCACCGGCGCGGTCCCGATGGCCAGCACCTGTCGCAACAGACGCTCCCCGTCCTCGGAACGGCCCAGCGCCAGACGCACCTCGCCGAGCCGTCGCAGCGCCGGTGCCGCAGCCGGATCACCGGCCGGGTGCAGGGCCACGGCACGTTCCAACAGGCCCTGCGCCCAGTGCAGATCGGAACGGGCCAGGGCCTGCGCACCGGCCGAGGCGAGCGCGGCGGCGGCCCGGACCCGCAGGGCGGCGGCCCGGTCGTCGGCCAGGCCCAGCTCGGTGCGGTACCGGTACGCCCGCTCCAGATGCCCGCCGACCGCAGCCTCGCCCGCCGCCGTCACGCTGGGCAGCTCGGACGCCCAGGCGTGCCGCTCGGCCTTGGCCCGCTTCGACAGCGAGGCGTACGCCACCTCCTGGACCAGGCCGCTGCTGAACCGGTGCCGGCCCGCGCCCGGTTCGCCGCCCGGCGCGGTCTCGACCAGCCGGCGCCCGCGCAGCCGGGCCAGCGCGCGGGCCACCCGGCCCCGGTCGTCCTCCGGAGCGGAACCGTCGGGGTGTGCGGCCGGTGCGGGCCGGGGCGTGTGCTCCGCCTCCCGGGCCGCCCGGGTCAGCCGGACGAGTTCCGGCGCGGTGAAGTCCCGGCCGACGACCGCCGCCAGGTCCAGGGTGGCGCGTTCGGCCCGCTCCAGCGCGCCGATCCTGGCCCCCAGCAGCGCCTGGAGGGTCGGCGGCAGCGCCGCGCCCCGTACGTCCCGCGCCCCCTCCGCCCCCGGGCCCGCCGCGTCCACCGGATCAGGGCCCGTCGGGACGAGGAGCTGCTCCAGGTAGAGGGGGTTTCCCTCGGCCCGGTCGTACAGGTCGTGGCCGTGGGCTTCGGAGGCGTGCGGGGTACGGGGGCGGGGGACGCGGCCCCGGGCGTCCGGGCCGTCCGGGGCCGTCCCTGCGGCCGGGCCCGCCAGTTCGCGGATCAGCAGGGCGGCCTCGGCACGCGGCAGGCCGGTCAGCGGCAGGATCCGGGCCGTCCCCGCGGCCGGGTCGGCGGTGGCCGGCGGCCCGTCCGGGCGGCCCGGACACACGATGAGCCCGCCCGCCCGGCCCAGCGGTCCGGCCAGCCGGTTCACCGTCCGCACCAGCAGCGGTTCGGCCCAGTGCCAGTCGTCGACGACCAGCAGCACCGGCCGCCGCTCCGCCGTCCGGGACAGCACGGTGACCAGCGCGGCGCACATGTCCTCGAACGGGGCGTTGGGCGTGCCGTCGTGCAGCAGACCGCCGCGCAGCAGTGCCCACGCGTCCGCCACCGCGGCCCCGGACCGCCCCGACGCCCCGGCCGGCGCCTCCCGCAGCGCTTCCCGGGCGAGGGGCGAGCCGAGCACCTCCCGTACCGCGTCGGCCAGCGGCGCCAGGGTGCCGTGGTCCCCGTAGCTGCGGCAGCGGCCGGTGCCGACGACCGGCCGCCCGGGGCCGTCGAGGCCGGTCAGCCACTCGCGTGCCAGCCGGGTCTTGCCGATCCCGGCGTCGCCGACGAGGCGGACCAGCCCCGGACCCGCCCCGCGCGCCGTGTGCTCCAGCGCCTCGTCCAGCGCCGCCCGCTCCGCGGCGCGGCCGATGAACGGCACGTCGAAACGGCGCAGCAGCTCCGGGTCGTCGGCGCCGAGCGCGATCAGCCGGTACGCGTGCACGCGGTCGGCCTTGCCCTTGAGCCGCAGCGGTCCCGTCTCCTGCACGACCACCGTCGGACCGGCGGCCTCCAGGGTCTGCGGGCCGATCAGGATCTCGCCGGCCGCCGCGTTCTGCTCCAGCCGGGCCGCCACGTTCACCGTCTCGCCGGAGATCAGCGCCTGCCGGGTGCTGGCATCGGAACTCGCCACCACCTGACCGGTGTTGACACCGATCCGGATGTCGAGCCGGATGCCCAGGGTGGCTTCCAGCTCGGTGTTCAGCCCCGCCAGCGCCTCCCGCATGCCGAGCGCCGCGGCGAGCGCCCGCCGGGCGTCGTCCTCACGCATCACCGGCACCCCGAACACCGCCATCACGGCGTCGCCGATGAACTTCTCCGGGGTGCCGCCGTGCGCCTCGATCTGCTCGCTCATCACCGCGAAGTAGCGCAGCGTCACGGTGCGCAGGGTCTCCGGGTCCAGCAGCCCGGACAGCGCCGTGGAACCCACCAGGTCGCAGAAGACCGCGGTGACCAGCTTGCGTTCGTCCTCCGGCGCCGCGGCGACGGGCGACGGGCACGGGGTGCCGCAGGACGGGCAGAACCGTGCGGCGGCGGGCAGCTCGTGCCGGCACGATGTGCAGTTCATCAGCGCTTCCTCTCTGCTTGGCCCGGCCGGAGCGGCGGGCCGGGTCACGGGAACCGGCCCGCCGCAGGGCGGGTCCCGACGGAGCGGGACCCGGGTGCCCCGGGGCGGACGGCGATCGTCGTCCGCCCCGGAGTCCGTCGGGCGGCCTCAGAACAGGGCGCCGCCCGCGATCTCGCCGTGTGCCTGCACCTCGGGCCCCACGGCGTCGAGCCGGCTCTTGATGTCGAGCAGCACGGTCAGTTCCTCCGGGGCGAGGTCGTTCAGCACCTGCCGCTGTTCGTCGGTGAGCAGATCGACGGCGAACCCGGCGCCGTACAGCACGGCGAGCCGGTCCGGTGGTTCGGTCATGTCTGGCCTTCCATCGAGACGGACCGCCCGGCTTCCCGCACCGGCGGCGCCGGTCCGGTGCGCCCGAGCCGGACGAACAACTGGGTGAGCGCGTCCGTGGTGTGCAGGGCGCTGACGGCCACGGCCGCCTCCTGGCCCCGCGACAGCGGCAACCGGTCGAGGAGTGCGTACAGTTCGTCGGCATGGCCGTCGTCGAGCCGCGCGTGCTCGTGCACGGTGCGGAAGGCCGGTGCGGGCAGCCCGGTCAGCCGGGCCAGCCGGGGCGCGAGCCCCGCCGCCGGGGCGTGCCCCTCCAGCACGGCGATGTAACCGAGCAGCGCCACCGGGTGGTGGTGCTCGATCCAGTAGTACTGGGCCCCCGCCAGGGAGGCGACGAGCGGCGGCGGGACCGGGTCCAGCGCGGCCCGGGGGCCGCTGCCCGCCGCCGTCAGGTCCTCCAGCAGCCAGGCGTCGTGCTCCGCCTCCTCCCGGATGTGCCCGTCCAGATAGGCGGCCAGCGGCGCGCCCAGCGGGTCGCCGCGCCGGGCCAGCAGCCCGGCCCGGTCGGCGGCCCGCTCCATCAGCGGTACGGAGGCCCGGATGACCGTGTGCATCGCGCACAGGTAGGCCCGGTAGCGGGGCAGCAGCCCCTCGGGCCGCCACAGTCCGGCCGCCGAGGCGCGCAACGCCGGTTCGGCGAAGGCGAGTTTGACCCGCAGCCGTTCGGAGGCCGAAAGCCCGCGCCCGCCGCCGCGCGCCGGGAGTCGCGTCGCGACCGGTTCCGCGGTGCGGCCCGGCGGCTGCGTCACGGGGCTCATGTCCCGGCGCCTTCCGCCGCCGGGCGCGGGGACCAACTGCCGTCCGCCGCCGGGTGCGGGGGCCGGCCGCCGTCCGGGGCCGTCACCAGGTCGGCGTACGCGGCGCAGCCGTGGCGGCGCACCAGCGTCACCGGCCCCTGGTCGTGCTGCCGGCGGGCGGCGGTCAGGTCGAGCAGCGCGCCCGCCGCGCCCGAGGCCAGCGCGTCGGCGGCGGCGACCACCTCCGGCAGTTCGCCCAGCCGCCGGCAGTCCCCGCAGTAGGAACCGGCCGGGGTGCCGGGCGACCAGCGCCGGCGCAGATGGGCCGGGCCGACCGTGCGCACGAGCCGCAGCAGCGGCGACCCGAGCGCCCGCGCCCGTACGGCGGCCCAGTCGTCCCGGGCGATGTGGCCCAGCAGCAGATGGGGCGGTACGGGGCGGCGGTCCACGGTGTCCTGGTTGCAGCAGGCCAGCACCGTGCCGTCGAAGGCGACCACCGGCCAGGCGGCCATCGCGCACGGCAGCACGCCCCCGCCGTCCGGCACGGTGCGGGCCGGGCGGGCCCAGGACGCCGCCCGGCCGAACGGCCGCACCTCGTTGACCAGGGACGGCACCGTTCCGCCGAAGGTCCGGTCGATGTCCGCGGTGACGTCCGCGAGGTACGGGTCGTCCTCCCCGGTCCCGGTGAGGTGGAAGCTGACCGCCACCCCCAGCTCGCGGATCTCGCGCACCGCGCGGAACACCGCCGCCCGGGGCACCTCCCGCTCGTGCGGCAGGTCGAGGCTGGCGGAGAAGTGGTCGAGCGTGCGCACCACCCGCCGTATCGGGGCCGGAAGGCCGGTCGAGAGACCGTGGGACCGGGCGAAGAACATGCCGCTGAGCAGCGCGGTCCGGGTGCCTGCGGCCCGTGCGGAGCGGGTGAGCGAGGCCACCAGGTCCGGCCGGAGCAGCGGTTCGCCCCCGGTCAGCATCAGCACGTCGGGCCGGTCGGCGGCGGTGAACGAGGAGACGAAGCGCTCCAGCGCGTCCGCCTCCGGTTCCTCCCGCACCTGCGGCCCGGAGCCGGTCGAGCAGTGGGAGCAGCGCAGCGGACAGCGGCGGGTGAGGGTGACCAGCACTCCACCGGCCGGGACCGGCCGCAGTCCGACGAGTTCGGCGAGTTCCACCGGCCGTCTCCTTCGGGCGTAGGGGTGCGGCGCGCGGCCGCCGTGCGCGGGTACAGCGTCCCGCCGGGCGGTTCGGCACCGGTCCGAAACCGGTTCGGAACCGGTATGGCCGCAGGCCGGCCCGGGCCCGGCGGACCGCCACCAGGACCGCGAACCACCCGTACGACCTCGTCCGCCCCCGGTGAACTGCCGCGATACCGCCGCCATACCGGCGTCGAACCGTTTGCCAGGCCGGGGCTCCTAACTTTCTGGTCAGCGGCAGGCACCCGCCGACCGCAACCGGAAGAACCGGGCCAGCCCCGGAACGACCGGACCACAGAGTCGTACGAGTGGACGGAGACCACCATGGCTGAGAACACCAAGCCGGCCGGCGACGAGAACGAGACCCCCGAGGTCGAGGCGCACTCCGTGCTGGACCTCCAGGAGACCGCCGCCACCATCGAGCCCGGCACCGGCACCGGCAGCTGCGTCAGCGTCGTCAGCGTCGTCATGTCGGACCAGTAAGGGCTGACGACCGGATCGTGGTGCCACCCGGGGAAGGAAGTTTCCCCGGTGGCGCCCGGTCGGCCGAAACGGGGCGGCTCCGTGACCAGGAGACCGCCCCGCCTCGATTTTCCGGGCCGGGCCCCGCACGCACCGGTCCCGCGTTCACCGGGCCCCGCCCCCGCCGGACCGTCGCCTCAGCCGGGCCACCGGCCGGGCCCTGTCCCCGAATCACCGACCGGGAGCCGACGATGGCCGCCTCGTTACGAACCAACCGGGACTTCCGACTGCTGTGGATGAGCGGTCTGTTCGCCGTTCTCGGCACCCAGATGACCGCACTGGCCCTGCCGCTCCTCGTGCTCCGCGAGACCGGATCGGCCGTACAGGCCGGTGCGATCGGCACGGTGTCCATCACCGCGCTCCTGATCACCATGCTGCCCGGCGGGGTGATGGCCGACCGGGTGGAGCGCCGCAGGCTGATGCGCCTGTGCGACCTGGGCAGTTTCTGCGTCGTCGGCGCCCTCGTCGTGGCCGTGTGGCTGGGGCACGTACCGCTGCCCCTGGTGCTGCTGGTCGCGGGCGCGGGCGCCGTCATCGGCAGCCTCTACGGGCCCGCCGCGTTCGGGCTGATGCGGACCGTCGTGCCCCCCGAGGACATGGGGACCGCGACTGCCCGGCTCCAGGCCCGTACCGCCACCGCGCGGCTGGTGGGGCCGATGGTCGGGGGCGCCCTGTTCGGGCTGCACCCGGTCCTGCCGTTCCTCGCCGAGGCAGTCGGGCTCCTGCTGTCCACCATCTGCGTGGCCCTGGTGCGCACCCGGTCCAGGGCCGAGACCAGGGCCGGATCGGCTTTCAGCAAGGCCGAGTTGACCGCCGGGCTCTCGTTCCTGTGGCGGCTGCCCTATCTGCGGACCGTGCTCCTCGTCTTCGGACTCGGCATGAACTTCGCCTTCGGTGCCCTGACGTTCACTGCGCTGACCGTCTTCTCGGGCGGCGGAAAGTCCGGGCTCGGCGGCGGCACCGTGGTCACCTTCATCTCGGCCGGGGCCCTCGTCGGCGCGCTCCTCGCGCCCCGGCTGCGCCCCGAACGGCACACCTGGGCGCTGATCACCGCAACCTGCTGGCTCTGTGTGGCGAGCGCCCTGGCCCTGGCCTGGATCCGGGTCCCGTTGTTCGCCGGGCTGCTCTGCGCCGCCTGCATGTGCCTGTCCACCGTGGCCAGCATCGGCTTCCTCTCCACCCTGCTGGTCGTCACCCCCGGCAATCGGGTGGGCAGGGTGCAGAGCGCGGCCGGCTTCCTGTCCTCACTGGTCCAGCCGTTCGGTCCGCTGGCCGGGGGCGCGCTCCTCACCGCCTTCGGCAGCCGGACGACGTTCGGGGCGATCGCCGGGGTCCTCGCCGTGTCCGCCGCCGTCGTCACGTTCGCCCCGTCCGCCCGGCCCGGCCCGGAGGCGGTCGCGGCGGCGGAGGCGTCCGGGCGCTCCGGCTCTTCCGAGCCGTCAGGACCGCCCGAGCCGTCAGGTTCCCGCGACTCCCGCGACCTCTCCGACTCCTCCGCGGACGAGGTCGTCGCGCACGGAACCCCCGAGGACCGCACCGGGCCCCCCGAGGACCGTCCCGGGACCGGCAGCCCCCGCCCCTGACCACGAACCAGCAGGAGGTATGCCGTGCCCGGCATCCAGGAGACCCAGCTGTACTGCCTCGCCGACCGCCGCTACTACGAGACCCCGGCCCGGCTGCCCGACGAGGAGACCCGCTACCCGCTCGACCGCGCCGAACCGCCCGCCGGCTGGCGGCGCGGCACCACCGGCCTGTGGACCGTGCTGCACCCCGCGTCCGCCGAACTGCCCGAGCAGGGCTGGAAGATCCACATCTCCACCGTGCCGGAGGAGGCCGAGCGCACCCTCGCCGACACCGCCCGCATCTGCCTGGAACAGGGCGTGACGTTCAAGTTCCTGCGCAGCGGCCGTGCCCTGCGGCTGATGTCGGCGAAGTACATGAACCGGTCCAGCGCGGGGAAGTTCATCACCGTCTACCCCGAGGACGAGCCCGCGCTCCTGAAGCTGCTCGACGCCCTGAGCGAGGCCCTGGAGGGGCGCAGCGGACCGTACATCCTCAGCGACCTGCGGATCGGGAACTCTCCCGTGTACGTCCGTTACGGCGCGTTCGTCGAACTCTGGTGCAGGGACGACGAAGGGGAACGGGTCCGCGCGATGCGTCACCCGTCGGGCGAACTCGTCCCCGACGTCCGGGGCGTGGCCTTCCGGATACCGGAGTGGGTCACCGTCCCCGAGCCGCTGCGCCCCCACCTCGCCGCCCGCGCCGCCGCCCGCGACGACGACTTCCCGTACGTGGTCACCAAGGCACTCCAGTTCTCCAGCGCGGGCGGCATCTACCTGGCCGAGCACCGCACCACCAAGCAGCAGGTGGTGCTGCGCGAGGCCCGGCCGCACTGCGGACTCGACCCCGCCGGGCACGACGCCGTCACCCGGCTGCACCGTGAGCACCGGGCCCTGACCCGGCTCGCCGGACTCGACTGCGTGCCCGAGGTGTACGGGGTCCGCACGGTCTGGGAGCACCACTTCCTGATCGAGGAGTACATCGAGGGCGCCACCCTGTTCAACGAGATCGTCGAACGTTTCGCCCTGGCGCGCGGCGAACGCACCCCCGCCGAACTCGACGCCTACTCCCGCTGGGCGCAGTCCGTCGCGGACGGGCTCGGCCGGGCCCTCGACCTCATCCACGCCCGCGGGCTGCGGTTCGCGGACGTGCACCCCGCCAACGTCATCATCCGCCCCGACGGCCGGGTGGCCCTGATCGACTTCGAGTACGCCACCGACCTCGACGACCAGGACACCCCGCCGGCAGGTGCCCCCGGACTCCAGGCGCCGCCCGGCTTCAACCGGAGCGGGGCCGAGACGGACGCCTACGGGCTCTGGGCGATCTGGCTGCACACCCTGATGCCGTTGCTGGAGGTGGCCGAACACGACCGGGGCAAGATCCTCACCCTGGAACGCTGGGCCCGTGCCCGGTACCGGCTGGGCCCCGACGCGGGGCCGCCACGACCCGCCGCACTCGCCCACGGCCTCCCGGACGACAGCGGCGAACCGACCGTGGACGCGCTGCTGCGCGGCCCGGTGCCCGACTGGCCCGGCATCCGCGAACGGCTCGTCGCCGGCATCCGCGCCGACGCCACCCCGGAGCGCACCGACCGGCTCCACCCCGGCGACCTGACGGGCTTCGCCACCGGCGGCGCCTGCGCCGCGCACGGCGCCGCCGGGGTGCTGTACGCCCTGGACCGGGTCGGCGCACCCGTCCCCGAGGAGCACGTCGACTGGCTGGCACGCACGGCGCTCCGCCGCGATCCGGGCGCCCCCGGCGGACTGTTCGACGGGCTGCCCGGCATCGCGCTGGTGCTGTCCCGGCTCGGCCGCCGCGAGGAAGGGCGCGAACTGCTCGACCGGGCGCTGCGGGCCCCCGCCTCCGCCTCGGCCGACCTGCTCACCGGCAGGGCGGGAACGGCACTGGCGGCCCTGCGGCTCGCCTCCGAAGGCGCGGGCGGCGACGGCACGCCCGATCAGGAACTGCTCGACCGGGCCCTGCGGACCGCCTGGGAACTCGACTCGCTGGTCCGCGGCGAGCACGTCGACGACCTGGCCGCCCCGCACTCCGCCGGACTGCTGAGCGGCCTCTGCGGAGCCGCGCTCCTCCAGCTCGAACTGTACGGGCGCACCGGTGAGGACTGGCTGCTGGACGCCGCGGGCGCGGCACTCACCAGGGAGGCCGGGCACTGCGTGACCATGCCGGGCGGCAGCGTGCAGGTGAAGGACGGCAAGCGCCATCTGCTCTACCTGGACCAGGGCAGCAGCGGCGTGGCCCTGGTCGCGCAGCGCTACCTGGCCCACCGGGAGGACCCGGCGCTCGCCGCGCTGCTGCCGGGCATCGCGCAGGGGTGCGTCCTGGAGTTCGTCCGCGAGCCGGGACTCTTCCGGGGCCGCGCCGGACTGGTGGCCACCGCCCACCGGCTCGCGGGCGGGGAACCGGGCCCCGAGGTGCTGGACTCGGTGCGGAACCTCTCCTGGCACCTGGTCGCCGAACAGGACCGGCTGCTGGTCCCGGGCGCCCGGCTGCGCCGCTTCTCCGCCGACCTCGCGACCGGTGCGGCGGGGCTGCTGCTGGCCCTGCACACCCTGTTCGCCGCACCCGAGGAGCGCCCCGACCTGCTGGACGTGCTGACACTGGGGTGACGAAGAGGCATCGCCGGGTCCGGCCCGGCCCGGTTCGACGCCGGGCCGGGCGTCTCCTGCCCGATCGCAATGCTTGAATGGAACGACGTTCCTGGTCGAGCAAGGAGAAGCACTGTGCCCCTGGTGTCCGTGGTGATGCCCGTGTACAACTCGGCAGCCACTCTCGGTGCGGCGGTGCGGTCGGTGCTCACGCAGACCCACAGCGACCTGGAGCTGCTGATCACCGACGACAAGTCGTCCGACGACTCCATGGACCTGCTCATGGAGTTCGCCCGGCAGGACGAGCGCGTCCGGCCGGAAGCGGCACCCGAACAGGGCGGTGCCGGCCGCGCCCGCAACCTCGCCATCCAGCGGGCCCGGGGGGACTACGTCGCCTTCCTCGACAGCGACGACATGTGGCTCCCGGAGAAGACCGAGCGGCAGCTCGCGTTCGCCGCGGCGGGCGATGCGCCCCTGACGTTCACCTCGTACTTCAAGATGGACGCCGACCATGAGGGCGAGAGCACCGATTTCGTCCCGAACGGGCGCGTGATCCGGGCGAGGGAACACGTGGACTACCGCGCGATGCTGGTCCGGGACTACATCGGCGCGCTGACCGCCATGTACGACCGCAACGTCCTCGGCACACGGCTGATGCCGGAGATGCGGAAGCGGCAGGACTACGCCCTGTGGCTGTCGATCATGCGCGACGGCGCCGACGCCCGGGGCCTGGCCGAGCCGCTCGCGGTGTACCGGGCCCACCAGGCGGGGTCGCTGTCCTCCAACAAGCTGTCGCTGGTCCAGTACAACTGGGAGCTGTACCGCGAGCACGAGGGGCTGTCGGTGCCCCGGGCGACGCGTGCGCTGGCCGGCGCCGCGTGGCAGTCGCTGCGCAACTCGCGGATCTAGGGACTTCCGTCCGGAGCCGGCCGGGCACGGGCTGCGGGCGCCGGGTCAGCCCACCGGTATCGCGGTACGGGCCGCCGGTTCCGAAGGGGCGCCCGGCCCCGACAGGGGGTCCGGCACAGGCACGGGCCCCGGCTCCGGGGCGGCGGTGAGTTCGCGGGCGTACAGGCCCATCAGGCGCGGCAGCTCGTACAGCACGGAGTGCGCGGTGACCTCGCCGCTGGGGGAGGTCACCGCCCCGGCGTCGATCAGCGACTCCACCGCCCGCAGCGCCTGCCGTTCGCCGCAGCCGAGCGCCGTCATGGCCTCCGGCAGGGTGAACGGACCCTCGTGGACGGCGGAGGCCAGCCGGGTCAGCGCCAGCCCGCTCCCGGGCGACAGGTCCCGCCAGCCGGAGGCCAGCCGGGCCCGCACCGAGATGTCACCGGCCACCAGCTCGTCCAGCGCCCCGGCCGGATCGGCCAGCCGCTCCGCGTACTCGGCCAGCGGCAGGTGCCGCAGCACCGCCAGCCGCATCCCGCTCACCCGCACCGCCAGCGGAAGCAGCCCGCAGGCGTCGGCTATGCGCAGGGCGGCGGCCCGGTCCAGGCCCACCCGCCCCGCCCCGATCAGCCGGCCCAGCAGCGCCAGCGCCTCGGCGGGGGCCAGCGGCGGCAGCGCGATCCGGTGCACCGGTGCGAGCCCGGCCAGCTGACCGCGCGCCGTCAGGACGAACGAACTGCCGCCGGTGCCCGGCAGCAGGGCCCGTACCGCCGCCTCCTCCGGCACGTCGTCGAGCACGACCAGCGAACGGTGCGTGGCCAGCCAGTGCCGCCAGTGCTCCGGGTCCGTCATCGGCTCCGCCCGGTGCGGGTCGCCGGTCAGCCGGGCCAGTTCGCCGACGAGCGCCGACGGGGGACGCACCACCCCCTGCTCGTCGCGGACCCGGATGTGGATCCGGCCGTCCGGGAACCGCTCCGCCAGCAGGTGCGCCGCCTGCACCGCGAGGGCCGTCTTCCCGGTCCCCGCGGCCCCGGTGACCGCCACCACCCGGCCGTTCTCCCCGCCCAGGACGTCCAGCAGCTCCCGCAGCTGCTCGCCCCGGCCGGTGAAGTCGGGCGTACCGGCGGGCAGCACCGTCCGCAGCGCCTCGGCCCGGCGCGCCGGGGCCGCCGCCCGCGGCCGGTCCACGCCGTCCCGGCCGGTCAGCATCGCGCGGTGCCGGGCGGCGATGGCCGCCCCCGGCTCCAGGCCCAGCTCCCTCGCCAGCAGCTGGCGGTAGTCGTCGTACACGGCGAGCGCCTCGGCCCGGCGGCCGGTCCGGTGCAGGGCGTCCATCCACGCGGCCCGGATGCGCTCGCGCAGGGGGTGCCGCTCGGCGAGGTCCCGCAGCCCGTCCACGACGGCGGGCGCCCGCCCCAGCGAGATCTCCGTCTCGGCCCAGTCCTCGTGCACGGTCAGGCACCGGGCCTCCAGCCGCTCCGCCTCCGCGGCCACCTCCGGGGAGTCCCGCAGATCGTGCATCGGCGGCCCCTGCCACAGGTCCAGCGCCCGGCGCAGCAGACCGGCGGCGGCCCGCGGATCGCCGTCGTCGGCGGCCCGCCGGCCGGCCGCGGCCAGCGAACGGAACCGCAGGGTGTCCAGCTCGTCCTCGCCGACCCGCAGCAGATAACCGCCGCAGGAGTGCACCAGCCGTTCCCCGCCGGCACCGCCGTCGTCCGGCCCCCCGGGACGGCGCGCGCCGAGCAGCGCCCGCGTGGAACTGATGTACACCTGGAGGTTCTTGCGCGCCGTACGGGGCGGCGCGTCCGGCCACACCGCGTCGGTGAGCACGTCCACCGGTACCGGTGTGTTGGGCCGGCAGAGCAGCATGGCCAGGACCAGCCGCTGCTTGCGCGGCCCGAGGAGCAGCGGCCGTCCGTCCAGGTACCCGGAGAGCGGCCCGAGGACCGAGAGACTCAGCGCACCGGACGACGGGGCAGGGGTGTGGTGTCGGGTCATGGGCGGGCCTCCGAAGAACGGGGGACTGGGCGGCTTGCCGGTCATGTCCCTGGATGGTCCGCCGGGAACGGGTCCCCCCACATCGGTGCCGGACCCGCATGTTCCGTAACGGCACCCGACCAAAACCGCTCCGCACCCCCATGTTGGGCCCGCATACCCGTATTCCGTGCCCCACGGGGACATCACGGGCCCCTCGGACCACCGCCCGTCACCCCGTCACCCCACCCGTCACCCCGTCCGCCGCGCCGTCATCCGGGTGCGGTCCGGCGCTCCGACGCGGGGCCGCACCCGTCGCGCTCAGTCGCGTTCCGCCGCGCACTCGGCGGAGAACTCGCACAGGGCCGCCCGGTCCGCACGCCCCGTCTTGTTCAGCAGGCTCGCCATGTGCTTCTCCACCGTGCGCGGCGAGATGGACAGCCGCCGGGCTATCTGCTGGTTGCCCGGCCGCTCCGCCAGCAGGACGAAGACCTCGTACTCGCGCGGCGTCACACCGCTCGTCCGCAGGGCGGCCGGGATGCGGTCCCAGCCGCCCCGGTGCTGTCCGACGCTGGCCCCCGCCTGCCGCAGCTCCGCCCGGCACGCCGCCGCGACGGGCTGGATGCCCGCCCCGTAGAAGTACTCCTCCGACGACCGCAGCCAGCCCACCGGCTCGCCCCACTTCTCGGCGAGCGCCGCGCCGGCGACCAGCCGCAGCCCCAGGTGGCGGGCGAGGGGGAAGGCGGCGGCGTCGGCGACGGCGGAGCGGACCGTCCGGGCGGCGCGCTCCGCGTCGCCCTCCCGACCGTGCAGGACGCCGTCGGCCAGCCGCAGGAACAGCTGGTTCCACGCCAGGTCCGCGCCGGGGCTCCCCAGGATCGCGCCGAGCTCCGCCCGGTCGCCCCGCCCGTCGAGGACCCGCAGCAGCGGACGCAGGCCGTAACGCCCGCTCAGATAGAAGAAGCTGGGATTCTCGCGCTCCCAGGCCAGCGAGGTGTCGAGGTCGGCCAGCGCACGCTCGCGGTCCTCCTCCAGCAGCGCCGCGAAGGCGCGGCAGAGACCCAGTTGCAGCGGTACGAGCAAGGACTCCTCGCCGCCCGCCCGGCGGAACCGGACCATGGCCCGGTCCAGGTCCCGTCTTCGGCCCCGGTGCGCGGCGAGCGTCGCCGAGGCCAGCAGCAGGTAGCGGTGCGCCCCCAGGTTGCGGACCCGCGCGCTGGCGGCCAGCGAACGCTCGATGATCTCGTGCGCCCCGTCCCACTCGCCGCGCATCACCGCGTTCATCGCGAGCAGCCCGTCCACGGTCTGGGTCGGCACCAGCGCGCCCAACGACTGGGCGGCGGTGCGGGCCGTCTCCAGCCGGGCCGGGTCGCCGGTGCGCATGAACGTGTTGGCGCCGAGCCGGACCAGGGCCTCCACCCGCCACACCGGCAGGGAGTGCTGCTCGGACACCGCGAGCATCCGCTCCAGGCAGGCGTCGGCCTCGTCGAAGCCGCGCTGCCGGGACAGCAGCGCCAGTAACTGCCACGCCTGGCAGGCCACCACCGGAAGGTTGCGCTCCTCCGCGACCGACGCGGCCCGGCGCGCCGCATCCTGCGCGCGCTCCTGCTGCCCGTGGTCGACATGGCCGGGCAGCAGGGCCAGATGGCCGTCCACCACGTCGAGCGCCGCCTGCTGCTCGGGGCGGACGGCCGTACCGAGAACGCCCCGCGCGGCCCGGATCTGCCCGGCCGCCTCCGCCATCCGTTCCGCCATCACGGCCGCCCAGGCGATCTTGATGTGGGTCTCCCCGCGCTGTTCGGCGGCGTCGGAGCGCGGGGGCACCGGCGGCAGCTCCCCGGTCAGCGCCAGGGCCGTGTCCAGCTCGCCGGCCTCGGCATGGGCGACCGCGAGCGATTCCGTGACGCTCCGCAGATCGCCCTCGTGGGCGAGCGAACGGGCCCGCTCCAGCAGGATGACGGCGGAACCGGACGCCCCCGCCGTCAGCATCCGGCGGCCGACGGCGGCGAACTGCCGGGCGGCACCGTGCCGGTCGCCCCCGGCAAGTTGCAGAGTCGCCATCAACTGCCGCTGCTCGTCGCCGAGTTCATGCACCACGGCAGCCAGCGACAGGGCCGCGCGGCGGGCCGTGGCGGCCCGCTCGGCCGGTGCCAGCGAGGCCACCAGCGCCTCGGCGGTCAGCGCGTGCCGGAAGGTGTAGCGGTCGGGGTCCGCCCCGTCGGGGGCGATGATGTTCGCCTCGACGGCGGAACGCAGATGGCTGAAGAGCGTGCGGTCGTCGAAACCGGTGACGGTCTGGAGCACGGTCACCGAGAACCGGCTGCCCAACGTGGCCGCGCACAGGAGCAGTTCGCGCACCGGCTCGTCGAACCGGTCCAGCCGCCGCGACCAGCTGCGCACCACCCCGGTCGGCACCGACGCGTCCGGGTTGACGTGCTCCTCCCAGCGGTCGCCGGTGCGGCGCAGCTGGCCGGAGTCGAGCAGATCGGCGAGCAGCACCTCGACCAGGTACGGGTTGCCACCCGCCCGCTCCGCCAGCCGCTCGTGGGTGGTCCGCGGCACCTCGTCGGGGTCGGCCTCCAGGCACGAGGCGGCCATCTCCCGCACGTCCGCGTCGCCGAGCGGGGACAGCTCGTGCACGGTGGCGACCTGCCGCCGCTCCGCCGAACGCACCAGGTCCAGGGCGACCCCGGGCTCCGGGCGCAGGGTC
Source organism: Streptomyces sp. NPDC002669 (assembly GCF_042889165.1). Taxonomy (NCBI): domain Bacteria; kingdom Bacillati; phylum Actinomycetota; class Actinomycetes; order Kitasatosporales; family Streptomycetaceae; genus Streptomyces; species Streptomyces sp. NPDC002669. The sequence goes on along the minus strand of NZ_JBIAQQ010000028.1, from coordinate 11,344 downwards.
CCCAGTAACAGCACCGGCAGGTCCGCCACGTTGTCGATGACGTACTCCACCACCGCGATCGTCTCGGTGTCGGAGTCGTGCAGGTCCTCCAGCAGGATCACGCAACCGCGCTCCTGGCCGAGCACCGACAGCAGCCGCAGCAGCGCCTCCGCCAGCTCGATCACCGTCTCCGGATAGCCGGGGGAGGAGCCCTGGCGCCACTCCGGCACCAGCCGGGCCAGCGCCGGACGGTACGGGTCCAGCTCCGGATCGGTGGGCGTACCGGCCGCCCGGAACCGTGAGGACAGCGCCTCGATCAGCGGGCGGAACGGCACCACGAGCCCGGTCGACGTGGCCCTGCCGCGCAGCACCGGCATGCCCCGCTCGTACGCCCGGTAGGCGCACTCGCCGGCCAGCCGTGATTTCCCGATGCCCGGGTCCCCCACGAAGAAGACCGCACGCCCCGAACACCGCGATGCGGTGTCCAGGGCGTCGCTCAGCAGGCCGGTCTCAGCGGCTCGCCCGACAATCACCGACGAAGTGGCACGCATGTACGCAGGCTACTCGAGGCACTGCCCACCGGTCAGCGCGTCAAATCTCTTGATCTGAAAAGGAGTTCATTCAGTTCCAGGTCATGGTGGTCCACGGCAGGTCCGTGGTGCAGCCGTTGTTGCCGTCCGTGGCGCTGAGAATGCTGCTGCGCAGCCCGAGTCTGCCGCTCGCACCCAGGGTGATTCTGCCGGCGGGGTGCTCGTCGGCGAACTCGTCCATGGAGTCGGTGGAGAGGATGGCGGAAGCTTCGGTGCTCTGCATGATCTCTGCCTCTTCTGTAGGGGGTTGTCGTTCCGTGAGCCGTGCGGTGGTGAACGGTGCGGAGAAGGAACGGAGGAGAAGGAACGGAGGTGGAGCGGGAAGGAGGAACGGTACGGGGCGGGTGGGCGGTCAGTGGGGTGCGGCGGGTGCGGTGGGTCCGGCGAGCAGCAGCAGGGACGGCACCCGGTCGGGGAAGCCCGCCCGCAGCAGTCCGTGCCCGATGCCCGCCAGCCCGGTCAGCAGCCCCGGGTGCGGCACCTGGCCGGGGGTTCCGCAGCGCGGCTTCGCCCGGTCGGCCGCCGCGAGCAGCGCCCCGGCCCGCTCCACCCAGCGGGTGCGCGCACCCGAGGGCTCGCCGAGGCGCAGCAGTTCGAGGACGCCGAGCTCGCCGTGGCACAGGCTGTCGTCCGGCGGCGGCTCGGACCGTGCGATGTCCGCCGCCGCCTCGCGCGCCCAGGCGGACAGCGACGGATCGGTCCGCGCCGCCGGGCTGTCCAGCACGGCCAGCGCCACGCCCGTCCGGCCCCGGCACCAGGAGACGTCCGGGCCCACCGCGCCGGTCGCGGCCCGCAGCGCGGCGAGCCCCGAGGCGCGGTACGGCTCGCCGCCGCCCGCCTCGGCGAAGCGCAGCAGCGCCCAGCCGATCCCGGCGGACCCGTCGGCGAATCCCGGCGCGTCCGGCAACGGCGCCTCGCGCAGCAGCCCGGCGCAGTGTTCCGCCCCGCGCCACACGTCGGACCGCCCGGTGGTCCGGTACCCGGCGAGCAGGCCGACCAGTCCGCCGGCCGTGCCGCCGCGCACCCCGTACTCGCTCTCGGCACTCGCCGCGGCACCGGTCAACCGCAGTGCGGGCAGCACCAGTTCACCCAGGCGCGGGTCGTCCAGCGTGTCCGAGACCTGGGCCAGTACGTAGGCGATCCCGCCGAGCCCGGCGAACGCGCCCGAGCCCACCGGGCCCAGGTCGTCCGGGCGCGAGTGCAGCGCGTCCAGCAGCCCGGCGAGGGGCGCCAGCGCGTCCCGGGCGGCCGCCGCGTACCGGTCCGCCCCGGTGAGCGAGGCGAGCTGGGCGAGGAAGCACGCCGTACCGGTGTAGCCGCCCGCCACGTCGGCGGCCATCGGGCCCAGCCGCCAGTAGCGCTCGCCGAGCAGTTCCAGACCGATCCAGTTCAGCCGGGTGGAGCCGGAGTACGCCTGGGAGACCAGCTGGTCGCCGACCGAGCGGGCCGCCGCGAGCAGCTGCTCCGGCTCCGGCGCGGTCGCGGCCGTACGGGCCCGGCGCGGGCCGGGAGCGGCGATGTGGGCCGGTTCGCGGGAGGTGGTCACCATCGCGGCGCGGATGATCCGCTCCTGGTCCTGCCGGTCCACCGTGTCCATGGCCGCCAGCTTCTCCCGGACCAGGGACAGCCCGGTCCGGGCGAGCGTCCCGGGCAGCAGCCGGCCGTTCCCGCTCCACAGGTCGGTGCGTTCGGGCAGGGCGGTGAACAGGGGCACGTCCCCCGCCCAGAGCTGGGCGATCTCCTCGTCCAGCAGATCGGGCAGCGCGGAGGAGCCCAGGACGTCGGTGCCCAGCAGCGCCAGCACCTCCTGCCGTTCGGCGGCGTCCCTCATCAGGTCCGGATGCGTGGACTCGTCCAGGAGCGAGGAGTACACCCAGGTGGGCCGCGCCACCACCCGCACCTCGTCGTGCGCGAAGCGCTCCAACAGGCCGCCTGAGCGCAGGAGTTCGGCACGGGCCGCCTTGATCGCGGTGTACCCGGCGCGGAAACCGGCGCACAGCGCACGGGTGAAGGCGGACGGATCGGCGGGCGTTCCGGTCAGCCGGGGCCGGTTGGCCGACTCGCCGAACCGGGCCGTCCGGCGCACCAGCCGCATCCGGTCGGTCCCCGCGTCGGCCCAGTCGGCGCTGCGCACCGGCGAATCGGCCGCCTGCCCGCCGCCGATCCCGGACATGTCGAGCGCCGTCTCGTCCCCGACGAGCAGCTGCGGCAGCAGCCCCACCCGGTGCACCGAGGCGTGCAGGGCACGGGCCGCCGGGTCGTCCGAGGCCGCGGCGGGCAGCGGCGGGTGGAACAGCGTCTCCACGTCGACGAGCACCGGGTGCTCCCCGTCCGCGATCAGGTTCTCGTGGTGCAGATCGGTGCCGTCCAGCGCGTGCAGCAGGGCCAGCAGGGCCCCCTGGCGCCGGTAGAAGACCTCGATCTGGCGGGCCGAGCGGCAGGGCCGTTCCGCGACGAACTCCACCCAGCCGTACGACCCCCGGTCCAGCAGGGCGAGCGTACGCAGACCGGGCGTGCCGGGCAGCGCGTTGAACCACTGGACCAGTTCGTTGAAGTGCCGGTGCGCGGCGAGCGGGCGAGGCTTGTAGACCAGCCGGGCGCCGTCCTCGAACCGGAGCAGCATCACGGTGCGCCCGCCCCGGTGGCCGTCCCCGGCCCCCGGTACGACCCCCACCAGCCGCCCGACGCCCGCGGTCCCCTCGGCGGGGCCTTCGCCGCGGGTGGTGCGGTCGCCCGGCAGCACCGGACGGTCCGCGGTGAACCGTACGAGCATCTCGGCCAGCGCGGCGGCGGCGTCGAGCGCCGCACGCCCCAGGATCCGGGCCAGTACGGGGTACGTCGTGCAGAGCGCGGCCAGCCCGGAGCGGGAACCGGTCAGCCGCAGGAAGTCCGTGAACCGGTCCTCGGAGGCCGCCCCGGTGAGCCGGCCCTCCCGCCGCGCCGTGTGCAGCTCCAGGACCAGGGTCCGGGCGGCGAGCCGGGCGAGCCGCCGGGCCAGATGGCGCTCGAAGTCGTCGCGCACGGCGTCCAGATCGGCGCACCGGCCCACCCGCGGGGGCAACCCGTCCAGCATCCGCCGCGCCGCGCGGGCGGTGAACGGGGCGAGGACGCACTCGAACCCGCGCAGCCCCGGCCGGTCCGCCCGGTCGGCGATCTCCGCCCGCTCGGGGGCGGCGGAGACCGCGTCCCGGACGAACAGCGCCCAGTCCGGGGCACGGTCGCAGAACCGTTCTCCGGTCAGCGCGGGCCGCCACCACGAGCCGTCCGCCCAGGAGTCCCCGGGCGTCGCGGGCCGCTCGGCCTCCAGCAGGCCGACCGCATCGGCGGGGTGTCCCGCTGCCGCGGACGGGCGTGACGCGGAAGAGACGCACAGCCGTTCGTTGCCGCCCGTATCGATCTCCGTCATCGCACCTCCTCGGTCCGGCGCCGGCACCGACCGGTCCGCCGAACTCCATACTTCCGGTGGAGGCTCCGCGGGGCATGGGGGCAACACCCCCATCTTTCTGCCGGAACCCGAACGGAGAACGGGACGGACCTCGGTCCGGCCCTGCTCCAGACCCGGACGAGCTTTGGCGGAGCCCCAGGTGAGGGCACGTTCAGAGGCGTGCCGGAGGCTGTCGCGGGCCGTGCGGGGGACCGGTGCGGGTGGCGTGGTGGGCGGTGTCGGTTTCCGGTGCGGACAATCGGTGAGGGCCCGTCACCGGGGCAGGGGCCGGTACCGGAACACCGGAACCCCCCACCCGCGCACCGGACTTCCCACCCGCTCACCGCCCCCGCGGTGGCGCCGTCGAGCCGCGGACCATCAACTCGGCCGGGATCGTGGCGATTCCGCCGGGCGGCGGGGTCTCCTTGCCCATGGCCAGCCGTCCCGCCCGCGCCCCCGCCTCGAAGAGCGGCAGCCGTACGGTCGTCAGCGCCGGCACCGCGTCCACCGAGAACGGCAGGTCGTCGAAGCCCGCCACCGAGACGTCCTCGGGGATGCGCAGCCCGCGGTCCCGGATCGCCGCGCTCGCGCCCAGGGCCACCGTGTCGTTCGCGGCGACCACGGCCGTCACCTCCGGTTCGCGGCGCAGGAGTTCGACCGTGGCGTCGTAGCCCGACCGCCGGTCGTAGGGACCGTGGACGACGAGCCTTTCCTCGTACCGGCCGAGGAGCGGCGCCGTCGCGTCCGTACCGTCGCCGACAAGTCCCGCCGCGCGCATCGCGTCGAGGTGTCCCTCCAGGCGGTGACGGGTCGTCGTGCGCTCCGAGGGGCCCGCGACGTAGCCGATCCGCCGGTGGCCCAGCGCGAGCAGGTGCTCGGTGAGGCGGCGGCCCCCGCCCCGGTTGTCGAAGGCCAGCGTGGCCACGACCGCCTCGTTGTCCGGCAGCGGGGGCCGTCCGCACAGCACCACCCGGGTGCCCGCGTCCGCGAGCCGGGTCAGCTTGGCGGACGTCGCGGCCCGGTGCGCCGGATCCTCCACGGCACCCCCGGTCAGCACCACGGCCGCGGCGCGCTGGCGCTGGAGCAGGGTGAGGTAGGTGAGCTCGCGCTCGGGCGAGCCGCCGGTGTTGCAGATCACGGCGAGCTTCTCGCCGCCCGCCCGGCCCGAACCGTCCCCCGGCCCGCCGATCTCGGTCTGCGCCGCCCCCGCCATGATCCCGAAGAACGGGTCGGCGATGTCGTTGACCAGGATGCCGACCAGGTCGGACGTGGCCGCCGCGAGCGAGCTCGCCGGGCCGTTGAGCACGTAGTCCAGCTCGTCCACCGCGCGCAGCACCCGCTCCCGGGTGGACGCGGCCACGGGGTAGTTGCCGTTCAGCACGCGGGAGACGGTCGCCGGGGACACCCGGGCGCGAGCCGCCACATCCGCCAGGGTGACTGTCATGGCTTTCCTCCGAGGAGCGACGAGGGGGGACGGGGCGGGAGGAGACGCGGGGGAGCCCCCTCTTGTCCGGATTGCTGTCGGCAGGCTAGCGTCATCACCGATAGAAAGCGCTTGCTACGGTTGCTTGGAGGAAGTTTCGTGACACGCAGGACAGTGCGCATCGCCATGAACGGCGTCACGGGTCGCATGGGGTACCGGCAGCACCTGGTGCGCTCGATCCTCGCGATCCGCGAGCAGGGCGGCCTCGACCTCGGCGACGGGGACGTGCTGTGGCCCGAGCCGGTGCTGGTCGGCCGCCGCGCCCACGCGCTGGAGGAGCTGGCCGCGAAGCACGGCCTGACCGAGTGGTCCACCGACCTCGACGCGGTGCTCGCCGACGACAGCATCGACATCTACTTCGACGCCCAGGTCACCTCGGCCCGCGTCGAGGCGATCAAGAAGGCGATCGCGGCGGGCAAGCACATCTACACCGAGAAGCCCACCGCCACGGACGTCGAGGGCGCCCTGGAGCTGGCCCGCGTCGCCCGCGACGCCGGCATCAAGCACGGCGTCGTCCAGGACAAGATCTTCCTGCCGGGCCTGCTGAAGCTGAAGCGCCTCATCGACGGCGGCTTCTTCGGCGAGATCCTCTCCGTGCGCGGCGAGTTCGGCTACTGGGTCTTCGAGGGCGACTGGCAGGAGGCCCAGCGCCCGTCCTGGAACTACCGCGCGGAGGACGGCGGCGGCATCGTCGTCGACATGTTCCCGCACTGGGAGTACGTGCTCCACGAGCTGTTCGGCCGGGTCACCACCGTCCAGGCGCACGTCCAGACGCACATCCCGCAGCGCTGGGACGAGCAGGGCAAGCCCTACGCCGCCACCGCCGACGACGCCGCCTACGGCGTCTTCCAGCTGGAGAGCGGCGCGGTCGCGCAGATCAACTCCTCCTGGGCGGTCCGCGTCAACCGCGACGAGCTCGTCGAGTTCCAGGTGGACGGCACGCACGGCTCCGCCGTCGCCGGCCTGCGCAACTGCCGCGTCCAGCACCGCTCGGCCACCCCCAAGCCGGTCTGGAACCCCGACCTCCCGGTCACCGAGTCCTTCCGCGACCAGTGGCAGGAAGTCCCCGACAACGCCGTCTTCGACAACGGCTTCAAGGCCCAGTGGGAGCTCTTCCTGCGCCACGTCGTGCTCGACGAGCCGTACGGCTGGGACCTGATGGCCGGCGCCCGCGGCGTGCAGCTCGCCGAGCTGGGCCTGAAGTCCCACGCGGAGGGCCGCCGCCTCGACGTCCCCGAGCTGTCCCTGTGACGTCCGCCCTCCCGCACCGCCGTCCCGGATCCGCCTCCGGGACGGCCGCCCGCCCGTCCCGGAACCCGGGACCTCCCCCGCGACGACCCGACTCCCGCACCGCGCACCGGAGCTGATCCGCGTATGACCATCCACCTCCCGCAGGGCCCCTACGAGCCCCGCACCACCCCCCTCGACCTCGCCCCCGGCGGCAGCCCGCTCGCCTCGCGCACGGTCTTCTCCGCGGCCCACGTCGTCGCCGACCCGTACGCCGACGTCAGCCCCGACTCCCCGGCGGCCGTCGACTGGGACGCCACCCTCGCCTTCCGCCGCCACCTCTGGTCGCACGGCCTGGGCGTCGCCGAAGCGATGGACACCGCCCAGCGCGGCATGGGCCTGGACTGGGCCGGCGCGGCCGAACTGATCCGCCGCTCCGCCGCCGAGGCGAAGGCGGTCGGCGGCCGCATCGCCTGCGGCGTCGGCACCGACCAGCTCGCCGGCCCCGCCGGCCTCGCCGAGGTCCGCGCCGCCTACGAGGAGCAGCTCGCCCTCGTCGAGGAGAGCGGCGCCCAGGCCATCCTGATGGCCTCCCGCGCGCTCGCCGCGGCGGCGAAGGGACCCGAGGACTACCTGGAGACGTACGCGCACCTGCTGCGCCAGGCGTCCGAACCGGTCGTCCTGCACTGGCTGGGCCCGATGTTCGACCCCGCGCTGGACGGCTACTGGGGCTCCTCGGACCTCGACGCCGCCACCGACACGTTCCTGAAGGTCATCGCGGAACACCCGGACAAGGTCGACGGCATCAAGATCTCCCTGCTCGACGCGGAGCGCGAGATCGACGTCCGCCGCCGCCTGCCGGGCGGGGTGCGCTGCTACACCGGCGACGACTTCAACTACCCCGAACTGATCGCGGGCGACGACCAGGGCTTCAGCCACGCCCTGCTCGGCATCTTCGACCCGCTGGGCCCGCTGGCCGCCCACGCGGTACGGGTGCTGGACACCGGCGACGTCCAGGGGTTCCGGAACCTTCTCGACCCCACGGTCGAGCTGTCCCGCCACCTCTTCCGGGCACCCACCCGCTTCTACAAGACGGGCGTGGTCTTCCTGGCCTGGCTGGCCGGCCACCAGGACCACTTCACGATGGTCGGCGGTCTCCAGTCCGCCCGCTCGCTGCCGCACCTGGCGAAGGCGTACGAACTCGCGGACCGGCTGGGCCTGTTCCCCGACCCGGAACTGGCCGAATCCCGGATGCGCGCCCTGCTCGCGGTCAACGGAGGCACCCGATGAGCGACGGCCGTCTCTCCATCAACCAGGAGACCATCAAGCAGTGGTCCCTGCCCGAACTGGCCGAGGGCTGCGCGAAGGCGGGCATCGACAAGGTCGGCCTGTGGCGGGGCCCCGTCCAGGAGTACGGCGTCGAGCGCGCCGCCGCCCTCCTCGCCGACCACGGCCTCGCCGTCACCAGCCTCTGCCGGGGCGGCTTCTTCACCGCGCTCGACCCGGCGGAACGGGCCCGCGCCCTGGACGACAACCGCGCCGCGATCGACGAGGCGGCGGCCCTGTCCACGGACACCCTGGTCCTGGTCTCCGGCGGACTCCCGGCGGGCAGCAAGGACCTGCACGGCGCCCGCGAACGCGTCGCGGACGCCCTGGGGGAGCTGACCCCGTACGCGGCCGAACGCGGCGTGCGCCTCGCGATCGAACCGCTGCACCCGATGTTCGCCTCGGACCGCTGCGTGGTCTCCACCCTGTCCCAGGCCCTGGACATCGCGGAGCGCTTCCCCGCCGAACAGGTCGGTGTGGTCGTCGACACGTACCACGTCTGGTGGGACGACCAGGCGCCCGCGCAGATCGCCCGCGCGGGCGCGGGCGGGCGCATCCACTCCTTCCAGCTGGCCGACTGGATCACCCCGCTCCCGGCCGGGGTCCTGCTCGGCCGGGGCCGGCTCGGCGACGGCGCGGTGGACTTCCGGGCCTTCCGCTCACTGGTCGAGGCCACCGGCTTCGACGGCCCGATCGAGGTGGAGATCTTCAACGAGGACCTCTGGGCCCGCGACGGCGCCGAGGTCCTCGCCGAGGTGGCCGCCCGGTACGCCGAACACGCCTGCTGACAAGCCCCTTTGCCCCCAAGGTAAAGAGATCGTCAAGGCGTGCAACCGTTCGGCACCCCGCCGAGTCGTATCTGGCGTCGGGTGCTTCCGGGGAGGGATCTGGGGGGATCGGGAAGCCCTGACGGAGGGGGAAAGCGAGGGGGGTCCGGCCGATTCGGCCGGGCCCCGTTTCGCGTTTCCGGGGGCTCCGCTCCCACGAGGGAGCCCCCGGCCACGACCTGACCTCCGTCAGGAGCCCGAGGCACCCCGGAAAGCCGCCTGGAGGAGCTCCGCCGCCTCGATGTCACCGATCTGCGCGTAGCCGGTGTCGGTCCGCTTCTCGTCGGCGAGCCGGAGAAGATCCGTCGGCTCCCAGCGCAGCTCCGCCGTGAACGCCTCGTCGTGCTGCTCCGACTTGAGCAGACGCCGCCGCAGCACGGGCCCCGAACGGTCGGCCGCCACGTGGTAGGAGATCCGGCCCTTGGCGTCCAGGGCGTCCAGCACGCGCCCGTCGAACGTGAGGAAGGGCCGGTCCGCGAGGTGGTTCCCCGGGCCGCGGGGCCTGACGGACACACCGGTCAGGTCGAGGAGCCCGGCCCCGTCCTGGAGGAACTCGCCACCCCGCTCGTAGAAGAGGACCAGGGGCTCGTAGAGATCGGGCAGGTCCGGCAGCGCGACATCGCCCCGCTCGCGGAGCGCCGCGAACCGCACCGCGGCCCCACAGGTCTTCCGGGCGTCGTACGCGACCTTCTTGAGGCCCTCGTCGAGCGCCGCGGCGAGCTCCGGCGGGAGCTGGAAGTCCTTGTCGGCGTACCGCGTGACGTCGAAGAAGGGCCATTCGGCCTCGGCGCCGTACGCCTGGGCCCACAGCGCGGCCCGCCGAAGGTACTCGTGCATCAGCAGACGGCGGGACTGCGCGTGCTCGAAGGCGTGGTCCCAGTCGCCGGACCAGTCGGCCGCACGCAACCTCTCCAGCAGGGCGAGCGTCGATCCATCGGTCATTTAAAGGTCCAGTCCCTTCGAACGGAGCTCCTGGAAGGCAGCCTCCATCACCTCGTCGATGTTCGAGAGGTCGGTGGCCAGCTCGATCTTCGGCGCATCGAGCCCCAGCCCCTCCCACTGGGCGAACCCGCCCCTGCGTTCACTCACCGTGAGTTCGTGGGCCCCCGCGTCCGCCCAGCTTTCGGGCCAGGCGCGGTAGTGGCCGTCGGCGACACCGTTCACCATGTCGACCTCCCACGAATTCGCGTTGTCGAACACGTAGGGGAGCCCTGCCTCCATGAGGTGGCTTTCCATGTACTCATGAGCGATGAGGCGCTGGAGTTTGAGCGCCTCGTCCGCGTCCAGGCTACGCTGCCCGGCCGCCTGCCAGAGATCGCCGATGTCGTCGCGCGGAGTGAAGAGCCCTTCCCTGGCCATGCCCTTCTCCACGACGACCACGTGCTCGGTGCGGAACAGGTGCGTCTTGACCCGTTGCAACACGGACGGGTCGATGCCGGTGTTCCCGGAGATCGCCGGAATGTCCACCGAGTCGGGGGTGGCCCGGATCTCGTCGTAGACCCGCCCCGCGTGCGGGGAGGGCTCGTCGACGTAGCGCGCGCCGTCCGCCCTGGGCTCGGTCAAGGGCTCCGACGGCGGACGGTCGAGGCTGCTGACGTGCTCATCGGGCACGTCGGGGCCATCACCGTGGCCGCCGGTGTTGTCCGGGGTGTGGTCGCCGCCGTTGCCGGGCCCGTCGCCGGGGCCGTCGTTGTGGCCGCCTCCGCCGGGTCCGTCGTTGTGTCCGCCGGGTCCGTCGCCGCCGTGCCCGCCGGTGGGGGGCGGGTCCTGGTGTCCGCCGCCTCCGCCGTTGTTGTGGCTGCCGTCGCCGGTGTGGGTGTTGGGCCCGGGGCCGTCGTTGCGGGGGCCGCCGGTGGGGGGTTCGTGGCTGTTGGAGGGGCCGTGGCCGAGGTCGTCGGCGCGGCCGCCGGGGAGGTGGTCGCCGGTCTGGCCGGTGGGGAGGTGGTCACCGGTGTTGCCGCCGGGCAGGTCGTCCCCGATGCGGCCGAGGTCGCCGAGGCCGGCGGGGTCGCTGCCCAGGCGGATGACGTCGTCGCCGTTGCGGGCGCCGACGCCGGCCGGGACGGGTTCTCGCACGGGGGTGGTGTGCGGGGCCGGGTTGTTGCTGTCGGTGTGCGGGGTGGTGGGGGTGGGTTCCTTGGGGGCGTCCTTGGCGTGCTGGACGACGTCGCCGTTCTTGTCCAGGAGGTTGCCGTCGCGGTCGACGTACTGGATGGGGTCGTCGGCGGCGGTGGGGAGTTTGGTGGTGCCCTCGGGCAGCACGGGGGCGTCGTCGGGGAACTTGACGCTTCCGTCGGGCAGTTCGATGCCCCCGTCGGGGACCTTGGCGCCGTCGGGGAGGTGGAAGGTGCCGTCGGGCAGCATCGTCGCGCCGTCGGGCAGGGTGATGGCGTCGTCGGGGAGTTTGGGGATTTCGATGTTCTCGATGCCCTTGAGGCCCTTGGTGATGTCGCCGATCTTGGACAGGCCGGTGCCGGCGCCCTTGGCG